>NZ_JAFEJX010000002.1:0-340179 GCF_018555635.1 Bifidobacterium sp. CP2 | reverse complement strand
ATTCCGCCCCATCCCCTCCCATACCCCTCACGCAACCCCTCATCCGGCACCCCACCCGGACGCGTCGTTTCCAATTGTTCATCTTCGGCTTCCAAGAAAACAGGCCGAACGATGCTAGGCTGGAGACACGCACCCGGCTGTACGACATGGTCATCGAAGGCGAATGACCCGACCGGATGAGGGGAAGGAAAGGAAACTTTCATGAGTGAGGAATATCCGAACGCGACGGGGGCACAGCCCGCCCAACCCGAGCAGAACGGACAGGCCCCCTTCGACCAGTCCACCCAGCCGGCGCAACAGGAGTGGCGTCCCTCCCCGGAGTCCGCGCCCCAGCAGCAGACGGCACCGTCCGGGGCACCGTTCGCCCCGCAGGGCCAATACCCTGCGCAGCCGCAGTTCCCGGCGCAACCGGGATTCCCCCCGCAGGGACAGTTCCCAGCGCAGCCGCAGTATCCGGCGCAACCGCAGTTCCCGCAGGGCCAGCCCCAGCCGGTCGCGGGATTCCCCCAGCAACAGGCGTTCCCCGCCGCTCCCCAGTTCCCAGCTCCGGCAGCCCCGGCTCCGGCCGTTCCCGGAACCCCCACGGCACCCGAAGCCGGCGTTCCGGAAGGCGCTCCCATTTCAGGTGATGCCGCTCCTGAGGCGACGGCGCCGGTCGAAGCGCCCGCACCTAACGGCACCGTCGAGCCGGCAACGGCCTCTGAGGGTGCAGCCCCCGTCAACGCCCCTGAATACCCCGCACCGGCGGGTGCTCCCGAAGCCGGATTCCCCGCTCCCGGCGCACCCGAATACCCTGCGCCGAACGGTCAGGCCCCGGTTCCGGGCGCTCCGACCCCTGGCGTTCCGGGCGTTCCCGGCACCCCGGTTCCGGGCGCTCCGGTTCCTGGCGTTCCCGGTGTTCCCGGTGCCGCGCCGAAGAAGAAGATGTCGAAGGGCGCGCTCATCGGCATCATCGTGGGCATCGTCGCGGCCGTGCTGGCCGTGGTGCTCATCGTGGTGTTCGTGGTGGTCAAGCCGTTCTCGCTGAAGTCCGATGACTATCTGGACGGCATGAACAAGACCATCTCCATCCAGAAGCAGTACAGCGACGTCTCCTCCGAGGTGACCAAGGCCACGAGCGCCGTCTACGGCTCGTCCTCGAAGTTCGACTCCGCCGACGCCGCCAAGCTCAAGAAGCAGCTCAAGGAGTTCACCGACGAGAGCCAGGCGTTCGGCGACCTCAAGGTGGCCACGCGTGACGACAAGGTCAAGCAGCAGTACGACAAGTACATGAAGAAGGTCAAGCAGTACGAGAGCTTCGCCAACAAGATGGCGAACGTCGCCGTGCCGATGAACGAGGCCGCCATCGCGTGCAACGACACGCCGAACGCCTACTATTCGGACAGCGACTTCTACTCCCAGTACGACACGTACATCAAGAGCTGCACCGCCGCCCTGGACAAGGTCTCCAAGACGAAGGACGTGAAGGCCGTGGCCGACTACGCCTCCGCCATCAAGGACTACATCACCCAGCTGGGCGACATCATGAGCCAGATGGAGGCGCTGGGCGATCTGAGCAAGATCGAATACGGCACGGACACCTACAACAAGTTCCGTGACCTGAGCAGTAAGTTCTACGATCTGAGCTACCCGTACGACGCGTCCAGCGATCTGAGCGACGCGTTGCGCGACATGGCCGACGAGTCCAACCCGTCCGAAGCATTGGACGATCTGGACAGCGTCTGCCAGGACGGCTTCAACGAGAAGCTCTGATCCCGCCCGCGGCACATCCTGCCGAAAGCTGTAATGAGGAACCCCTTCGGAATACTCCGAAGGGGTTCCTCATTACAGCCGTATTGCGTCCGTCCACCCGTCCGTTGCCCCGGTTCAGCCGTCGGTTCATCCGTCCGTCGGCCCGCCCGTTGCGTCGTCCGTAGCGTCCGTCCGTCCGCCCGTCCATTGCGTCCGTCCGATTCCGTACCGGGTTCCACGGATGTCGTCCCCCGCACGCCGCATGCCCCGCACGCCGCATGCCCCGCACGCCGCATAGCGGCATGCGGGGCATCGCCGTTTTCAGTCCGTGTCGGAGTCGCTGTCCGTGTCCGCACCGGAACCCGTACCGGAACCTGTACCGGAATCATCCGTCCCCATGCTCGGCGCCGGCTGGCCGGGTGCCTGGCCGCGCGTCACGGTGACCGTGTCGCCGCGGGTGTCACTGCCGTCGCCGGTGTGGGCGGCGACGGACCATTTCATCCATTTCATGGCGGTGTGGTCGCATGCGGTGAACACGCTCTCCTCCGGCAGTTCCGAGTATTCGCCGGTGGATTCGCCGTGCTCGTCCACCGTGATCTGCTGGTCGGTGGTCTTCACATAGATCCGTTTGGTGAGGTAGTTGATGCCGTGGAATTCGCCGCTGTCGAGCAGGAGCCTGTTCCATTGGTCGCTGTCGAGCACTTCGGTCTTCTTGAGGTCCTTGTCGAGCAGGAAGACGCGTTTCTCGCCGTCGTATCCCTTGTAGAGGATGTACAGCGTGCCGTCGGAGAACTGGTCCCATGCGTCGACCTCGGTGTACGGCTTGGCGTCGTCGATGCCGAGCACCGTGGTCATGTATTCGCCTTTGCCGGTGGAGGTGTCGAGGATGATGTCGCCGGATATGCTGCTGATCGCGTAATGGTCGCCGCCGATGTACCGGATGGTCTCCACGCTGCAGCCCGAGACGTCGGAGTTGCCGGGACAGTAGTCTTCACCGAACGAGGCGGTCTGCTTGTTGCCGTCGATGGAGTACAGGTGGTAGCCGGAGCTGTCCGTGACCATGTAGACGTCCTGCATGGTCACGTTGCTCGCGGTGGTCTTGACGACGGACTTGTATCCGTAACCTTGGTCCTCGATGGAGTCCTTGAGGTTCTGCAGCGTGGCGGCTTCGGTCTTGTCGCGGGTGAGGCCCATCACCTGGGTGTGTCCGACGTGCAGGTCGTCGTGGTCGCCGTCACCGGGGTAGGGTTCGTCGGTCACCCATGTCTTGGCGATGGCCACGGTGGTGTTGGACGAGCCGAGGATGCCGTAGTTGTAGTCCTCCTGCTTGTCGAGGTGGTTGTCTTCTTCGGTGCGTAGGTCGATGCGTTTGCCGAGCGTGCCGGCGTCGAGGTCCACCTGGTGTGCGTACAAGTGGACGCTTTCCGGCGTGGTGCCCACGGCTTTGGTCTTGACGGCGTACATGACGAACACGGCCGGGTTGTCGCCGTAGGTGGCGGCGATCTTCGGTTCGGAGTATTCCTTCTCCCCGGATTCGAGCATGGAGATGTGGATCTCCTTGGATTGGTCCATCGCCGGCGTCCAGACGCCCACCGAGTATTCGCCGTCCTCCGGGTCGGATGCGCTTGAGTATGTGGACGAGTCGGAGGTGTCGGTGGTGGAGTCGCCGGATCGGCATGGGATGGGGACGGAGACGAGTGCGCTGCCCGTCCACTGCCAGTCGGAGGTGATATGGCCGTCGCAGACGAAGTCGGTCATGGCGACTTCGCTGACCTTCGGTTTGGTGGGTTGCTTCGGCGTCGCCTTCGGCTTGGTGGTCTTTGTCTTCGGTTTGGCGGCCGATGCCGATTGCGTCGTGTCCGCGGCGTCCGTGGCGTGCATGTGCCTCCAGACGAGGAATCCGGTCACGGAGGCGACGACGAGCAGCACCGCCACGATGGCCGCGATGATCGGGACCGCTTTTCCGTGCTTCTTCCGTCCACCCGTCCGGCCCGCGTCGCCGCCGGCGGCAGGCGCGTCCGGAGCGCCGGGCATGCCCGTCGGCATCGGTACGGGTGGCGCCGGCTGCGGCACCGCAGACGGCGGGGACGGCACCGCGGCGGCCGGCTGCGGCACCGGCATAGGCACCGGTGGGACCGTCGGCGCGGGTCTTCCATGCCCCTGCGCCTGCTCCTGCGCATTCGTGGTCATGCCGGTACCCGCCGCCGCGGCCAGAGGCGCGCCGCAGTTCGTGCAGTAGGCCTGCCCGTCCGGCATCATCGTGCCGCACCTTGTGCATCGTTTCATGGTCCCTCCCGTCATTCCCGGTCTCACGACCGGTCCTGCCGGTTCCGTTCCGTCCTGTCCGCGGCCACTTCGCTGCGTGGGGACGGTCTAGAGCAGTGTGATGATGAACGTGTCGTCGGCGAGCTCGAAGTCCTCCCCGGAGGTGAGGAATTCGGTGCCGCCGGCGGCGATTTCACGGCCCCGAACGCTGGTGCCGTTGGCGGAGCCGTTGTCCGTGATGCTGAACCGGCCGTCGGGCAGCATCTCGATGGTGGCGTGGATGCGGCTCACGTTGGTGTTGCCGCCCATGTGCAGGTCCGCCGTCTTGGACCGTCCGATGGTGGCCTTGCGTGCGATGGCGCCGGTGGCGTTGAGCGTGCGGCCATCGCGCAGTCTGGTGACGGTGAAGCCGGTGCGCGCGGCGCTTCCGAAGATCCGCGTCTCGCCGTCGTCCGCCCGGTCGTCCGGAGACGGTCCGGTCTGTACGGACGGCTGCGTCGGCTTCGGGGATGGCGTGACCGGCATCGCCGGAATCGTCGGTTTCGGCGATGTCTCCTCCTGCGCCTGCGGACTCACCGGTGTCGGCTGTGCTGCCGGCTGCGGCGTCGACCCGTTTTCCGGTGCGGGGATTGCAGGAGCCTTCGACGCGGCCGTTGGTACGGCGTGGGCCTCAGCCACCGCCGATGGCGTGCCGCCGAAATGGGAGAGCACCGTTCCGTCAGGTTCCGACTCCTCCGGCACCTCCGGCTTTTTCGGCGTCTCAGGCCGCGTTTCGGCCCCGACGCCGTTCAACCGTTGCAGGAGCATCGACCTCCGGTCCGTATGTTCCCGCGCGGTGATGGTCGATCCCGCCACGGTGGCGTCTTCCCGTACGGATGCGATGGTCTCGCTCCCGACGGTCGCGCCCACGGTCACCCCTACAGTGGCCGCGTCCTGAGCGGGTGGTCTCAGCAGGCCGAGGGAGACGAGCAGTCCGCCGAATTGCACGGCGGTGAACGCCGGCACCTGTGCGGCGAATTCGCGCACCGAACCCTGCAGCCATTCGCCGCGTGGCGTGACGGGTTTCACATGACGGTTCTCCCCCAGCAGTCCCACGAGCGTCGCCGGCGTGTGACGCCCGGCGCCCAGTCCCGTCAACGGTGCCAAGGCGAAGTAGACGCCGCCGTTGGGCGCCACGAACACCTGCTTGGGGTCCCAGAGCACGGCGGCAAGCGGCACGCCGTTGGCCTCGCACAGGTTCATCACCGTGTACGCGGCGACGAGCGCGCCGGCATACAAGCCATCCGTCACGGGCTGGCGCAACACGTCGTGCAACGTCGTGCATCCGGTCACGTTGTA
The DNA here is from genome assembly GCF_018555635.1 of Bifidobacterium sp. CP2. Lineage (NCBI taxonomy): Bacteria > Bacillati > Actinomycetota > Actinomycetes > Bifidobacteriales > Bifidobacteriaceae > Bifidobacterium > Bifidobacterium sp. CP2. The sequence goes on along the minus strand of NZ_JAFEJX010000002.1, from coordinate 334,845 downwards.
TGTGATGGTGACGCCGCCGTCGGTCACGTCACAGCGGTACGGCAGCAGTGCCGGTCCGCCTGCGGCGAACATCTGCGCATGGGCGGCGTCCGGCCCCTCCCCACGGGTGGAGGACACCGTCATGATCGTCGTGCCGCTTCGCCGGTCCTTGGTCGTTCTGACTTTCACGATGCCACCGTCGCTATCGTTCCTCGACGCCTTCACCGGGCGTCGTCGTCGGGTGTTCCTCCGGCGTACCGACCGTACCGACCGTACCGACCGCATCCGGCGTTTCCGTCACCGTGGGGGAAGCGGCCGAAGGCACCGGCGCTCCCGTGTACGGAGTCGCGGATGGGTAGGCCACGCCCGGTGCCGCATAGGGAGGCGCCATCCGACCTGGCGCACCCGGCACGCCCGGCACGCCCGGCGCACCGGGCCCCGCCGGCGCGTACGGTCCCGCCGGCATCTGCGGCATCCCCGGGTACGGCGCGCCCTGCCATTGCCCGTATTCCTGCTGTTGGCGACGCATCGCCTCCTCCTTCTTGCGGACATTGCGCAGCACGAGCAGCGGCACCACCACCATCGTGACCACGATGGCGGTGATCACAATCACCAGAATGGCGATCGGCAGCGCCACGATCCACCAATCGGTCGACCAATCCCATGGACGGCAGTCCCCATTCACGCAGACCATGTCGTTCTCCTTCCTTTCCCATCGCTTTCGGCGACGGCCCGCATCATCATCGAAACGTCGATTCCATCCTAGGTCCGGCAGACAGGGGCCGGGCCATATCGCCCGGCATCCCCGGAGCCGGCGTGTCGCCCGGAACGACGGGGCGCCCGGCGCACACGTCCCTGTGAAGGAGACCGTGTCCGCCGGGCGCCCATCATCATCGGCCCCTCATCGCCGTCCGGGTCACACGGCCAACGGGTCGCCATTGGTCCTGCCGCGCCGGCTGAACGCCACGATGGCGCCGGCGATGACGGCGAGCACGATGATCAGGCCGAAGATCAGCGTGTTGCGGACCGCGGGCGTGTTCATCGCGTACTGCCACCAGTTGGAGGCCACATAGACGTTGTCGTACGTGGCGACGGCCTTGTTGCCGGCCTTGTCCACGGAAGTGACGGTAATCTCATGGCGGGCGCCGTCCGCGGGCAGACGGAACGTGGGCGTCGAGGAGAGCAGCGTGGAGCCCTTCCACGTGGCCTGCACCTCGCCGTCCACCGCGATCTCGGCGGAGTCGAGGTCGAGGTTGTCCTTCGCGTCCACGCCCACGTTGCGGCCGTTCTGGTCGTAGTACACGGCGCCGGACTGGATGTTCAGCGCGTGCGCGGTGGGGGCGGTGGTGTCGAGCGCGAAGTTCACCTCGGCGTCGCCCTTGCGGTCGACGTCCTTCTTCTCCATGGTGTTCTGGGAGAGGTTGCCGGCCTTGTCGGTGGAGGTGAGCTGCACACGGTAGAAGCCGTCGGCGGCGAACTGCTTCGCCGGGATGGTGTACACGTTGCTGCTCCAGCCCTTGTCGTCGCCGGCCTTGACGCTGTACTCGTCCTCGGAGAGCTGCTTGGCGGAGGCGTTCCGGGCGACCACCACGTTGGACTTGCCGGGCTGGAGTCCGGACACGTTGATCTCGGTGACGGTGACCGGCTCGCTCTTCTTCAGGTACGTGCCGCGCAGGTTCTCGGTGCCCGCGTTGAACAGGTACGTGGAGCCGAAGCGGTTGGCGGAGAAGGTCTTCGCGGTCTTGTACGTGTTGCCGGCCATGTCGGTGGCTTCGGCGGTGAGCGTGTACACGTCGTCGATGTCGGCCTTGCGTTCGAAGTCGGCGAAGTCGACGGTCTGCGTGTTGTCCGTGTCCTTGGTGGTGGATTGGGGCAGCTTCTTGTCCTTGAGCTCGCCGCGGTGGGCGCCGACGAGCGTCCACTTGACGTGCTTGGCGTCGAGGTTCGTGTCGTCCGTGTCGATGAGCGGGGCGACGGTGCCGGCGTAGGCGGTCTTGTCCTCCACGCGTTCGATCTTGATGGACGGCTTGGTCTTGTCGATGACGAATTCGGGTGCGCTGACCTCCTGCGCCACGTTGCCGGCCAGGTCGGTGGCGGTGGCCTTGATGGTGTAGTGCAGTTCGCCGGTGAAGGCCACGGTGTTGGTCCACTGCGTGGTCTCCTTGTCGCCGCCGGCACGAGTCCAGCCGGAGCCGCCCGGCGCGTTCTGCGAAGCGCCCTTGTCGTCGGTCGCGGTGGTGGTGATCACCGATTCACCTTCGGAGAAGTTGCGTTCCGTCTCGCGTACGGTGGCGATGCGGTCGGCCGCGTAGTACATGCCGTTGCGCACGTCGTTGTTGTTGAACGAGAGCTCGAGCACGGGGGCGACGGTGTCGACGGTGAATTCGTCGTGGAAGGTTGCGGCGGCGTGGAGCGGATCGGCGAAGCTTGCGTCGATGGTCCAGTCGCCGTCCCTGTCGGCGGCGAAGGTCGCGGCGTAGGTCCTGCCGTCCTTCGAGACGGCCTTGAACGCGCTCAGCGGCACGGTGCGCGTCTGTCCGTCCACGGTGGCGGTGACGACGGTGCGGTCGCCGTCGCGCGCCTGGAGGAGGTCGAGGTTCGATTCGACGATGGTGACGGTGCCGGTACGGTGCGCCTTGTAGTACTTGCCGTTGCGCACGTCGTTGTTGTCGTACGAGACCTGCATGGTGGGCGCCACGGTGTCGATGACGACGCCGTCGAGGCCCTTGAACGCGCTGTGCCAGGTGAGGTCGCCGGTGGTGGCGTAGTTGCCGGCCTTGTCGCCGATGGCGAGGGCGGTGCCCTTGGTCCACAGACGGAAGCTGTCCTTGTCGAGGGTGAAGGCGAGCGTGCCGTTGGCGTCATCCTGCACGAGCGAGCCCTTGTCCAGCGTGAATCCGCTGGTGTGCGGGTCGGTGCTGGGCGCCCTGCTGACGAAGTTGTCGTCCGTGTCGGCGATACCGAAGTCGCCGCTGCCGGGTGCTACGCCGGCGACGTCGTCGCTGATGCCGTTGAGCGTCACGGTCTCCGATTCGGCGAACAGGAGGCCGCGGAACACCGGGCTGGCGGAGCTCAGCGTGAACTCGCCGAACGTCGGCGCGGTCCAGTCCATCACGAACGTGCCGTTCGTGAGATAGTCGCCGTCGACGGCACCCTGGGTGGCCTTGTCGCGCATGCCCTGGTAGCTGAAGGCGATGGTGTACACGCCCTCCTGCTTGTCGGTCCTGCCGTCGAGGCGGACCGGCTTGGTGACGCTCCACTGGTATTGGCCGGTCTTGGTCCAGCCGTCGGTCACGTGCAGCGGGGACAGGTCCTGTCCGCTGCCCTTGCTGCCTTCGGTGAGGTTCGCGGCCTTCGCCCCGGCGTTGCCCTGGGCGAGCGGGAACCATTTGTCGGTCACCGTGTAGGTGGCGGACACGTCGCCGCGGAAGTAGCCTTGGCGACCGTCGATGAAGACGGGGTGTCCGTCCTTCTCTCCGATGATGTTCTTCTTGGCTTCGGGCGCGTTGTCGGTCAAGGTGATGGCGGAGACGGAGACGTCGTCGGAGCCGGCCTTCATGACCACCGCGGCATCGAGCCCGTTGAGCCCGTACGCGGCGTCGTTGGCTGCTTTGGAGACCTTGTTCGTCACGTTGTCCTCGGCGGTGACGGTGAGCTCGCCCAAATCATACTTGCCTTCGGCGTGCAGGGTGATGGTGCCGTTGCCGTCGGCGTCGAGTGCGACCTGCTCGGTCTTCGCCGGCTGCAGCTCCTTGCCGTCCAAATCGGTGCCTGCCGGCACGGCAACAGTCACGGTCTTGATGCCGGACGTGTGGTCGGTGCTGGTGGTGACGGTACCGTCGGGGGCCTTGCGGTAGTCCTTGACGGTGATGCCAATCGTCTGGTCGCCAGAGGCGGCGTAAATCCGCTTGCCGTCATAGGAGGTGTTTGCCGCGGCGAGGCCGGTGATGGCCGTGATAGTCGGTTCCTGGCTGTCCACACCGAAGGTCACGTTTCGCGTGCCCTTGCTGATGCCGAAGAGCCGGTCCGCGTCGGTGTTGGACGCGACGGAGGCCGTGTACAGGCCGTCGGCGGCCGGCTGGGAGACGGTCCACGTGGCGGTGGCCTTCGCCGGGTTCTTCGCGTCGGACGTGACCTTCACCTGTGCGAGGGTGACGGCGGTGGTCGCGGCGTCGTTGAACGTGCCGGTGACGGCTTCGCCCGCGTTGGCGTTGTTGGCGTACGTGGCGGCGAGGCGTGCGGCGAGCGGGTTGCCGTCGATGTCGGCTTCGAGGGTGACGGTCTTGGAGTGCCAGTCGACGCCGTTCACCTTGGCGTCGGCGTCGCCGGAGGCGCGCACGACGCGCAGCGTGGTGCTGATGTCCTTGGCGCTGCCGGCGAGGGTGAGCTTCTTCGGCAGGGCGGTGCCGCTGGCGTCCGCGGGCACCTTGTCGAAGGTGGTCGCGGCATCCGCGTTGCCGAGCCTGTCGGCGGCCTTGACGCTGATCTTCGAGAAGTCGTAGGTGCCCGGGGTCTTGAGCGTCATGACGAGCGTGTACGCGCCGTTGCCCTGGTCGCGGAGGTCGAGGTCGTAGTCGCTGCCTTCCTTCAGGGCGGTGGCGGTCCCGCCGTCGATGGGGGTGACGTCGCCGGTGATGGCGATGCCGTCCGTGTCGAGTCCGGCGCCGGCTTCGGTGAGGTGGAAGGTGACGTCGCGCGTGGAGGCCTTGTCCGGGTCGCCGCTGAAGGCGAACGTTTCGCCGGTGGTCGCGTCGGCGAGGTCGTTGGCCGTGTCGGCGCCGTAGCTCACGGAGTCGACGGTGGGCGCGGTGGCGTCCACATGGAAGGTCTGCGTGCCGAAAGCGAGGACGAAACGGTACTCGTACGTGCCGTCCGTGGCGTCGGGGATGGTGAAGGTGACCTTCGGCGTGTCCTCGTCGATGTCGGCGGTGACGCCGGTGACGTCAACGCCGTCATGGGTGAGCGTCAGGAGCGGCTGGTTCGACGACTCCATAATCTTGAGATGCAGGAGGAACACGTTCTTGTCGAAGTTGTTCTGGTTCCTCGGTTCCACGGTGATCTTGGAGACGCTCGTGAAGTATCCATCGACCTTGCCGTTGCCCTTGTCGCCGGTCACGGTGTACTTGAAGCGGCCCCTGTACTGCTCGTCGGCGTTGTCGACGACGATCAACGCCGCCTTGTCGGCCTCCGGCAGGAGGTCGGAGAGTTTGGCGCTGACGGGGTTGCCGGCTTCGTCGGTGGTGGTGACGGTGATGTCGGTGACATGGTATTTGCCGGTGGCGGTGGGCGTCCAGACGAACGTGTCACCGGTGGGCCTGCCGGAGCCGATCGTGATGTCACGCCCCTTGTCGTCCACGGCGGTGAGCTTGACGGTGTCGCCGTTCACGGGCGCGCCGAACGTGATGGTGACGGAGCCGCTGCCGGTGGACAGGCGAGTGTCGGCACCGTCCACGGTGGCCTTCCGCCAGTCGCCGTCGGCGGTGGAGAACGCGGCGGCGGTGGGTGCGGCCGGCGGGGTGGTGTCGTAGACCACTGCGGCGGGCACGGTGATGCCGTCGGCGAAGTCGTCGCCGTCGACGGGCAGACCGGTGGCGGGGTCGTCGGACGCGGCGACGGCGAACGCGGTGCTCGCGCCCTCGCCGGTGGCCTTGAGGTCGAGCTGCGGGCTGTCGTCGTCCTGTTCGGAGATGACGTACCGGTCGGCGATGACCCTGCCGGCGTCGTCGCGGGCCTGCGTGAACGCGCCGTACGTGACGGGGATGTCGGTGTCGGCACCCGCGGGCGAGACCGGGCTGACGCGGAACTTGAACGCCACGTCGTCCTTGGCGTCGCCGTCGTACTTGCCGGTGGTACGGTCGAAGCCGCCGGACGGGAAGTCGGCGGTGTCGAGGGTGATGCGGAAACGCAGGGAGTCGGCGTTGGTGGCGCCGTTCACCGGTTTCGCGTCCTTCGCGACGACGCCGCCGGTGGCCGGGTACGCCTCGATGGCGAGGGTCGACCGCGCGGCGCGCGCCGCGGGCGAGGCCGCGGCGACGGCGGTGGCGTCACCGGTCCCGCGGGCCGCGGGGAAGCTGCGTGCGGACGCGACGTGATCGGAGACGGCGGACGAGACGGCCACGGCGGCCGGGGCGATGGCGCCCACGCCCAACGCGAACGCCGCGATGGCGATGGCCGAACCGATGGCCGGTTTGAGCCAATGGAATGCTTCGTGCTTCGGATTCATCACTTGTTCTTTCCTCCACGGACCAGAATGGTGCGGGATTCGTCATCGTCGTCGGTCGTATGCTGGTCGGTCTTGCGGAACTGCATGAGGGAGGTCTCCCCTTCGTCGGCGAGTTCGGCGGCGGACGCCAGGTTCACGGGGATCTCGACGAGCGGATTGCCGTTGTCGTCCTTCGCACCGCTTACGGGCGCGGCTGCCCCGCCAGCAGTCTTGTGCGGCCGTTTCGCGGACTTCGCCGGCTTGGCCGGCTTGGCGGCCGGCGCGTCGAGACGTTCGCCTGCGCCAGTGCGGGTCTCGCCGTCCTCGGTGGGCAGAGAGCCGGAGCCGGTGCCGGTGACCGGACGGAACGCGATGTCGCTGGTCTCGTGCGATCCGGTGCCGCCGGTGGTGTCCGACCGCTTGGATCCGCGCCTGCCGAATTCGTCGGCATGCTGCCAGGAGCCGGCGCGCACGCCGCGCAGGTCGGCGATCTCGCGCGCGGCGGTGCGGCCGGTGAGCGCGTCGCGCACGGCGCGGATGTCGAACACGCGGTAAAGGATTACGGCGACGACGGCCAACACGATGGCCAGCGCTAGGAACACGACCGCGAGGGTCCTGAAGGTATCGGCGTTCACTTGGCATCCCCCTTGATATCGACGAAGGCGTTCGCGATGGCCTCGTACGTGGGTTGCAGGGCCTGTTCGGCCTGCTGCTTCGATTGGTCCTGCGCGTCCGTGGTAGGCGTCACCTTGCCGGCCAGATCGCCGGCCTTGCGGGCCAGCTGCGTCATCTGGTCCTGTCCGACGCCGTCGGCGCGGAACTTGCGCGGGTAGACGCGCAGCGCGTCCAATGTGAGGTTCGCGGCCTCGAGACGGATCACGTCGTTGTCCTCGGACTCGGCCGAGGCGATGAGGTCGTTGAGCTTGATGAAGTACGGCTTGTACTTGCCGGCGTCGCCACCCTCGTTGATGAGCGGGACGATCTGCGTGTTGAAGTCGGCGATGTCCGCGTACATCTGCGCGATCTTCGCGTTCTTGAAGTTCTTGTCCTTCGCGGCGTTGTGCATCCACTGCGAGGCGGATCGGATGCGCGCGTAGCGGATCGGGTCGGAGCCCTGCGAGGCGCCGGACGCGGTCTTCATCTTCGGACCGTTGTAGTAGTACCAGTACATGCGGCCGGTGTCGTAGCTGAGCGAGGCCCACGCGTCCGCGTCCTTGGCGAGGTCGTCGGAGTGGGCGGTGATGGCGGCGTTGTAGACGCGCTCTTCCTTGTCGGTGAACGTGCCGTCGGCCGTGTAGCGTTCGATGAGCTTCTCGTACGGTTCGACGCTGCCGGTCTTGATGTCGGCGGCCTTGAGGTAGGCGTCCACGGCCTGGGCGTCGCCGGTGCTCTGTCCGGCCTTGTTCATCCAGTAGTCGTAGTCGTTGTCCTGCGCGCGGTTGGCGAGCAGCAGGGACCCGCCGGACAGGGCGAGGCAGACCACGGAGGCGATGGCCGCGGCAAGGAAGCCGCGCCACTTGGCGAGCAGCGCGCCGCGGTGCGCCGCGTCCTCCTCCTGGTAGTGCCTGAGCGCATACGCGAATTCGGCGCACGTGTTGAAGCGTTCGTCCGGGTTCTCGCGCGTCGCCTTGTCGATGACGCGTTCGAGGCCCTCGCTCAAGGCGGGGTTGATGCGGCGGATCGGCACGATGCCGTTCTTGCGCGGGTGCGATCCGGTGAGCAGGTAGAAGAGCGTGGCGCCGAGCGCGTAGATGTCGGTGCGTTCGTCCACGGTGCCGTTCGGGTCGAACTGTTCGGGTGCGCCGAAGCCCGGCGTGCCGAGCTGGCGGTCGTCGCCGATGAGGGGGCGTTCGCCCTTGCCGATCTCCAGCGCGATGCCGAAGTCGATGAGTTTGACGGCGCCTTCCGGCGTGAGCATCACGTTGGAGGGCTTCATGTCGCGGAACACGACCGGCGGCTTGCGGCGGTGGAGGTAGTCGAGCACGTCGCACAGCTGGATGCCCCAGTTGACGACGTCCTTCTCCTTCTGCGGGCCTTCCTTCTTGAGGAGGCTGGCCAGCGTCTGGCCCTCCACGTAGTCCATCACGACGAACAGGGAGCCCTTTTCCTCGATGAGGTCCACGATGCGCGGGATGGCCGGATGGTCGAAGCGCTTGATCATGTTCGCTTCGACGGTGAGACTTCTGATGACGAGGTCGCGCTGGACGGGATCGGAGACGTTGCGGATCTCCTTGACGGCCCACTGTTTGTTCAGCGAGGAGTCCATCGCCAGATAGACGGTGGACATGCCGCCCTTGCCTATCCGGGTCAGGATGCGGTACCGCTTGCCCACAAGCGTGTTTTCAGCCACCATACGTGCGGCCCCTTCTGCTTCTCTCGGTCATGCTTCCACGCCGCGGGCGATCAGGGACCCGAACTACCTTCCCCGTACCGCCCACAGCGATACTTGATTCCTGACCATACTCTGAAAAACCGACAATACAACCCCGTTTATCGATGGCAACGGCCCGGGACCCCCGATGGGGGTCCCGGGCCGTTGCCAAGGATTCACCGTCCGTTCATCTTCGTCGCGTTCCCCCTGCGTTCGGGGGAATGCGACGGATGCGGGACGGAGCGGTCGGGTCAGACGGTGCCGTTGGCGCCGTCGGTACCGTCGGTCGTGCTGCCGGAGGCGTCGTCGCCGCCCAGGTCGGGCAGGTCGGTGTCGCCGAGGTCGAAGTCGGCGCCGCCTTCGGTTCCGCCGAGGAACTCGTCGGGGTTGAAGTCCTCGCCGAGCTTGAGGTCGCCGAAGTCGATGTTGGAGAAGTCCACATCGTTCATGTCGCCATCGGGGAAGTCGATGCCGTCGCCGTCCGCGTCGCCGCCCAGACCGAAGTTCGGGTAGATGGTGTCGCGGATCGCCTTGTCCGGCTCGACCACCGCGTTGCGGTAGCGGGCCAGGCCGGTGCCGGCGGGGATGAGCTTGCCGATGATGACGTTCTCCTTGAGACCCTTGAGGTCGTCGACCTTCTGGTTCAGGGCGGCGTCGGTGAGCACGCGGGTCGTCTCCTGGAAGGAGGCGGCGGACAGCCACGAATCGGTGGCCAGGGAGGCCTTCGTGATGCCCATGAGCTCCGGACGGCCGGAGGCGGGCTTCTTGCCGGCCTTGACGGCGGCCTTGTTCACGTCGCGGAAACGGCGCTGGTCCACCAGCTCACCCGGCAGGAGGTCGGTGTCGCCGGAGTCGATCACGGTGACGCGACGGCTCATCTGGTGCACGATGACCTCGATGTGCTTGTCGTGGATGTCGACGCCCTGGGAGCGGTACACGTTGTGCACCTCCTCCACGATGTTCATCTGGGCCGCGCGCTTGTTGAGGATGCGCAGGATCTTCTTCGGATCGACGGAACCCTCGACGAGCTGGGTGCCGGTGGCGACATGTTCGCCGTCCTTGACCAGCATCGGCACGCGGCGGGACACGTTGTAGATCAGCGGCTTGATCTCGCCGTCCTCCGTCGGGGCGCCGGAATCGGCGTCCGGGACGAGGATGATCTGACGGCCGCGCTCGTTGTCCGTGACCTTGATGGTGCCGGCGAACTCGGCGATCGGGGACTCGCCCTTCGGCGTACGGGCTTCGAAAAGCTCGGTGACACGGGGAAGACCCTGGGTGATGTCGGACGCGGAGGCGACGCCGCCGGAGTGGAAGGAACGCAGGGTCAGCTGCGTACCCGGCTCGCCGATGGACTGGGCGGCGACGATGCCCACGGCCTCGCCGACGTCGACCAGCTTGTTGGTGGCCATCGACCAGCCGTAGCACTTGGCGCACACGCCGCGCGTGGAGTCACAGGACAGCACGGAACGGCACTTGACGAACTCGACGCCGTGGGCCACGAGATCCTTGAGGACGTCCATGGACAGGGCGTCGTCACGGTGGTACAGGACGGTGGTGCCGTCGGCGGGGTCGACCACGTCGGCCGCGAGCAGACGGGAGTACGGGCCGCCGTCCGCCGCCTTGACGAGCACGAGCTTGCCGTCGGCGTCGCGGTCGGCCACGCGGATCTGGATGCCCTGCTTGGTGCCGCAGTCCTCCTCGCGCACGATGACGTCCTGGGCCACGTCGACGAGACGACGGGTCAGGTAGCCCGACTCGGCCGTACGCAGTGCGGTATCGGCCAGACCCTTGCGGGCGCCGTGCTGGGAGATGAAGTACTCCAGCACGGACAGGCCGTCGCGGTAGTTGGACTTCACCGGACGGGGGATGATCTCGCCCTTCGGGTTGGCCACGAGGCCACGCATGCCGGCGATCTGGTTGATCTGCATCATGTTGCCTCGCGCGCCCGACTGGACGATGATGGCGAGGTTGTTCTGCGGATCGAAGTCGTGCTCCACGGCCTTGGAGACCTCGTCGGTGCACTCGGTCCACAGGTCGATGAGCTCCTGGCGGCGCTCCTCCTCGGTCAGCTCGCCGATCTCGTACTTGTCGTTGATCGTGGCGGCGTCCTCCTCGTACTTGGAGACGAGGGATCCGCGCTCGGCCGGCTCGATGACGTCGGAGAACGCGAAGGACACACCGGACCACGGCGCGCGGGTGAAGCCGAGGTCCTTGAGGGCGTCAAGGGAGGCGGCCACCTGGGCGGTGGAGTAGCGGGTGGCGATGTCGTCGACGATCTTGGCGAGGCGCTTCTTGCCGACCTGCTCGTTGACGAACGGGTAGTCCACCGGCAGCGTGTGGTTGAACAGCACGCGTCCGTAGGAGGTGGCGAACAGCGCGGTGCCGTCGTGGAAGCGCTCCTCGTGCACGGTCTCCTCGCCGTTCTGGGCGGCCGGGTCGGCCACCTTGAGCTCGCCCGGCTCCCAGCCGGCGGGCAGGACGAAGTCGGCGGGCACGCGGATGAGCACCTTGGCCTGCATGTCGATCTCATGCAGGTCGAGGGCCATCTCGGCCTCGGCCAGCGAGGAGAACACGCGGCCCTGGCCCTTGGCGCCCTCGATCACGGTGGAGAGGTAGTACAGGCCGAGGATCATGTCCTGGGACGGCATGGTCACGGTGTGGCCGTCGGCCGGCTTCAGGATGTTGTCCGAGGCCATCATCAGCGAGCGGGCCTCGGCCTGGGCCTCGGCGCTCAGCGGCAGGTGGACGGCCATCTGGTCGCCGTCGAAGTCGGCGTTGAAGGCGGCGCAGGCAAGCGGCGGCAGGTGGATGGCCTTGCCTTCCACCAGGATCGGCTCGAACGCCTGGATGCCCAGACGGTGCAGCGTAGGCGCACGGTTGAGCAGCACCGGATGCTCGGAGATGACCTCTTCGAGCACGCCCCACACCTCGGAGTCGCCGCGGTCGACGAGACGCTTGGCGCTCTTCATGTTCTGCGCGTAGTTCATGTCGACGAGGCGCTTGATGACGAACGGCTTGAACAGCTCGAGGGCCATCGGCTTCGGCAGACCGCACTGGTGCATGCGCAGGGACGGGCCGACGACGATCACGGAACGGCCGGAGTAGTCGACGCGCTTGCCGAGCAGGTTCTGACGGAAGCGGCCCTGCTTGCCCTTGAGCATGTCGGACAGGGACTTGAGCGGACGGTTGGACGCGCCGGTGACGGCACGGCCGCGGCGGCCGTTGTCGAACAGGGAGTCGACGGCCTCCTGGAGCATGCGCTTCTCGTTGTTGAGCATGATCTCCGGGGCGCCGAGCTCGATGAGTCGCTTGAGTCGGTTGTTGCGGTTGATGACGCGACGGTACAGGTCGTTGAGGTCGGAGGTCGCGAAGCGGCCGCCGTCCAGCTGGACCATCGGGCGCAGGTCCGGCGGGATGACCGGGATCACGTCGAGGACCATGGCCTCCGGCTTGTTGCCGGTGGACAGGAACGCGTTGACGACCTTGAGGCGCTTCAAAGCCTTGGTCTTGCGCTGCTCGGACGCGTCCTTGATCTCCTCGCGCAGGTCGGCGGCGATGGCCTCGAGGTCGAGGGACTGCAGGCGCTTCTTGACCGCCTCGGCGCCCATGGAGCCCTCGAAGTAGTCCTCGTAGCGGTCCTGCATCTCGCGCCACAGGTCCACGTCGTCGATGATGTCGCCGGCCTTGAGCTTCTTGAACTTGTCGAACACGGCGTTGAGGCGCGCGATCTGGTCGTCGTAGCGCTGGCGGATGGCCGCCATGTCGCGCTCGGCGCCGTTGCGCAGCTTGGCCTTGGCGGTGCCCTTGGCCTCGCCGGCCTCCTCGAGCTCGTGCAGATCGGCCTCGACCTTCTTGGCGCGGTCCTCGATCTCGTTGTCGCGGCGCTTCTCGAAGTTCGCGATCTCGTGGTCGAACTCGTCCTGCAGGTCGGGCAGGTCCTGGTGACGCTGCTCCTCGTTCACGGAGGTGACCATGTAGGAGGCGAAGTAGATGACCTTCTCCAGGTCCTTCGGGGTGATGTTGAGCATGTAGCCCAGACGGGACGGCACGCCCTTGAAGAACCAGATGTGGGTGACGGGGGCGGCCAGCTCGATGTGGCCCATGCGCTCGCGGCGCACGCGGGAGCGGGTGACCTCCACGCCGCATCGCTCGCACACGATGCCCTTGAAGCGCACGCGCTTGTACTTGCCGCAGGCGCACTCCCAGTCACGGGTCGGTCCGAAGATCTGCTCGCCGAACAGGCCGTCCTTCTCCGGCTTGAGGGTGCGGTAGTTGATGGTCTCGGGCTTCTTGACCTCGCCGTGGCTCCAGCCGCGAATGTCGTCCGCGGTGGCCAGGCCGATCCTCAGCTTGTCGAATGCATTGACGTCCAGCACTGTTGTGATGTCCTTACTTACTCGTTTTGCTACGACTGTTTCGTTCGTTTGCACCGTGGGGTGCGCGGGTCCGCGCCGCCGGGCCCGGGGCCGTGCGTCACATGGACGTCACTGCCTTCCGGGCGGTCCGGCGCGGCGCCCCGCGTCTCACTGGTATTCGGGCGTGGGGGCCGCCTGGTCTTCCTTCGCGGCGGCGTCGGGGCGGGCGCCGATGTTGAAGCCGAGGTCGTCGGAGGAGTTGGACGGATCGTCGTCCTCGTCCTTCATGTCGATGGCCTGGCCTTCGGCGTTGAGCACCTCCACGTTCAGGGAGAGGGACTGCATTTCCTTGAGGAGCACCTTGAACGATTCGGGGATGCCCGCGGAAGGCAGGTTGTCGCCCTTCACGATGGCGCCGTAGACGCGCACGCGGCCGTCCACGTCGTCGGACTTGGTGGTCATCATCTCGTGCAGCGTGTACGCGGCGCCGTAGGCCTCGAGGGCCCACACCTCCATCTCGCCGAAGCGCTGGCCGCCGAACTGCGCCTTGCCGCCCAGCGGCTGCTGGGTGATCATCGAGTACGGGCCGGTGGAGCGGGCGTGGATCTTGTCGTCCACGAGGTGGTGGAGCTTGAGCATGTACATGTAGCCCACGGAGATCGGACGCGCGAACGGTTCGCCGGTGCGGCCGTCGAACAGCGTGGCCTTGCCGTCGGGGCCGACCAGACGGTCGCCGTCGCGGTTCGGCAGCGTGGTGGACAGCAGGCCCTTGAGCACGTCCGGCTTGACGCCGTCGAACACCGGGGTGGCCACCGGGGTGCCCGGCTCGGCCTTCTCGGCGCCGGCGGGCACGAGCTTCTTCCACTCGGCCTCGAGGTCCGGATCCAGGGAGATGTCCCAGCCGGAGTGCGCGATCCAGCCGAGGTGCAGCTCGAGCACCTGGCCGAGGTTCATTCGGGAAGGCACGCCGAGCGGGTTGAGCATGATGTCGACCGGGGTGCCGTCCGCGAGGAACGGCATGTCCTCCTCGGGCAGGATGCGGGAGATGCAACCCTTGTTGCCGTGGCGGCCGGAGAGCTTGTCGCCCACCGTGATCTTGCGGTGCTGGGCGATGTAGACGCGGATCATCTGGTTGACGCCGTTGGGCAGCTCGTCGCCGTCCTCCTCGGCGTCCTCGCGGGTGATCTCCTTGACGCCGATGACGGTGCCGGTCTCGCCGTGAGGCACGCGCAGCGAGGTGTCGCGCACCTCGCGGGACTTCTCGCCGAAGATGGCGCGCAGCAGGCGCTCCTCCGGGGTGAGCTCGGTCTCGCCCTTCGGCGTGACCTTGCCGACGAGGATGTCGCCGGCCTCGACCTCGGCGCCGATGCGGATGATGCCGCGCTCGTCGAGGTTGGCCACCGCGTCCTCGCCGACGTTCGGCAGGTCGCGGGTGATCTCCTCGGCGCCCAGCTTGGTCTCGCGGGCGTCGATCTCGTACTCCTCGATGTGGATGGAGGAGAGCGTGTCGTCCTGGACGAGACGCTGGGAGATGATGACGGCGTCCTCGTAGTTGTAGCCGTTCCACGGCATGAACGCGATGAGCAGGTTCTTGCCGAGGGCCAGCTCGCCCTTCTCGATGGCGGGGCCGTCGGCCATCACGGTGCCGGCCTCGACGCGCTCGCCGTCGTGGACGATCGGACGCTGGTTGTAGCAGGTCGTCTGGTTGGAACGCTGGAACTTGGCCAGCTTGTAGGAGCTGGTGGTGCCGTCGTCGTTCATCACGCGGATCATGTCGGCGGAGACGTAGGTGACCACGCCGTCCTTCTCGGACTTGATGACGTCGCCGGAATCGTTGGCGGCGCGCCATTCGGAGCCGGTGCCGACGAGCGGGCGCTCGGATTCGATGAGCGGGACGGCCTGGCGCTGCATGTTGGTGCCCATGAGCGCTCGGTGGCCCTCGTCGTGCTCGAGGAACGGGATGAGCGAGGCGCCGAGGGAGACCATCTGGCGCGGGGAGACGTCCATGTAGTCGACCTGGCTGACCGGCACATCGACGGCCTCCTCCTCGCCGACTCGGGCGAGGGCCTCGGACTTGACGAAGTTGTCGTTCTCGTCGAGCTCCTGGTTGGCCTGGGCGATGACGTGGTCAAGATCGCGGTCGGCGGTCATGTACTCGACCTCGTCGGTGACGTGGCCGTCGACGACCTTGCGGTACGGGGTCTCGATGAAGCCGAACGGGTTCACGCGGCCGAAGGTCGCCAGCGAGCCGATGAGGCCGATGTTCGGGCCTTCAGGGGACTCGATCGGGCACATGCGGCCGAAGTGGGACGGGTGCACGTCGCGCACCTCCATGGAGGCGCGGTCGCGGGACAGACCGCCGGGGCCCAGCGCGGAGAGACGACGCTTGTTCGTCACGCCGGACAGCGGGTTGTTCTGGTCCATGAACTGGGACAGCTGGGAGGTGCCGAAGAACTCCTTGATGGTGGCGTTCACCGGACGGATGTTGATGAGGGACTGCGGGGTGATGGCCTCGGCGTCCTGGGTGGTCATGCGCTCGCGCACGACGCGCTCCATGCGGGACAGGCCGGTCCTGAGCTGGTTCTGGATGAGCTCGCCGACCTGGCGGATGCGGCGGTTGCCGAAGTGGTCGATGTCGTCGACGTCCACGCGCAGGTCCACGTCCTCGCCGTTGCGCTTGCCCGGGAAGGTCTTCTTGCCGTCGTGCAGCGTGCACAGGTATTTGATGGTGGCGATGATGTCCTCGTGCTTGAGGCCACGATCGTTGATGTCGGTCTCGAGGCCGAGCTTGCGGTCGATCTTGTAGCGGCCCACGCGGGCGAGGTCGTAGCGCTTGGTGTTGAAGTAGAAGGAGTCCAGCAGGTTCTTGCCGGCGTCCGGCGTCGGGGTGTCGGCCGGGCGGATCTTGCGGTACAGGTCGACGAGGGCCTCGTCCTGGGTCTGGAGGGTCTCCTTCTCGAGGGCGTCGAGCACCAGCGGGTAGTCTTTGAACGCCTCGCGGATCTCCGGCTTGGTCATGCCGATGGCCATGAGGAACACGATGGCGGACTGCTTGCGCTTGCGGTCCACGCGCACCTGCGGCTGGTCCTTCTTGTCGATCTCGAACTCGAGCCATGCGCCGCGGCTCGGGATGATCTTCGCGCCGAAGACCTCCTTGTCGGAGGTGCGGTCCTGCTGGCGGTCGAAGTAGACGCCCGGGGAGCGCACGAGCTGGGAGACGATGACGCGCTCGGTGCCGCCGATGATGAACGTGCCGTGCGGGGTCTGCAGCGGGAAGTCGCCCATGAAGACGGTCTGGCTCTTGATCTCGCCGGTGTCGCCGTTCTCGAACTCGGCGTTGACGTACAGCGGCGCGGAGTAGGTGTAGTCCTTCTCCTTGCACTCCTGGACCGTGTGGCGCGGCTCCTCGAAGTACGGGTCGGAGAAGGTCAGGGACATGGTCTGCGCGAAGTTCTCGATCGGGGAGATCTCCTCGAAGACCTCGTCGAGGCCGGAGATGTGCGGCGTGGTGACGGTGCCGTTCTCCTCGTCCTTCGCGACGCGCGCCTTCCAGCGGTCGTTGCCGATCAGCCAGTCGAAGCTGTCGGTCTGCACGCCCAGCAGGTAGGGCACGTCGATGGGTTCCTTGATGGAACCGAAGTTCACGCGGTCCGACGCCTTGTGCAGGTCGATGTCGTGCTGGTCGGCGCGTGCGGTGATGGTGGTGGTGTTCGTCTTGGACTCAGTAGCCAATGGACGTTCCTTATCGCTCGCTAATCGTATGGTTCCCCGGGAGCGCCGCATGGCCACCATATGCCTATGCGGACGCTTCATCGTTGGTGGCATGCCCGCAATATGACACACCATATGCAAACACAAAATAGTAGTGATATGAGGAGACGTTCACCGTGAATTCATCCGGCGGCACCTCGCCCATCCACAAATCGACACACTATCTTCACAAATGCCGTGTATGGGGCGTCGTCACTGCACCTCAATCGTCACCGGCTGGCTCTTCACCTTCGGCGCGTTCTTGAGCCGCAGCACACCCACGTACGTGCCGCGGTCCACCTTCGGCAGCTCGTCCTGGTTCTCCACGCACTGGCCGTCCGTGGTGCTGTTCGCACCCCACGTAATCGACTGGATGTCCTTGTCCCCCTTGGCCATGAGCAGACGGCGCGCGTCCACCGGGCACACGTCGGAGCTCCACACCTTCTGCCCGTTCTGGGTGATGGTGAGCACACGGCCGGAATCGGAGGCGTCCAACAGGCAGGAATCGTTGCCCTCGTGCACGATGGTCGCCACCCACTCCAGGGAGCCGCCCACCGGCACCGTGGCGGATTTCGCGGTCAGCTCCAGCCGCGTGTCCTTCGCCGAGCAATCGCGCACGCCCGAGCTGTGATGTGGCTCGGGGGCGGCGGACCGTTCCATCACCGCATGCGAGACCGAGCCGAACGTCGCATCGTAGACGAAGCCCACGCCGCGCGAGATGCTGTACACGCAGAACACCGCCAATGCAAGGAACACCGCGAGCAGCACGCCCACCACGATGCGGCGGCGACGGTAGATCGCCCGCTGCCGTTTGCTGAGCTTGCGCCTGCGTTTCTTCGGAGCCTTGCCCGCCGTGTTCCTCTGCACTGCCATAACGCCCCCAGTCTAGATTCCCGTCCGGTCATGGCATGGCCGCCCGACGCCATTCCCGCATCCTTCTTCACATACCGCCGTACGAAACCGTCCCTTATTCCGGAAGCCGCACGTCCCCGCCGGGCAGCAGTTCGATGAGACCGTCCTCGTCGAGACCGGCCACACATCGGTCGAGCTGGTCGCGGTCCTTCCACAGCGATTCGACGGTCGCGCGCTCCAGCACGCCGGTCCCCTCCGGCAGCCGGCGCAACGCCTCGAGCACCAGACCACGCACCTGCCGGTCCGTCCCCTGGAACCGTTGGCGCGGGCGCGTACGCCGCTCACCAAGCCCGGGACGCCCCGCGGCCAGGAACGCGCACTCCCCCGCCACCGGGCAGTGGCCGCACAGCGGGTTCTTCGCCGTGCACACCAATGCGCCCAGCTCCATCACCGATTGGTTCCACGTCACCGAGCGCGACGCATCCTTCGGCAGGACCTCGTCGGCGAGCGCCCGTTCGGCGGGGCTCGCCGCGCCCCCTCGCGACTCCTCGCCCAGGAACACGCGTGACAGCACGCGGCGGATGTTCGTGTCGATGACGGCCACGCGCTCGCCGTACGCGAAGCTCATCACGGCCGACGCGGTGTAGTCGCCGACGCCGGGCAGCGCGACCAACGCGTCGTATGTACGCGGCAATTCGTCGCCGCACTCGGCCGAGACGACCCGTGCGCACTCCTGCAGGCGCAATGCACGGCGCGGGTAGCCGAGCCTCCCCCACATGGTGATGACGTCGGCTTTGGGGGCGGCGGCGAGCGCGGCGGCGTCGGACCACCGGTCCATCCATGCGCTCCAGTAGGGCACGACGCGGCTCATCTGCGTCTGCTGGCTCATCACCTCGGAGACGAGGACGCCCCACGGCGTCGTGCGTCCGAACCGCCACGGCAGGTCGCGCGCGTTCGTCTCCCACCATGCGGCGAGCCTCCGGCGGACGTATTCGACGGCATGCCGAGGCGTCGGTTCCGGCACGGTCGCGTACGCGCCCGTCGCCATGGTGTCGCCGCCGTCACGTGTCATGTCCTGTTCCGCCTTCCCTGCGTGCCGCCGATGGTCTCCGATTCATGCCGTCGCGGCCGACGCCATCGTACCTGCCGTCCGCAGGCACGTCCGTCGAAGGCCCCATTGTGCAGGCACAGCCGTACAACACGTACGCGTCGCACCCCATCCCGCAGCCGCGGACGGACGGTTCCGCCTGCGACGGAACCGTCCGCAGGTCACCGGAATCAGAACATCGGGTGGCCGCACTGCGTGCAGAACCGCCCATCGTCCGGCAGGGCCGCGCCGCACTGCGAACAGAACTTCGGGCGGGACGGCGGCAGCGGCGGCTGCGACGGCGTCGGCATGGGCACCGGCGGCACCGCGGGCGTCACGGTCGCGGGCGGCATCGGGACCGCCGGCACGCCGCCCGACCGGGCGGACGCACCGGTCTGCGGCGCCGTCACGCCGTCAGAGGGCATGGGAGGCCCGGACGGGCCGGCGACGTTCGCCGTACCGGCGTCGGCCCTGCCGCGTCTGCGCAGACGCAGCACCAACAGGATGACACCCACCGTCGCCGCGGCGACGGCGAGAACGCCCACGCCGAGCTTGATCCACGTCGCCGGACGCGACCACGTGTCGCCCACGCCGGTGTCGTACACCATGAGGCGTTTGCCGTGCGAACCGGACGGCATGTCGGCGACGCCGATCAGCGTGGAGCCGTCGGCGGAGACGTTCATGCCGGTGAAGCCGTCGTCTCCGATGGGGGCGTCGTCGGATTCCGGCAGCGTCACCTTGTCGGTCTCCCCCTTGGACAGGTCGACGACGGTGAAGCCGGAACGCTCCAACTCGGTCTCCGAGGCGAAGAACAGGTAGCGGCCGTCGGACGAGAACCTGTTGAGATAGCTCATGCGGTTCATGCCCTTCACGATCGCACGCATGACGGAACGGTCATCGACGCGCCACTTGGCCCTGCCGCTGGCGACGTCGCGCACGACGAACGCATCGACATCGTCAAGGTCGTCGTCGACCTGGGGCGATTCGTCGGACGGGTCTCCGGTGTCGGCCTCGGCCGCCAGCACGTACTGGTCGACGATGAACCACGGACTGGCGGGCCGGTCGGACAGATACGACATCCTTCCGGTGGAGACGTCCAGCGTGCACAGACGGTTCGTGTAGCCGCCGTCGTACGAAAGCTGGACATTGGCCATCAGCTTGCCGTCATGGGGACCGACCAGATAGGAGTACGCGGAGGTGACGTCCTCATGGGACGGCACGAATCCGTCCGGCAACTCGACGTCCTTCGATTCGTCGGCATGCTTGCCGGTCATGTCGTAGATGAGCAGCGTGGCGTCGGAGCCGTCGTCGTCCACATCGAGCGTGTAGATCCGGGACAGGTCAGTGTCCGTCGTCGTGCCGTCGTCGCCGTGCACCTTCGCGGTGCCGAGCGTCTCCTGCCGCTTGACGTCGTACAGCGTGTACCTGTCGCCGCCGTCCCCCACGAGCAGCCGGTCGCCGTGGGCGTGCAGCAGGATGGAATCATCGTCCCAGTCCAGATCGTCCAGCGTGGTGACGTCCTTCGAGGCGACGTCGACCATCCTGACCGACCCCTTCGTATCGACGTAGTACAGGCGTTCGCCGTCATCGGAGAAGACGGCGCTGGAACTCGAGGCCTTCGGCAATTCGGTGATGGACATGTCCTTGAGCGTCACCATGTCGATCTCGGGGTTTCCGCCGTCGGACTGCTTCGAGGCGCTCACGACCGCCACCGAGCCGTCGTCGGACATGCCGCCGATGTACACGTCCTCATAGTTCCTGAAATCCGCGTTGCCCACCCATTCGGGGGACATGCCCTCGGCCGCATGCGCCGGAAGCGGCGCGATCGCCATCGCCGCCATGCACGCGAAAGCCGCCAGCAACGGCATCAGCCGCATCGCGAGAACCCTCATGCACTCCCCCGCACACATCACACGCGCCACAGCCATACGGCCGCACGGCCGTTCCATATGCACCCCATCCATATCCGTCTCCCTCGCTTCCCCAGGCAGGCCACACCGCATGCCCCTGTACCGTCCAGCATACGCCACGACCCGGCTCCATCCGAGGTCCGAAGCGGCGTAAGGGCGTAGACTTGGCCATATGGCGCAACGGCACGCGCCGTAAGGGGGAACGTCTGATGAATCGGGCATGGCACACGTACCATACGCACCACACGCACGAGCCGGCCGCACGCAGCGCGCACGAGCCGACCGCACCACGCGGATCGACCGCCGTGACGACGATCCGCGCCGCCGCACTCACGCTCGTGGCCTGCATCGGGACCATCGGCATGCTTGCCTGTCTCGCCCTCGCGCCGGTCGGCGTCACCGCACCCGGCGCGCCGCGCACGGCGTCGGCCATCGAACGCACAAGCGACGGCGCACACCGGGCGACGCCGGCGAAAGCCGGGGCGGACGGACAGTCGCGGTTCTCCACGGATCCGCAACGCATCACACTCGACCAATCACCGCTCGACGTCACCTTCTCACCGGACGGCACACGCCTGTACGTCACGGACATCAGCGACACGCTGCACGTCATCGACGCGAAGACCGGCAAGGAGCAGGGCACCCTGCCGGACGCGAAATACGCGGTCACGGACGAAGTCGGCAAACGGCTCCTCCTCGAGAACCCCGGCGACGACGGCGACGTCACCCTCACCGTGACGGACGCGAAGACGCTCAAGACGGTCGCCATCGTGAAGCTGGGCAAGGTGGGCAACTGGCAGCTCACCCATGACGGCACGCGCATCATCGCCGTCGAGAACGAAAACGACGGCCGCACCGGGGACCATTCGACCGTGCACATCTTCGACACGTCCAACGGCAAGGAGACCGGCAGTTTCGACGTCACGCACGAGACGCACAGCCCGCTCGTCGTGGCGCCCAAGGACGGATCATGCTACTTCGTGGCGGGCACGGACGGCACTATCAGACGCGTGGACGCCACCACGTTCAAGGTGACCGGCACGGCCAAGGTCCCCGCCGGCACCGACCCCTCGTATCCACCGGCGCTGCGCCCGGCCGACGACCACGGCTCCACGGTCTGGGCCTACAACTGGAGCGAACCGAACCTCTACCGGGTGCACATGGACGACGGCTCCGTGGACCACACGGACACCGGCGACGCACAACTCGTGTTCGTATTCCTCCACGGCGACGATTGGTACGCCACGCTGAACGAACCGGAAAGCTCACGTAGCGGAACGCTGAGCGTCGCCCCGATCACCGGCGTCTCCGGGAAGGGCGAGCCGAAGTTGGGCAAGGCCACCGCATTCGCCACCTCGGACGGCACCGCGCCGAGCGGCAGCATGGATGGGTCGGTCATCTACTACGAGGCGGCCACCGGACGGTCGACCACTCTGTACGCCTACGACGTGACGAACGGGCGGAAGGTGGAGCCGATGACCATCCCGCAATCCGTGTCGGGATCGTACGGCAGCAGCCATGCCACGGCTTCGTGGGACGGCTCCCGGTTCGCCGTGCCGGACGGAAACGGCAAGCAGGTGCTCATCTACGATCTCGAACGCGGGACGTCTGGCGCGACGAAGGACGGTACTGGTGACGGCGCCAGCGGCAAGGACGGCGAAGGCCAGGCCGGCGGGAATGCCGCGGACGGCTCGGACGGCTCGGACGGCTCGTCGCATGGCTGGAAACCGTGGATGTGGATAGGCGTGGCCGCCAGCGGCGTGGCGCTCGCGGTGGCCGTGGTGCTGGTGGGCGTGTTCGTCGCCCGGCGGCGCGGGCGGGCGAACGCGGCGCCGGCCGTACCGGGTGGCCCCATTGCGACGGGTGGCCCCGGCGTACCCGGTGCGCCCAGTGCGCCCAGTGCGCCCAGCGTGCCGGGAGCCGTACCGGGTGTGCCGGCCGCTCCCGCGGCACCGCCGCGGTACGCGGGACAGGGGGTCGCCGGACCGTCACCGGCCTACGGCCCGATCGGACAGGCCGCTCGTCCAAACGCCCCCGGGTCGCAGGCCATAAGCCCGTATGCGCCTACTGGATACGGCAACCGTCAGCCGGCGCAGGCCATGCCGGCGCAACCCGGCCCGACGCAGGCCATGCCGGCGCAACCCGGCCTGACGCGGTTCTGCCCGTACTGCCGCATGACGTGGACCGGCGTCGTCTCGCCGCTCTGCCCCAGATGCGGACGGCCGCTGCGGTGAGGCAGGGCGAGACACAACGAAACGCAATGAAGAAGGCCCGATGAACAAGCGGACAACACATACCGTCGAATCGGCTGGAATCGCGCATATCACAGGCAACGCGCGCATGGCCGACACGAACCTCGACGGCATGCCCGACGACGCACGCACCTGCGCCGACTCCATGGCGACGGCAACGTCATCCCAAGGGACGCATCACGGCGGAACGATCCGACGGCTTACCCGACCCGCCCGCCGCACGGCGATCCTCATCCTGCTGGCAATGCTGCTGTACGGCATGGCGGCATCACCGGTCCAAGCCCTGGCGGCCGGCGCACCTCCCACACCGGTGCAGTCGGGTAGCGCGGTCATGCAGGGCGCGATGAACGTGATGGAGGTCTCGCAGGACGGTTCCCTCGCCATCGCGGAACGCATCGACTCGGATGCGCAATCCTGGTATCTGGTGTCGCTCCCCAATCTCAAGACCACACCAATCGGCGGCGAAGGCGTCATCGCCAGGGACTCCTCGGCGGCGTTCTTCATCGACGCCGGCACGCACACACTCAACCGGATGGACGCCTCCACGAAACACGTCACGAAGCTGTCCGGCGATATGACCGCATACAAGGTCGATACCGCGACACGCGACCGCGTGCTGCTCAGGAAGGACGACGACAACGGCAGCAGCTACGCCGTCTACGACGTGTCCAAGCAGCACCTCGTCACCCTCGACCTGCCTACGGATTCGACGATCCGCCCCGGCAGCGACCTGTCACGGCTGTTCGTCGTCGCGAAGGAGATGAAGGGCGCGAAGACCGAATACACGCTGCGCACCTATAATTCCTCCACCGGCAAACAGACGGATTCCAAAGTCATCACGGCCCCCGAAGGATTCGACCTGCACGACATGGTGGTCGGAGCGCCGCATGCGAACATGACTGAAGGCGACAAGGCGATGTTCATCACCTATCTGGTCAGGGACCGCAACGGCAGCGGCAAGGTGCTGAACCAGAAAATCTACCGTCTGGGACTGGACGATGCGAAGGTGACGCCGCTCGTCAAGGGAACGGCCTTCGCCGAGACGGACCCGTTCGGCCCTTCATCGTATGCGCTGGCCTACTCCAAGGGATACGGTCCCTCCGGAAGCACCGGCACCGGCTCCGGTCCTGTATCGGGTTCGCAGTGGACGCTCGTCGACGTGACGACCGGCAAGGCGATCCGGCACGGTACCGTACCTTCCTATCACCCCGGCGACGACGAATATCTGAAGTATTCAGGCGTGTTCCTGGGCTTCTCGCACGACGGGGCCTATGTGTTCCGATACCAGGGAGGATCCGGCAGTTCGCCGCTCCAAGGCACGTTCCTTTCGACGATCAATCTCGCCGACGGCACGTTGTCCTCCACCAAGATGGATCTGCCCTCGGAATGGGGAGAAGGCAAAGGCGATTCCATGAAATGGAGCGCCAAGGCAGGCGTGTTCGTCGTCGCGGCATCGGATGACAAGGCCGGCACCACCACATGGCGGGTCTATGACACCGGCACCGGCACGGGCGGTTCCGGCTTCTTCCTCTGGCGATGGCTGCGCGGCATGGGCGTGTGGGACATCGTCATGGTGGCGGCGGTGGCGCTCGCCGTGATCGCGGCCATCGTGGTCACGGTGATCATGGTGATACGCCGTCGCAGGTATGGGAGCGGACATGGCAAAACGGAGACGTCGGAACCGCCGCACGCCGACATGCCGCCGGTTCCGGAACCGGTGCCGACACCGGTTCCGGTGCCCTTGCCCGTACCCATGCCGGTGAGCGCATCCGAAACCGCAGCCGCAGCCAGACGGACCGTGCCTGTGCCGATGCCGGTGCCTCCGGCACCGTCCATGCCGCCTATGCCGACGGCTACGGGCACCGCGTCACCGGCCACCGCATCACCGGCCACCGCGTCGTCCACGCCGATGCAGGTATCTCCGGTATCTCCGATATCCCCGTCGACGTCGAGATTCTGCGCCCGGTGCGGCGCCGCACTCGGCAATCGGCCGGCGAGATTCTGCCCGCAGTGCGGCTCGCCGGTGCTGTGACGGCGACGACTTGGATTCCGAGAGTCACTATCCGGACGTCCACGTCACACTCCCCCAACGGCCCCGTCCTCGCCGCCCATCTCAAACGTCACCGTACGTTCCCGACGGCTTTCCCCATACCCACCGTCGCCAACGTACACTGAACAAACCTCAGCGTACGCCGCCGACGGCGACGACGAATAACACCGTCGCCAACGTACGGCACAATCAGTCACCCATGGCCGAATCGGCGACATACACACCCACAGGACAACCAGACCAACCAGACGACCAGACCGACGATTCCACCAGTCCGAATCAAATAGATCACCTAGACCAACAGAACCGACCGAACGAATCAGGCCGACCGAACGAATCAGGCCAGACCGATTCGAACGGACCAACCGAACGAACCGGACCAATCAGACCAAACCGACACATCCACACCCTGGAATGCCGAGGTTATCCACAATGCCACGTTCTCTCGGCGTGTCATCCACAATCGTCATATTGCATAATCACCTGAACACCATCTACCGTAGAGTGATGAAGCAGCACAAAGCCGTCAACTCCTGCATCGAACAGGCGATGCGGGAACAACGCTGCGCGTTCGGAGACGAGGACGCCCTCCGTCGGGCGCTGAAACGTCGCGCCGACCGTGGCGAACTGATTTCCCCCTACCAGAATCTCTACGTGCCGCCCGAATATTGGCGGACGATGAATACATGCCAACGTTCGCTCCATGTGGCCCGCGGATTGGCTCGACTGCATCCACGATGGATATTCGCCGCAATGACCGCGGCCGATGCCCACGGCTTCGACCATTCATGGAATATCCACGACCGATGCGTCTACCTCGCGAACAACGAAGGCCGGCTTATCACGTCCAAAGCCGAACTGTCCCGCCGGATGCCGGTAAACGGATACCGGGTGTCTCCCCGATTGGACGGACGCGGCCACGACGAGACGAAGGAAGCCCCATACCAAGTTCGTCGTCTCTACGTTCCATCAATCGAATCGGAACGCGTCAACGGCATCAGAGTGACCAACGCCACCCGGACTCTGATCGACTGCGGATTGAGTCTGCCGTTCCGTTTCGCATTGCCGCTGTTCGATTCCGCGGCGAGGAAAGGCCTGGACATGGACACGGTGAGGGAAGCGTGCAAAGGCATGCACGAGGACGGCACTCCGATACAGACACTGCTGCGTCACGCCACCGCCGAAAGCGAAAACGGCGGGGAATCGATGGTCCGAGCGATCATCATCGACAACGGATTCGCCGTACCGCAGCTTCAGGTCGAATTCCGCGATCCTGCATATCCGGTCCGCCGCTTCCGCGCGGATTTCGTATGGCGCTTGTACGACGGCCGGATCATCGTATTGGAATACGACGGCATGGCCAAATACGAGGACCCTTCCATGACGCATGGCAGAACCGCCAGGCAGTTGTTCAACGAGAGGGACGAACGGGATCGGACGCTACGCGCGGCCGGAGTCACAACGATTCTGCACTGCACCTACGAGGACGCCTTCATCTCGAACCGCCTGTTCATGATGCTCAGGGATAGCGGCGTGCCCCAACTCACGGCCGACGACCCGTATCGCCGGTGAGCAGTGGGCTGACGACGCCGACGGTGCAACCACCGGAGTCAGTCGTCGTCAAGTGGAAAGTCCCCGGATCCTGGATGGCACCATCGGACGAAACCGGGCGGAAATCGGACAGAACTACGGGCCCGCCGCCGGACGGAACCGGGCGGAAATCGGACAGAGACCTTCCATCCGCAGCACGTTCCACCGACAGCACGTTCCACCGACAGCACGTTCCGCACGGCATTATCCACCATCACCGTCACCAACGTACACTCGGCGGGATTCAGCGTACGCCGCCGACGGCGACGACGAATAACACCGTCGCCAACGTACGCTGAGGCACCGGCCGTACCCGCCACAGGCCATCAGCCACGAAACCATCCAACCCGCAGGTTCACCGGCCGTCGGATCGCCGGACGCAGTCTCGCTGACTGCCGGCGCCCCGGCCGCAGGCTTCAGCGGCCGCCGGCGAAGTTCAGCTGACGCCACGCCTCGTAGATGGCGATGGACGCGCAGTTGGTGAGGTTCAGCGAGCGCAGGCTCGGACGCATAGGCAGACGGACCTGTTCGGCCACGTGCGGACCGGCCATGATGTCCATCGGATCGGGGATGTTGCCCGGTTCGGGGCCGAACAGCAGGATGTCGGTCGGCCTGTATTCGATGTCCGTGTACAGCTTCGTGGCGTGCGCGGTGAACGCGATGATGCGCGAGTTCGGCATAGATTCGACGAGGTTCTCGAAGCTCGGGTGCAGCACCACGTGGGCCATGTCGTGGTAGTCGAGGCCCGCGCGGCGCAGCTTCGTGTCGCGCAGGTTGAAGCCGAGCGGCTCCACGAGATGCAGGATGGTACCGGTCACCGCGCACAGGCGAATCGCGGAGCCGGTGTTGCCGGGGATGCGCGGGCTGTAGTAGCACAGGTGCGGGGTGACGGTCTCGGTCTCCGCGGCCTGCTCGGCGGAGAGCATCGCGTCGACCACCGAGATCGGGTTGCCGTGCGCGTCGGTGACGAGTTCGTCCGGCCCGTAGTTCGACTTGCGGTAGCCGTATTCGAACATCTTCTCGACCTTGTCCTCCGGGTTACCGGAGGCCTCCGGGGTCGTATCCGGTGTGGTTTCGGTTTCGTTCATATGCTTCACCGTCGATTTCTCATTCGTCTCGATTGCGTGCTCGTACGCGGCGCCCTCACGGGCCGCGACCGACAACCGAGCATAGGCCATGCTCTGCCCGATGCGACCGATTCCGGGACGACCGGACGATTCGGGCTTCCATCGGCAGTCGCGTGACCGCCAAGAACGCCTATCCGCGCTATCAGGGGCGTATTTCGACGTTCGCGAAGCTCTACCCTGACTACGAGGGGTGGCCCGCCGGGTATGCAACCGCTCCGAACGGCGTGATTCCAATGAGGTTGGTCCCGTTTCGGGTCACGGTCCGAGGAAAGGGCACCCCTCGTAGGAGAGATGGATGTCCGGAGCATCCGAAATGCACCCCTCGTAGCGCGGATGGCCATCGAATGGCGCATAGAACACGCATGAATACGACGGGGTCGGCTCATCCGGTCGCCGTGCAATCGGCAACCGGATGAGCCGGCCCCGGAAATCAGTTCTTGAACGAGTGGATCGGAGCGGGGATGCGGCCGCCGCGCGTGACGAACGCCTCGCACGAGGTCTGGTTCACCGGGATGATGGGTGCGTAGCCCATGAGACCGCCGAAGTTGGCCATCTCGCCCACGCCCTTGCCTTCCACCGGGATGACGCGCACGGCGGTGGTCTTCTGGTTGACCATGCCGATGGCCGCCTCGTCGGCGATGATGCCGGAGATCGTGGCGGCGGACGTGTCGCCGGGGATGGCGATCATGTCGAGGCCCACCGAGCACACGCAGGTCATCGCCTCGAGCTTTTCGATGGTGAGGCACCCGGAGGCCGCGGCGTCGATCATGTTCTTGTCCTCGGAGACGGGGATGAACGCGCCGGAGAGGCCGCCCACGTACGAGGACGCCATGATGCCGCCCTTCTTGACCTGGTCGTTCAACATGGCGAGCGCCGCGGTGGTGCCGGGCGCGCCGACCTGTTCGAGGCCGATCTTCTCCAGCACTTCGCCGACCGAATCACCCACGGCCGGGGTCGGCGCCAGCGACAGGTCGATGATGCCGAACGGCACGCCGAGGCGGCGCGAGGCCTCCTGCGCGACCAATTGCCCCACGCGCGTGATCTTGAACGCGGTACGCTTGATGGTCTCGCACAGGAATTCGAAGTCCTTGCCTTTTGTCGCGTCGAGCGCGCGGGAGACGACGCCCGGGCCGGAGACGCCGACGTTGATGACCGCGTCGCCTTCGGTGACGCCGTGGAAGCCGCCGGCCATGAACGGGTTGTCGTCGGGCACGTTGCAGAACGCCACGAATTTCACGCAGCCGTAGGAATCGTTGTCGGCCGTGGCATGCGCGATGTCCTTGACGATGTGGCCGAGCAGTTCGACGGCGTTCATGTCGATGCCGGTCTTCGTGGAGCCAACGTTGACGGACGAGCAGACGACCTCGGTTTCGCTCAGCGCCTGCGGCAGCGACCTGATGAGCAGCTCCTCGGCCGGGGTCATGGCCTTGGAGACGAGCGCGGAGTAGCCACCGATGAGGTTGACGCCGACCTCCTTGGCCGCACGGTCGAGCGCGTGGGCGATCTTGACGAAGTCGCCGGTGGTCTTGCAGCAGCTGGCGCCGACCAGCGAGATCGGGGTGACGGTGATGCGCTTGTTGACGATCGGGATGCCGTAGTCGCGCTCGATGTCCTCGCCGGTGGAGACGAGGTCCTTCGCGTAGGTGGTGATCTTGCGGTAGATGTTGTCGCAGGTCTCGTCGACGTCGTCGGTGGCGCAGTCGAGCAGCGAGATGCCCATCGTGATGGTGCGCACGTCGAGCTTCTCCTGCTCGATCATCTGGTTGGTCTCGTGGACCTCCATGATATTCAGCATGGTGTTGTCTTTCTGGAAAGTTCGATTATAAGGATGGCTCCGTCGGTGGAAAGCCCACCGGGCTTTCCACCTCCTCGCGTGAGTCGGCCTGCCGAGCGGGCCGACTCAAATCCTATGCATC
This sequence comes from Bifidobacterium sp. CP2, assembly GCF_018555635.1. Taxonomy (NCBI): domain Bacteria; kingdom Bacillati; phylum Actinomycetota; class Actinomycetes; order Bifidobacteriales; family Bifidobacteriaceae; genus Bifidobacterium; species Bifidobacterium sp. CP2. Next base: position 305,404 of record NZ_JAFEJX010000002.1, on the reverse strand, counting down.
TTGGTGAAGATCTCCTCGCGCTGGCAGCGGATGCGCACGCCGATGTCGTCGCCGAGGTCCTCGAGGTTGCCGACCATGGCGCTGAATTCCTTGTCGGAGTTGGAGTAGTCGACGATCATCATCATGTTGAAGAAGCCGTCGATGATGGTCTGGGAGATGTCGAGCACGTTGACGTTGTGGTTGGACAGGTAGGTGCAGACGCGTGCGATGATGCCGACGGTGTCGTGTCCGACGACGGTGATGATTGCCTTGTTCATGAAGCTCCTGAGATTGGGGAAGACGAGATACGGGTGTCTTCCAGTATAGGAAGGCACCCGTTGCGATGCGTCGTAACGTCCAAGCCCGCGGCCTGCGACGTCACGTTACGTCATCCGATGTCATGCGACGTCGGTCAGGACGTCGCGTCATCCGACCGTGTCGTGTCCGGACGGCACGTACGTCACATACGTCACGTCGTCCGACCGTGGGGTTCACGCCGCAAGGTTCTCCTTCTCGGCGCGTTCGACGCCCGTTTCGACCGGCACGAGCTTCGGCGCGTCATGACGCTCCCGCAGTGCGAACGAGAACGCGAGCACGACGGCGACCAGAGCGAGACCGAACAGGTAGCCGTAGCGCGAGCCGTCCACGAAGCCCTGCGCCGGGTTCGAGCCTCCGGCGGCCGCGTAGTGCGTCTGGCCGAGGCCCAGCAGGCATGTGGCGACGGCGGTGGAGATGGCGCCGCACACCTGCTGCATCGTGTTGAGGATGGTGCTGCCGTCGGCGGCCATGCGGCCGGGCAGCGCCTTGAGCGCGGCGGACTGCGTGGACTGCTGGATGAACGGGATGCCGATCATCACGATGATGTGCGCGGCGAGGAACAGCGCAATCGGGGCGCCGACGCCAATCGCATAGAACAGCGCGCCGCCGATCACGGCCATCACCACGCCGATCCACACGAGACGACGGGCGCCGTGACGGTCGAACAGGCGGCCGGCGACCAGCGTGCACACCGCGTTGACGATGCCGCCGGGCAGCATGAGCATGCCCGCGACGGTGGAGCTCAGGCCAAGGCCGCGCTGGAGTTCCTGCGGCACGAGGTACATGAACGCGAGCGTGCAGGCGAACGAGCAGGAGACCATGATGGCCGGGGTGCGGAACGCGGCCACGCCGAGCGCGCGCAGGTCGAGCAGCGGATCGGCGATGGTGAGCTGGCGGCGCGCATAGAACGCGAGCACCACGATGCCGACGACCAGCAGGCCGATGACGGCCGGGGAGAAGCCCATGTCGGCGACGAGGCTCACGCCGGCGACGAGGCAGCCGAAACCGATTGCGGAAGTGATGATGGAGATGACGTCGACCGCCGGACGCGTGCGTTCGATCGGGGTCACGAAGAACAGCGCGGTGAGCACGAGCGCGACAGCGGCGATCAGCGCGAACAGGGCGAAGATCGCACGCCAGGAGACGGCGCCGATGAGCGCGCCGGCGATGGTCGGGCCGACGACCGGCGCGAACATGATCACCAGACCGGCCACGCCGTTGGCCGCGCCGTTGGCCGCGCCGATCTTGACCGGCGGGAACACGCGCATGATCGACGCGAACATGGTGGGCAGGACGATGCCGGTGCTGACGCCCTGCACGATGCGGCCGGCGAGCAGCACGGGGAACGCGGTCGCGAACGTGCATACAAGCGCGCCGGCAAGGAAGCAGACGAGCGCGAAGATGACGAGCGTCTTCGCCTTGACCCACTTGAGCAGGAACCCGACGCACGGCAGGACGACGCCGATGGCGAGCATGTAGCCGACGACCATCCACTGCACGGTGCCGGAGGAGACGGAGAACTCGTCCATCAGGTCGGGCAGGGCGATGTTCATCGACGTTTCGGACAGCATGCCGAGGAACACGGCGAGGTACAGGCCAAGCATCACGCGGTGCGGATGCGCGAAGCGACCGGAGTCGCGTCCGGCGTCATCGTTCGTGGGGGTGGCGACCTCGTAGGCGAGGTCGTCGAAATGCGGTTTGGTGGTGTCGGCGGCGCGCCGATCGGTGTGCTGATTGTTGGTTGTCTGCGTTTCGGACAACGTGAGGCCTCTCTTGATACTCGACTCCCGTCGTCGTCGGGCGACGCGGCCATGGCTTTGCCCGCCACGGATCGTTTCCGGGAATCCTCCGGAAGGCGTGGCATGCGGCGTCATCGGCTTCGCGTCGAAAACCCCTAACGTCCGGGTCCCGACGGCAACGAAAAACCGCATGCCCACTGGCTGAGAATGCGCCAGGGGCATGCGGTTATCAAATCAAGACCTCACCGTAGCGGATTCACGGATGCTTCGTAAGTCCGCCGGGCGTGTCGCGGTTCGTCGCCGTGAAGGTCACGCCTCGCGGGCCGAGCCGTCACACGGAGAGTCCAGTGGACTCTCCGTAGGCGAGGTGAGTGGACATCCCCGATGTCCACGAAGGGCATCACGCCTCGCGTGATGCCGACGGGGCCGCATAGGCCGCGAGGGCGCGAGGCGCGTGGAAGCCGCGGTTCTCGAACTCGTCGGCGATCTTCTGGGCGACCTCCTGGGAGCGGCCCTTGTCGACGAGCGCGATGATGGAGCCGCCGAAGCCGCCGCCGGTCATGCGGGCGCCGTAGGCGCCGTTGTGGCGGGCCACGTCCACGGCCACGTCGAGCTCGGGCACGGTGACTTCGTAGTCGGCGGCGAGGGAGTCGTGGGAGGCGTTGAACAGGCGACCGGCGGATTCGATGTCGCCCTTGGCGAAGGCGCGCACGAAGGAGCGGACACGCTCGATCTCGGTGACGACGTGGCGCACGCGCTTCTTCATCGTCTCGTCGGGCAGGGCGTCGAGCGTCTCCTTGAGGGCCTGGAACTGGTCGTCGGCCTTGGCGATGCCGTCGGCGGCGACGCGCAGGTTGGCGACGCCGAGGACCTTGGCGGCTTCCTCGCAGGTGGCGCGGCGCTGGGCGTACTGGCCGTCGTTGAGCTGGTGCGGGGCCTGGGTGTCGACGACGAGCAGCTCGAGGCCGTACTTGTCGAGGTCGAACTCCTGCTGGGAGACGTTCTCGAGCGGGGTGAGCTCGGGACGGCAGTCGAGCAGCAGCGCGTGGCCTTCGGTGCAGCGCATGGAGGCGTTCTGGTCGAGACCGCCGGTGGAGGCGCCGGCCATCTCGTTCTCGGACTTGATGGCGGCGTTGATGAGGGTGACGCGGCCGGCGTCGGAATCGCCGTAGCCGAGGCCGTACACGTCATCCAGCGCCAGGGCGGTGGAGCAGGTCATCGCGGCGGAGGAGCTCAGGCCGGAGCCGAGCGGCACGCAGGAGACGAACGCGGCGTCGAAGCCCTTGACCTTGAAGCCGGCCTCGCGCAGCGCCCAGGCGACGCCCACCGGGTAGGCGGACCAGCCGTCCACGCCGCGGGCCTTGAGCCCGTCGAGATCGGCTTCGGCGACCTTGTCCGGGGCGACGTCGGAGACGACGCGCACCTTGGTGTCCTCGCGCGGCTTGAGCGCGATGAACGTGCGGTGCGGCAACGCGATCGGCAGGCACAGGCCGGCGTTGTAGTCGGTGTGCTCGCCGATGAGGTTGACGCGGCCGGGGGCGGCCCACACGCCTTCGGGCGCGGCGCCGTAGGTGTCGACGAAGAGCTTGGTGGCCTGGGAGACGCCTTCCTCGTGGGTCAGCGGTTCGATGAATTCAACAGCAGTCATTGGTGTTCTCGTTCTTTCGTTGCGGATGGTTGGTGGGCGCGGCCCCTCCCCGTCCGTGCCGTCGGACGACGGGGATGGGCGGGATGGGACCGCGTTGCGTACGTATATGTGCAGATCAGTCGGCGATGTCCACGTCGCCGAGCTCATGGAAGCGCTTGGCGATGAGTTCCGGCGTGGTGTCGGAGATCCAGGCGGCCATGCCGGATTCGGAGCCGGCGAGGTACTTGATCTTGTTGGCGGCGCGGCGGAAGCTGAAGAACTGGAGGTTCAGACGGTAGTTCTCGCGGCGCGGGTCGTGGATCGGGGCCTGGTGCCAGGCGGCGATGTACGGCAGGTCCATGCCCTTGCCGTCGCCCTTGTCGAAGAACGCGTTGCCGCGCTTCAGGAGCGTGGAGTACATCTGGGCGAGGTCCCAGCGCTCCTGGTCGTTGAGCTGGTCGATGGTGAGGACGTCGCGCACCGGGGCCACGTGGACCTCGAGGGGCCAGCGGGCGGCGGCCGGCACGTAGGCGACCCAGCTGTGGTTGCGCAGCACGACGCGCTCCTTGGCTTCGAGCTCGGCGTTCATGAGGTCCTTGAGCAGGTTGCCGCCGGTCTTCTCATGGTAGGCCTCGGTGTGCTGGAGCTCCTTCTCCATCTTCGGGGCGATGAACGGGTAGCAGTAGACCTGGCCGTGCGGGTGGGCGAGGGAGACGCCGATCTCCTGGCCGTGGTTCTCGAACGGGAAGATCTGCTCGATGCCGTCCATCTTGGAGATCTCGGCGGTGCGGAACGCCCAGGCCTCGACGACGGTGCGCAGGCGGCTCACCGGCAGGTCGGCCGGCAGGCCGTGCTCATCGGGGTCGAAGCAGATGACCTCGCAGCGGCCGGCGGCCATCTTCTTCTCCCACAGCGGGTTGCCGTCCACGTAGGTGACGTCCTCGGAGCGGCCGGGCACGCGCACCATGGAGGGGAAGCGGTTCTCGAAGACGACGACGTTGTAGTCGGTGTCCGGGACCTCGCCGTCCTGGTACGGGTCGCCGGGCTTGCGGGCGGCCAGCGGGTTGCCCTTGGCGGTGGCGCCGGGGCCGGCGGTGATCGGGCGGTTCATGCGCGCGGTGGCCATCGGGATCCAGTCGCCGGTGAGCGGGTCGCGGCGCATCTCGGGGGCCGCGTACGGCACCTCCTCGCCGGCGGCGTTCAGCTGGTTGGCAAAGCGGTACGGCAGGTTGCGCGGGTCCTTGAGCTCGCGGGTCTTCTTGCCGGAGACGTACTCCGGGTCGTCGTCAAGGTAGAAGAAGTCGCGTCCGTCGGCGAGGGTCGTCGGCGTGATGCGGATGTGCTCCTTCGCGTATTCGCCGGGCTCGTAGGCTGCGAAATCGGTCATGGTTACTCCTGTTCACTTTCCTGTTCGGGCTCGGTCTGTTCGGCCAGGACGAGCTCGTTGACCAGTTCCTTCGTTTTGGCGGCGGTATCGTGATCGAGCCCGTCGTCGGTGATGACCGTGTCCACCTGGTCGAACCGCGCGAACAACGACAGCGATGTGCAGCTCCACTTGGTGTGGTCGGTCAAAATGATGGTCCGATCGGCGATGTCCATCATCGCCATGTCGGTTGCGGCCTCGAGCGAATTGGGCATGAGGAAGCCGCGGGGAATCGACACGGAGTGCGTGCCGAGGAAGACGGTGTTGACGCGCAGAGAGGCGATGACCTTGTCGGCGATCGGCCCGACCAGTGAATTGGATCGGGTGATCACACCTCCGGTGACGATGACCTCCACATCCTTCGATTCGAGCGCCTGGACGAGTTCGGCCACGGGGATCGAGTTGGTGAGGATGGTGATGCCGCTGGCCTGCTGGCTTTCCAGCAGGTGTTGCGCGAACACGTAGGCCGTGGTGCCGCCGCCGATGGCGATGACGTCGCCGGGGGCCACGTATTTGACGGCCTCCTGGGCGATGGCGTCCTTGAGCCCGATGTCCATCTGCGACTTTACGGAGAACAACGGTTCGCTCAACAGCGTGCTGGTGGTGACGGCGCCGCCGTGCACGCGCTTCAGAAGGCCTTTGTCGGCGAGTTCGGCGATATCGCGGCGAATGGTCATCGCGGAGACGCCGAGCTCCTTGCTGAGGGCCGTGATTCGCACGGCACCTCTGGTGCGAAGCCTGCTCAGTATCAGGTGTTGACGTTGTGACGATATCATACGAACATTATCGCACACAAACTTCCATATACCAAACCGACTTGTGCGTTTCGCGTCGCATATTTTCGATTTTGAAAACGTTAGCGAACAAAAAAGCACATCACCGGTGCACACCCAAACGTCCGATTCTTAAGAATCGGACGCAACCGGACCCACGGCAGCCCCCGCAGCATCCGTTCCTACAGAATCGGACGCCAGGAACCTCCCACCGGACCTCCAAACACCCGATTCTTAAGAATCGGACGCAACCGGACCCGACGCAGACCCCACAACATCCGTTCCTACAGAATCGGACGCCAGGAACCTCCCACCGGACCTCCAAACACCCGATTCTTAAGAATCGGACGCAAGGAACCTCCCACCGGACCTCCAAACACCCGATTCTTAAGAATCGGACGCAACCGGACCACGGCAGACCCCGCAGCATCCGTTCCTACAGAATCGGACGCAAGGAACCTCCCACCGGACCTCCAGACGCCCATTCCTTAAGAATCGGACACAACCGGACCACACGCAACCGGACCACACGGAACCGGGCCCGGCCCCGACGCCCCCCTCTCAGGCGTCGACGCCGACCGCCTCGGAGACGGACGCGAAACCGTCGCGGCGCAGCAGCTCGGCCAGACCGCGCTTGAGCACCGTGATCTGCTGGGGGCCGCGGTACATGAGCGAGGAGATGAACATCACCAGGCTGGCGCCGGCGCGGATCTTGCGGTACGCCTGCTCCGGCGTGAACACGCCGCCGATGCCGGCGATGGCGAACCGGTCGCCGAACTCGCGGTACGTGCGCGCCACCAGCTCCTCGCTGGCCACGGTGCACGGCCCGCCGGACAGGCCACCCTCCCATTCGCGCGGGATCTGCAGGCCGGTGCGGTCCTTGTTGAGGTTCGCGAGGCTCACGCCCTGCACGTTGTGTTCCGCGAGCACCGCAAGCAGGTCGCGGAACTCCTCCCACGGCTTGTTGAGCGGCAGTTTGACGAGCGTGGGCTGCGGGCGGTCGATGCCGTCGAGCGCGGTGAACAGGCGGTCGAGCGCTTCGGGCGAGGCGGTGAACGGCTCGCCCGCGTGCGTGTTCGGGCAGGACACGTTGACCTCGATCATGGCGGTGCGTCCGGCGGCCCGACGCATGGAGATGCAGTAGTCCTCGATGCCTTCGTCGAGGTCGCCGCACCGGTCGTCGTTCGTGCGGGCGATCGAAACGGACACCTGCATGCCGTGTCCGTGCGTCCACGCCTCCTCGGCGCGTTCGATGACCTTGTCGGAGCCGATGTTCGCGAGTCCCACGTGCACCATCATCGAATCGTATTCGGGGAGCCTGTGGAACCAGGGCTTGGCGTTGCCGGCGCACGGGCGGGACGTGGTGGAGCCGACGGTCTCGAAGCCGAATCCGGCGTTGTCGAGCACCGTCGCCATCTCGCAGTTCTTGTCCAGTCCGGCGGACAGGCCGAACGGGTTGGCGAAGTCGACGCCCATCACGTTCGTCTCGAGGATCGGGTCCGTGTAGTCGAGCATGGTGCGCTCCGCCCACAGCAGCGGCGGCACGTGACGGACCACCCGGCAGAATTCGATCATGCGGTCGTGCGCCTCGTCCGGGGGCACGTTGAACACGAAGTTGGGTTTGATGATGTGCTTGTAGCCGAAGGTGAAGAGGTCGCAGGTCGCCTTGTTGACCGCGTCATGCCAGAAGCTGTCGGAAACGTAACTCATGCGTCCCATTGTCTCACCATTCGCTGTCGATGTCACCGGTCACGGACGAAACCGTCCGCGACCGGCGACGCCGCGCACGTCACCGCCGCTCACCTCGAAACGCGCACGTCACCGCGGCACACCTCGAAACGCGCACGTCACCGACGCACGTCTCAGAACGCGCCGCGCACGTACTGCGGCGGGTAGGGCGCGTCCTCCACGGGCACGCCGAGCTTGGCGGCGGCGCGCAGCGGCCAGTACGGGTCGCGCAGCGCGGCGCGGCCAATCTCCACCGCGTCGGCCTTGCCCTTGGCGAGGATCTTCTGCGCCTGCTTGGTCTTGGTGATGAGCCCCACGGCCGTGACCGGCACGTCGGCGCGCTTGCGCACCTGCGCGGAGAACGGCACCTGATAGTCGGGCTTGGCGGGGATGGTCACGCCGGAGACGATGCCGCCGGTGGACACGTCCACCAGGTCCACGCCGTGCTCCTTGAGGATCTTCGCAAGGGCGACGGTCTGGTCGAGGTCCCAGCCGCCGGCGGCCCAGTCGGTGGCGGAGACGCGCACGAGCAGCGGCATGTCGTCCGGGATGACGCCGCGGATGGCGTCGGTCACCTCGAGCAGGAAGTGGATGCGGCCTTCGAAGCCGTTGCCGTATTCGTCCTCGCGTTCGTTGCTCAGCGGGTCGAGGAACTGGGAGATGAGGTATCCGTGCGCGGCGTGGATCTCGATGGCCTGGAAGCCGGCGGCCACGGCGCGGCCCGCCGCCGCGGCGAACGCTCCGACGAGTCCGTGGATCTCGTCGACGGTCAGGGCGCGCGGCGTGTCATACCCGCCGAACGGGATGGGGCTGGGGGCGACGGTCTGCCATCCGCCCGCGCTTTCGGGCACGGTCTCGCCTTCGTATCCGACGGCGAAGCAGCCGGAGGAACCCTTGCGTCCGGCGTGGTTGAGCTGGATGGCGGGCACGGCGCCGGCCTGCTTGATGTCCTCGACGATCCAACGCCAGGAGTCGATCTGCCAGTCGGCCCACAGGCCCACGTCGCAGGGGGAGATGCGTCCTTCGGGCGCCACGGCGGTGGCTTCGGCGATGATCATGCCGAAGCCACCGAGCGCGCGGGATACGTAGTGCTGGTAGTGGAACGGCGTGGGACGGCCGTCGCGGGCGAACGCCGAGTAGGTGTCCATCGGCGGCAGCCAGATGCGGTTGCGGATGGTGAGCCCGCGCAGGGTGATGGGGTCGAAGAGCCCCGCTCCCCCGCGCGCCTTGCCCTCGCCGGCTTCGGCGGCATTCGCGTCGGCGCCCTTCGCCTGCTTGTCCGCCTTGTTCTTCGCCTTGCCGTTCTTGCCGCCCTTGCCGGGTTTGCCGGTCTTCCCGGCCTTCCCTGCCTTGCCCTTGCCTGTCCCGTCGCCGGCCGCGGCGGCGGCTCCGGCGAGGTTCGGCACGTCGAGCCCGCGGAAGTCGAAGCCCTTGGGCGTTTCGATGGGGGCGGATCCGGTGTCCCCGTTGGTCTGTTCGATGTCGGCTTGCGCCATGTGCGGTCCCCTTCGTTCGATGTCATGTCCGCCCGATGCGTCGCCGTCCGGTCCGTCCGTCGCCGCGTAAGGGGCGACGCGATTGACGTGTGCCGGCACGATGCGACGCGTCGGGTGCTTGTCGGTCCCCATTGTAGTGCGGCCGAAAGGCGGCGAGGGTTTCGTCGGGAATGCCCACCCGTCGACGGAAGGGCCGATGGACGGAACGTCGGCGGACGGAACGCCGGCAAGCGGCTTGCGGATACGACGAACGCCCACCCCGTCGGGGTGGGCGTTCGCATCGTCATGCATCGGACGTCACAGGGACGTCACAGTGCCTTGGACGGGCCGATCGGGCGAATCGGACGAATCACTGTCCGGTGGTGCCGTCGGTCGTGCCGGTGCCTCCGGTCGTACCGCTGGTCGTGCCGCCGGTGGTTCCTCCGGTCGTTCCACTGGTCGTACCGCCGCTGGTGCCGCTGCTGCTGTATCGTCGGCCGGAGCCGGACGAACTGTAGCTGGCGGTCATGAACCGGGAATCCGGGTTGCCGTAGTCGTTGTTGATGGGGATGCCGGCGGCATTCACGTAGTTCTGCATGAACTCGCGCCATGCGGGCTCGGCGATGTACATGCCGTACCAGGTGGAGTGGTAGACGCCGTTGATGGTCTTGTAGCTGAACGACTGCTGCTCCTCCGCGTTGCCGACGGCCACGTACGCGCTGACCTGCGGGATGAATCCGCCGGTGAGCATGTACGTCTTCTCGTTCGTACCGGTCTTGGCGAAGGTCTTGCGGTTGTCGTCCAACTGGGCGAGCTCCGCGTTGCCGCCCTTGGTGACGACGCCCTGGTTGAGCGCGTACGCGGCGGTCTGCGCCACGCCGGAGTCGATGGCCTGATGGCAGTTGGCGGACGGCACCTTGTATTCCTTGCCGGAACGGTCGGTCATCTTGGTGATGGCGATCGGGGTGCATTCCACGCCGTTGGCGGCGATGGTGGCGTACACGTTGGCCATGGTCAGCGGGGACGCCTGCACGGTGCCGATGACCATCGGGGGCTGGAAGGAGTTGGAGTCGTAGATGTCCTCATGCCCCTTGATGGAGTTGTGGTAGCCCATGGCCTTGGCCGCGTCCGCGATGGGGCACAGCGTGATTTGGGAGGCCATGGCGGCCTGCGTGGTGTTGTGGGACTTGATGAGGCCCTGCAGCGGGGTCTCGCTGCTCACGGTGCCGCCGCCGGAGTTCTCCACGTGCCAGTTGGTGGTGAATCGGATGCCGTTGCAGCTGAAGCCGCGCGTGCTCACGTTGGTGGAGGTGCTCAGCGCCTGGTTGATGGACTTGCCCTGCTGCATCCACGCCACCAGGTTGATGGGCTTCCAGGTGGAACCCACGTTGAAGCCCCATCCGCCGCCGTCGACCTGGTCGACGGCGTAGTTCACGGCCGTTCGGGTGGAATCGGTCTTCGCGCGGTCGGTGGCGTCATAGGTGCGGTTGAGGCCGAAGCCGAGCACTTCGCCGGTGCCGGGTCTGATCACGGCCATCGTCACCTCGAAACCGGTGGGGTCGTCGGGCGGGATGGTGTTGCGGGCCGTCTGCATGGCGATGGAGTTCGCGTTGACGTCCATGGTGGTGACGATGGTCAGACCGCCCTCCTTGAGGAGCTTGCTGCGCTCCTCCTCGGTGGCGCCGAACTCCTTGTTCTTGAGGATCTGACGGGTCACGTAGTCGCAGAAGAACGCAGCGTCGCCGGCCACCTGGCATCCGGAGTCGATGCTCTGCACGTTGAGCGTGTCCTTGAGCGGGATCTTCACGTCCTTGTCGTACTCGGCCTGGGAGATGTAGTCCTGGTCGAGCATGAGCTTGAGGACGATGTTGCGCTGCTCCTCCGAGGCCTTGAGGTTGCCTTCGGACGTGGGGTCGTACTTGGCCGGGTTCTTCGTGATGGCCGCGATGGTGGCGGCCTGAATCACGGTGAGGTCCTTGGCGGACGTGTTGAAGTATCGTTTCGCCGCGGTCTCCACGCCGTAGAGGTTGTGGTTGCCGAACTGGGCGATGTTGAGGTATCCCTGCAGGATCTCCCACTTGGTGTACTGCTTCTCCATCTGCACGGCGATGAGCATCTCACGCACCTTGCGGGCGATGGTCTGTTCGGTGGCGTGGTATTCGGCGATCGGGTCGTCGTCCTCGCGCGCCTGCATGGCGAGCACGTTCTTCACGTACTGCTGGGTGAGGGTGGAGCCGCCCTGCGTATCGCCCTTCTTGACGAACGTCTGGAAGAAGGCTCGCATGACGCCCTGCACGTCGACGCCGTGATGCTGGAAGAATCGGCGGTCCTCACGCGCCACCACGGCGCGCTGCATGGCCTTGGAGATGTTCTTCAGCGGGACGACGGTACGGTTGTCGGCGTAGAAATCGGCGATTTTGGTGGTGCCGTCGGATGCGTACATCACGGACTTCTGCGGCATGGCCGTCACATCGAAGTCGACGCCTTCGACCTTCAGGGACGGGACCACGGCCTTGGCCACCGAGTTGGCACCGAACACGGCTGGCAGGAACATCAGGGAGACCACTGCGCCGCCACCCACGCACAGCATGATGTACGCCAGCAGGAGAGTGAACACACGTCGAGCGGTAAAGGACTTCTTTTTGGGCATGCGGCCCATTCTAAGTGGGCGGGTCTACCGTGCAAGCGCCCTTGCGCCGCACACCACAATCATTCACAGTAACCCCACTCACCACGACTTCCGCTGCATACGGGCGGCGAGCCCGCTCCAAGGAACCTCCACGTCCGCTGAACGCGGCTCCGTGCAGGCCGTGGAAACGGGCTGCGGCGAGAGCGAGCGGACTGCGGCGACTACCTGCGCGAACGGCGGATGAGCATGCCCGGCTGGTAGATGATGATGGAACGTCCCTCGCGCGCGATCCATCCGCGGTTGGCGAAGTCCATGAGCGCCTTGTTCACGGTCTCGCGGCTAGAGCCCACCAGCTGCGCCATCTCCTCCTGAGTGAGGTCGTGCGGCACCTTGAGCCCGGCCTCCACCGGTTCGCCGAACCGCGAGGCGAGGTTGAGCAGGGTCTTGGCGAGACGCGCCGGCACGTCCATGAACACGAGGTCGGAGATGTACTCGTTGTTGGCGCGCATACGTCCGGCCATGACCTGGAGCATGTCGATGGCCACGCGCGGATGCTGGTCGAGCCAATGGAACAGCGCGTCGTGCTCGAGCCACACCACGCGCGTGCCATGGTTCATGGCCAGCGCGGACGCGGTGCGCGGGCCGCCGTGGGGATCGAAGACCGGAATCTCGCCGAGCACCTCGCCGGGGGCGTGGATGGACAGCAGCTGCACGCGCCTGTCGGAGGATTCGCGGATGAGCTTGACCCTGCCACGTTCCAGCAGGTACATGCGGTGGTCGGTGCCGCCCTGTTCGAAGATGGCCTCGCCCTTGTCGTACTCGGCCTGGTTGAGATGCGGAATGAGCTCCTCCGCCTGTTCAGGCGACACCTGTTTGAACAGTGCCGTATGCAGCAGGACGTTCTCCTGTTCAGGCATCGCATTGGGCTTGAGCGCCACCTCGCATCACCATTCCCTCATCGGATTCGCCGGCCGGTTTCCGCATCATTGTACCGCACCGTCATCGGCCCGTCATGCATCGTCCGGGAGCCCCGCGCATCACCGCGCTCCGCCGCGCAGCGCCGCGCATCGTCCGTTTTCCGCAGACACACGGCCCCAGAACGGGACCGGCGACGACGCATCCGTACGGTCGGCAATCGTACGGACGCGTTTCGTCAGGCCACTCCCGTCCTTCTAGCCGAGAACCCGCTCCCGCGCATATGCGAGCAGATGCCCGATCACCTCGTCCCGCCCCATGCCGGTCTGGCTTCTGAGCGGGTCGACGCGTTTGACGGCCGACCTGACCGCCTTGTCGCTCATCTTCTCGCGGCTGGTGTTCAGCATCCGCGCCATCCTGATGGCGTCGATGTCGTACGCCATGGTCACGTGGTGCAGCACCGCCCCGGGCCCGCGCCGCCTTGCGGCTTCGTCGAGCGTCTCCGGTTCCGAGGGCGCGGCGGCGGCAGCGGGCACGGCGGCCGGTGGCGCTGGGAACCTGCGCTGCGCGGCTCCGCCGATCTTGCCGTGCTGCGAGGCGATGTCGTTGAGTCCGGCGAACCGCACGTCCAGTCCCAGCCCGCACAGGGCGCCGACCAGCCATCGGTCGCACAGCCGGTAGGAGGCGGCCACGTCGATGCCGTCCACGAACCACAGCGGCGCATACAGCGAATAGGTGATGGTGTTGTCCGGTTCGATGAACATGGCGCCGCCTCCCGTGCAGCGGCGCACCACGTCGAATCCTTCCGCGCGGGCCACGTCCTCGTGCACTTCGTCCGGAACGGATTGGAACCGTCCGACGACGACGCACGGTCCGGCCCATTCCCATACGCGCAGGGTGGGGGGACGTCGTCCGGCGGCGACGTCGCGCGCCCATGCCTCGTCGACGCGCATCTGTTCCGCGGGCGACCGCGGCACGTCGTGCACAACCGCCAGCTGCGGCCACAGCCGCGCCCACCGCGCGGCGAAGTCCGCGTCCTCCACGTCGCCGACGGCGGTACGCCCTTCCGCCGAGGCGCAGGCCTCCGACGTCCCGTCGGCTTCGGTCGTCGTCTCGCGTCGTCCGCCGCGACGTCGGTCCGTCGCACGGGAGAAGGCCTCCCGTATCGCCTGTGCGTCCGCGCCGACGAACGTCGCGTCCGGATGGCGGGCGATGGCGGCCTCCACCGAGCCGCCGGACGCCAACGCGCGTTCGACGTCGCGCAACATCGCGTCCGCCTCGGCGTCGGACGTCGCCTCCACGAAGAAGTCGCCGTCGAGACGGCACGACGTCACCGCTCCCCCACCGTCGAAGCGAACGGTCACCGCGACCAGCTTGCCGCCGGGCACCTTATACTCCCCGCGCACCTCGTATTCTCCGCGCGCCTCGTATTCCCCGCGCGCCTCGTTCATGGGCACATCCATGGTCGTATCCGCAGTCATATCCACAGTCATACCGTCACCATAACAACCGCCTCCGCGCCCTCAGCGAAACAAACCGTCACGGCCTGCTTCGCGGAGACCCCATCAGCGAAACAACCCAGTCGCGGATACGCGAGACGCCTCGCCATCACGAGGATGACGAGGCGTCTCGGAAGCCGGACCGGCCGAACCGACCGAAATCAGCCCAGCCAAACCGTCCAGCCCAGCCAGGCCGGACCTACCGCATCACATGCGGTCGAGGATGTCCTGACCCACCTGGTCGGTGGTGCGGACGGTGGAGCCGAGCTCCTCGATGTCCGCTTCGACCGCGGCGTGGATGCGCTTGGCGGCCTCGTCGAAGCCGAGGTGCTCGAGCAGCATGGCGGCGGAGAGGATCGCGGCGGTGGGGTTGGCCTTGTTCTGGCCGGCGATATCCGGCGCGGAGCCGTGAATCGGCTCGAACATGGACGGGTATTCGTCGGTGGCGTTGATGCAGCCGGACGCGGAGTAGCCCACGCCGCCCACCACGGCGCCGGCCTCGTCGGTGATGATGTCGCCGAAGAGGTTGTCGGTGAGAATCACGTCGAAGCGGGACGGGTCGGACACGAGGAAGATGGTGGTGGCGTCGATGTGGAGGTAGTCGTGCGAGACCTCGGGGTACTCCTCGCCGACCTTGTCGACGATGCGCTGCCACATGTCGCCGGCGTTGACGAGCACGTTCTTCTTGTGGACGAGCGTGACGTGCTTGCGGCGCTTCATGGCGAGCTTGAACGCGTAGCGCACCACGCGCTCCACGCCGTACGCGGTGTTGATGGACACTTCGGTGGCGACCTCGTTGGGGGTGCCGCGGCGGACCGCGCCGCCGGCGCCGCAGTAGAGGCCTTCGGTGCCTTCGCGCACCACCACGAAGTCGATGTCGCCGGGGTTGGCGAGCGGCGAGGTGACGCCCTTGTACAGCTTGGACGGGCGCAGGTTGACGAACTGGTCGAGGTCGAAGCGGAGCTTCAGGAGCAGGCCGCGTTCGAGGATGCCGGCCTTGATACGCGGATCACCGACGGCGCCGAGCAGGATGGCGTCGTTGGCCTTGATGCGCTCCTCCTCCTCCTCGGGCAGGATGGCGCCGTCGCGCAGGTAGCGTTCCGCGCCGAGGTCGAAGTGCTCGTATTCGAATTCGGCCACGCCTTCGGCGGCCTTTTCGAGGGCCTTCTGCGCCCAGGGGGTCACTTCCTTGCCGATGCCGTCGCCGGGGATGACGGCGATCTTGTACTTCTTCGTTGCGTTATCAGTCATGGCACGACACGTTACCCGCGCGCCCTTCGCGCCCATGGACGATGTCCATAAGCTGAACGCGCCGTGAGACGCGTCGTGCCACACCTCGTACGCCTGCGAGCGCCGGCCGGAACACCCGCTTCCGCACGCCCGCACGCCCCCTCGGCCGACTACTCCTTGATGCCCATGACGTCGAGACACCACGCGTTCTCGTAGGACACTTCGCGCCACTGCTTGTACCGTCCGGAGGTGCCGCCGTGCCCGGCCTCCACCTCGATCTTGGCGATGGCGTCGAACCCGCGTTCCTGCATGGCAGCGAGCCATTTGAGCGGTTCGACGACGAGCACGCGCGTGTCGTTCATCGACGTGGTGATGAGGATGCGCGGGAACGCCTTACCCGCCTCGCTGCCGGCCGCGGGCAGGTTCTCGTACGGCGTGTACGACTTCATGTACCGGTAGACGTCGGCGTCGTGGAGCGGGTCGCCCCATTCGTCCCATTCGGTGACGGTGAGCGGCAGGGACGGGTCGAGGATGGAGGTGAGCGCGTCCACGAACGGCACGTCCGCCTCGATGCCCGCGTACAGTTCGGGCGCGATGTTCGCCACGGCGCCCATGAGCAGGCCGCCGGCCGAGCCGCCGTCGGCCACGGTGCGGGCCGGATCGGCGAGGTGCGCCTCCTGGAGGGCGCGTGTGGCGTCGACGAAATCCTCGAACGTGTGCTTCTTGTTGAGGCGCCGGCCCTGTTCGTACCAGGCGCGGCCGAGTTCGCCGCCGCCGCGGATGTGGGGCACGGCGTAGAGCACGCCGCGGTCGAGCAGGCTGAGGCGTGCCACGGAGAAGGCGGGGTCGGAGGAGATCTCGTAGGCGCCGTATCCGGTGATGAACATGGGCGCGTCGTGGAGGTCGGTGCCGTCGCGCCAGACGAGGGAGACGGGGACGTGTTCGCCGTCGCGCGCTTGGATCCAGACGCGACGTTCCCGGTAGCGGCGTGGGTCGAAGCCGCCGAGCACGGTGCCGCGTTTGAGGAGGCGGTCCTCGCCGGTGGCGGGGTCCACGTCGTGCAGTTCGCCGGGGCGCGTGTAGCTGGTGAACGAGTAGCGCATGCGCGGCGCCTCGTAGGAGGGGTTGCCTGCGGTGCCGATGGTGTAGAGCCTGCGGGTTTCGCCGGGGAGCCGTTCCTCGTTGCGTTCCGTCTCGCGTTCCGCGCCGTCCTGTCCGACGTGTTCGCTTTCGTCGTCCGATGCCCCGTCCGACGCGCCGACGCCGTCCGATTCGACCGTTCCGTCCGATGCCGTCGTGTCCCAGTCGCCGTCCAGCGCGGGCGGCAGCAGTTCGGCGAACCGCCAGGGCCGTCCGGCAAGGAAGTCCTCGGCGGCCTCGGCCTTCGGCATCATGGCGAGGTGCGGCAGGCCGTCGGCCCGGTAGGCGAGGGAGACGAAGTGCCGGTGGATGGAGATGCCTTCGATGCCGAGGCCGCGCAGGCCCTGCAGCAGCGCAGGGTTGCGCGGGTTCTCGTATGGTTTGGTGATGGGTTCGTCCGACGCGCCGCCTCGTTCGCAGCCGTATGGGGAGCCTTCGGCCACGCAGACGCCTTCGCCGAGGCGGAACGGCGGCTCGTGGTCGCGCATGTCGATGACGTCGATCTCGAAGTTCGGGTTGTTCGCGTTGTGGTAGACGACGGCGAGCGGGATGTCCTCGCCGTCGGGTCCGGCCTGTTCGAAGCGTGCGAAGCTCACGTCGTATTCGACGCCGTCCTTGCGGGGGATGAACGCGCGGAATTCGCCTTCGGGGTCGTCGGCGGACAGCATGAGCACTTCGGTGGTGGTCTTGGATCCGGTGCCGATGACGATGTTGCGTTCGTCGAAGCTGAGGCCCACGCCCAGCCAGAAGCGTTCGTCGGCCTCCCGGTACACGCACGCGTCGTCCTCGACGGGCGTGCCGACCTTGTGCCGCCAGACGGCGCAGGGACGCCAGGCGTCGTCGACCTCCACCCAGAACACGTAGCGTCCGTCGGGGGTGAGGCATGCGGAGCCGACACCGTCGAAGCGTTCCGGCAGGTCGGCGGACGCGTCGGACACGAGCGGACCGGCTGGCTGGCCGTCGCCGCCGACTCGCGTCATCGCGTCCAGGTCGCGGATCCGGTAGTCGTAGCGTTCGTCGCCGTCGGTGTCGACGCCGTACAGCATCCATCGGCCGTCGCGGCTCAGGTCCATGCCGCCGAGGCGGAAGAAGTCGTGGCCTTCCGCCTCCTTGTTCATGTCGAACACCACTTGTTCGCCGGGCAGGGAGCCGGGTTCGGCGGCCGGGTCGACCTTCGGCGGATCCCAGTCGTCGACGCCGCGCACGGGCACGCGGCACTGCACCGCGTATTGGCGTCCTTCGCGCGTGCGCGCGAAGTACCAGTAGTCGTCCATGCGCACGGGCACGGACATGTCGGTCTCCTGGACGTGTGCCTTGAGTTCGTCGAACAGGGTGTCGCGCAGGTGTTCGAGGTGCGCGTTGCGTGATGCGCACAGTTCGTTCTGCGCGTCGATGTAGGCGCGTACGCGCGGCGACTCCTTGTCGCGCAGCCATTCGTAGGGGTCCATGAACACGTCGCCGTGGTGTTCGCGCCGCGTGGGTTCGCGCAGTGCCTGCGGCACCAGCGGCGGCAGGGTCAGGTCGACGTCGTCGCTTTCCCGTTGCGTCTGTTCGTGGCGTTCGGCCGATTCGCGGGCGGCTTCGGCGAGTTCGCGCACCGCCTGCGGCATGTGCGCGATGCCGTCCGATGCGGGCGTTCCTCCGGTTTCGTTGGTCTCGTTGGTTCCGGTCGTCCCGTTGGTTTCGCCGGTTCCGTTCGATTCGGCCGTTCCGATGGCGTCGGCGCCGTTGCCCGTCATGCTCTTCTCATCAGTCATAACGGCGATTATAAGCCGACCGCAATCGTTTGCGCACCTTGGGGTACACCGCGGTACCGCATGGAGCCGCGACGCGCCGGAACAGGCCGGCACACGCCGGAACGGGTCACGACCGCCGTTCCGGGCGGCGTGGCCGTCGGCCCCGCTATCCGCGGTGCGCCTTGAGGTACGGGAGCATCGTCTTCATGAGGTTCGCACCGGTGGGCCCGGTGAACACCGGCACGTCGGTCACGGGCGTGGGCTGCGTGGGCGTCATGCCGGAGGGCATGACGATCGGTCCGGCCTCGCGCGGGGTGAGCTGGCGGATGGCGATGGCGAGCACGCGTCCCGGGTAGCGCCGGGCGATCGTGGCGTACGTGGTGGGGTCGCGTTGGCCGTCGTCGCCCACCAGGATGAACTTCATGTCCGGGAAGTCGGCCATGAGCTGTTCGGCGAACTCGAGCTTGTGCTGCGGGCCGGAGGGGATGAACGTCTTCGGTCGCGGGTCGAGGTCGCGCAGGAGCAGCGGCCCCTCCGGGAACCCGTGGTTCTCGATGAAGTGGCGAATGGAGCCTTCGACGTTCCACGGTGAGGTGGACAGGTAGAAGAACGGCGCGTCCGGGTACAGGTCGGCGAGCTTGGTGAACAGCACGCTCATGCCGGGCACAGACGCCTTCTTGTCCGGGTTGAGGAACAGCAGGTTCCAGGCGGCCTTCCACAGGACGGGCGCCTGGGTGATCATGATGGTGTCGTCCACGTCGGAGATGACGCCGACCTTCGCGTCCTTGGGGATGGTGAACAGCTTCGCACGCACCGGCTTGCGTCCGTTCACCCGGTAGGACACGTTGTGCACGCCGGATTCGAGCCGGTGTTCGGCCACGAGGTCGAGGTAGCCGGAGGTGTCGGAGATCGCGTATTCGCTGTCCATGTCCGGATGCGCGTCCACGGCGTCGTACCGTTCGGAGGCGCCCACTTGGACGGTCTCCAGCGGCACGCCGTCGATGCGGATCTTCACCTGCGTGTGGGGCGAGGGGATGGCGAGCATGCCGCGGATGCCGCGCATGGCCGCGCCGTACATGCTGTGCTCGGGCGCGTAGACGGTGCGGCAGATGAGACGGGAGTAGTCGTTGGTGCCGTACCCCACGTAAGGGTCGACGCGGGGGAACCAGTCGAGTTTCCTGGCGCCGCGCGTGGCGAGGCGCACCCACGTGTTGAACGTGCGCGTCACCACGCGTCGCATGAGACGCTCGAGGGGCGGCTGCACCTCGAAGCGTTCGCGACGGGAGGCCGCGTCGAACGTGGTGACGGCGTGGCGCGCCGGAATCGGCACGGTGGGCATGTCGTCCGCCGCGCCGGCCGTGGCGTCGGGGCCCCGCACCGCGGCGTCGTCCGGTTCCCTGCGGTCGGTCATCGGACGACCTTCGCGTATTCCTCGGCGCTCAGCAGATCGGGCTCATCGTCGTCGAGCTCGATCTTGAGGATCCAGCCTTCGCCGTAGGGGTCGGAGTTCACGACGCTCGGATCGTCGGCGACCGCTTGGTTCACGTAGCGGATGGTGCCGGCCACGGGGGCGATCAGCGGCTCCACGGCCTTGGAGGATTCCAGTTCGAGCACTTCGTCGCCCGCCTCCACGCGGGTGCCGGGCTCGGGGAGGTCCACGTAGACGAGTTCGCCGAGCTTCTCCGCGGCGTAGTCGGTGATGCCCAGCACGGCCGGGTCGAGCGTGGTGTCCACCCAGACGTGGTCCTGCGAGTATTCGAGGTGTTCGGGCACGTCGAGGTTCAGCGGCTTGTCATCGAATTCATCACTCATGGCACCAAGAGTACCAACCCTCGCCGGACACGTCCTCCGCCCACGGGATGAATCGGACGTCGCATCGCGGAACGTCGCCGGAACACCCTACGGCACGACGAGGCCCCCGACGCGTCGGACGCGTCGGGGGCCTGAATCGGACGGAGGCGCACGCCTCGCAGGCGGTGACGGAACGGACGTCAGCGCACGGCGCTGGTCGGCTGGGAGCCGACGACCTGCACCACGGCGCCGTCCGGGATGTTGGTGTAGATCCAGTTGGCGTCATCGTCGTACATGTTCACGCAGCCGTGGGAGCCGTGGTTCACCGGATCGCCCCTGGCGATGGCGCTGTAGTTCCACGGGGCGGAGTGGAAGCCCTCGCCGCCGTTGAAGTAGGTGACCCAGCGCACGTTCGGCGTGACGTAGTCCTCGCCGCGCATGGTCTGCGTCTTGTACTTCAGATAGACGTAGAAGGTGCCGTTGTCGGTCTGGGTGCTGGCCTTTCCGGTGCACACGTTGAAGGTCTTCACCACGTTGCCGTTCTGGTAGACGGTGACGTTCTGCGCGCTCTTGTCCACCACGAGACGCCATTCGCTGACCTTCTGCTTGGTGTCGAACTTGGTGACGTCGGCGTCGACCTGCACGGTGGCGCCCTCGCCCTTCTGGAGGGCGGCGAGCACGGCGTCGGCGGCCTTGTCGGTGTCCTTGATGGTCACGCCGTTGACGCCCTTGGTCTCGGCGGCGATGATGACGGTGCCGTTGTTGTCGACGATGTCGGTCTGGGAGACCATCTCCTGGTTGAGCTGGCCGGGCAGCTGCTGGGACAGGTACTGCCTGATGGCGTCCGCGTCGTAGCCGAGGGTGATGGTGCCCTTGGCGGGTTCGCTTTCGGCCTTGATCCACTTGGCCACCTCGTCGACGGGCAACTCGACCTGCTTGGCGTCGCCGTTGGTGAGGACGATCTTGTTGTTGAGTCGCGCGTTGGCCTGATCGGCGGTCTGCTGGGCCGTCTCGAGGGAGATGGGCGCGTCGACGGTCTTGTCGGCGATGGTCACCGTGGCGGCGGCGCCCGGCTGGGCGACGGCCTGCTTGACGGCGGCGACGGCCTTGGTGGCGTCGGGCGTCTTGCCTGCGGTGCCTTCGGACGCTTCGAACGCCTTGGTCTCGGCGTTGTAGGCGATGGAGGCGGGCACGGCGCGCTCGTTCTCCGCGATGAGCTGTTCGGAGAGGTAGTCGGCGAGCGCGGCGTCGTCGGTGGTGGCGGCGAGCGCGACGTCGGCGTGGCTCAGCGGGTTGACGCGGGAGACGTCCTCGAGAAGGTTGGAGGACGATTTCGCGTTCATGAGGGCGTCGACGGTCTTGTCGACGTCGATGCTCACGCCGAGCTGTTCGAGCGAGGCGGTGGTCTTCTGGCCGCTGGTGGAGTCCTTGACGGTGATGGCGGTGTCCTTGATGGCCTGCTTGACGCTGGCCTTGGCTTCGTCGCGGGTCTGGCCGGCCATGGTCACGGAGCCGAAGCGCACGCCGGGGGCCACGCGGTCCGCGTAGTACCAGCGAGCGCCGAAGAACGCGCCGATGAGCGCGACGAGCAGCACGCCCGCCACAATCAGCGTGATGATGAGGCCCTTGCGGGAGCGGCCCTTGGCCGCGGTGTGGCCGCCGGTCATGCCGGTGTGCGCGCCGGCGACCGGGGTGAACCCGTCCGCGGGCGAGGCGGTGAACGTCGGTTCGGCCGTGATCTTGGCGGCGGTGGTGAAGCCACCCTTCGCGGTCGTTCCCGCGGCGTCGGTGGCTCCGACGAGTCCGGCCAATCCATTGGCGCCGGCCTCCGCGCCGGGCACGCGCACCTGCGCCGAGGGCCCGGTCTCCCCCATGCCGAGGGGCGCCATGGTCTGCGTGGCTTCGAAATCCTCACGCATGGCGCCGTATTCCGGCCGCATCGCGGGCCGCTGCGGCTGCTGTCCCTGTCCGTCAGTCATTTCTGTTCCTTAGCTCTACTGCCGTCACCCCTGTGGTGACTACTGCTCCGGTAACGAACTGGACGCCACTGTACAGCACCTACCCCCCATAGCCGGTTACGTGAATCCGCATGATTCCAGTGCATTTCCCGAAAACGGCATGTCCTGTGACCAATATCACGAATCGATATATGTCTTTTCGTCACTTTCGCCGCCGACGCCCCTGACGACACGCCGGGCGTACGGCCGGGCGTGTCGTCACGTCAATCCAAGCCTTTCGACCCGCACGTCACGGCAGGTCGTGCCCGAGCCACTCCTCGATCATGTACCGGGCGATGGTGGCCCTGCCCGGAGCGGCCATGCGCCCGGAGATGAGCGCCTGCGTGTATTCCTCGGGGCTCACCCACACGGCCTCACGGGTCTCCACGCCGTCGACGTGCACGTCGGTGGTGAGCGCATGGGCCTTGAACGCCACCATGAGTGAGGCGGGGAACGGCCACGGCTGGGAGCCGAGGTAGCGCACCTCGCCGAGTTCGATGCCGACCTCCTCCTTGGCCTCGCGCCGGGCGGCGTGCTCGAGGTTCTCGCCGGCCTCGACGAATCCCGCGGACACGGAGTACAGCGTGGGGTTCTTCCACGCGTTGTTGTGCTGCATGAGGGCGCGGCCGGCGGAGTCCACGATGATGGTGATGACGGCGGGCTCCACTCGGGGGAACAGGAGGCGGCGGCCGTCGGCCGGGTTGGTGCAGCGCTGCGCCCAGCCGCCGTTGGCGGTCTCGACGGGCGCGCCGCAGGTGGGGCAGTGCCGTTGGCGGGTGTGCCAGATACTCAGGGAGATGGCGGTGGTGGCCTGTCCGGCCTCGCGTGCGCTGGCGTGGGGCGCGAAGCCGCGCAGGTCCACCCAGTCGAACCGGTCGATCGACTGTTCGAGCAGGCCTCCCCTGCGTGCGGCGCCGCGGCCGGTGCCGGCCGCGGAGGTGAGGACGCCGCCGTCGGTGCCGTCCTCGGGTTCGTCAAAGGCGGCGTCGGCGCCCTGTTCGTCGGTGTCGCCGATGCGCGTGATGCGGGTGACGTCGACGGCCACGACGTGTTCGTCGCGGCGTCCGCCGTAGCTGCCGAGGAACATGGGGACGACCTCGGGGTGGGCGGCGAGTTCGCCGGCCACGTAGGCGCCCGGCAGGGTGGCGAGGCGCAGTTTGACGTTCTGGTAGTCGACGAGTTCGCCCTGGCCGCGCGGCACGGCGATCTTGCCACCGCGGGTGAGGATCACCTTGGTGGCGGGTTCGGCGAGCGTGTCCGCGATGACGCCCGGTTCCGTGCGGCGTTCGGTCTGGTAGTCGATGTCGCCCTGTGCGAGCGGCAGGAACGGCAGCGTCTGCGTGAGCGCCAGCGGATTGAACGAAATGGTCATGTCTTCTCTTCCCTACATTGTTCGCGCATTGTTCGCGCACTATTCGCGCACCGTTCACGCACGCCCCGCGCAGACGGCACGCCCCCACGCCGGCCGGGCCGGCGCGGGGCACCGGTCAGACGCGCCTGACGAGGTCCACCAGGGCGCGGGCCACCACGTCGGGGTGTTCCACGGCGCTGAAGTGGCCGCAGTCCGGGATGGCGGTGAACGCCGCGCCGGGGATGCGTTCGGCGAGCGGCTTCATCACCGTGGGGTTGCTGGTGGGGTCGAGCTCGCCGGAGACCACGGCCACGGGCACGCGCATGGTCTCGGGCACGCCGGCCAGTTCGGGGCGCCCGTAGGTCATGCGCTGGCGCCAGGCGAGGCCGGCGGGGTTCTGGTCATTGATCCACCGGGTCATCTTCGCGATGAACGTGGGGCTGCGCTTCACGGTGGAGTCGCCTTCCGAGGGCTTGGCGAAGTGCATGACGGGCTCGACGCTGTCCGTGGATTCGCAGGCGTCGGAGGTGGCGAGGCGGGCTTCGCCGCCCACGCCGTCGGATGCGGCCATGGTGTCGCACAGGGCCACACCGGCCACGGCCTCCGGATGCAGGCGATACAGGTCGGTCACGAGGTAGCCGCCCATGGACAGGCACACCCACACGGCCTTCTCGTGTCCGGCGGCGTGGAGCAGGGCCACGTACGATTCGGCCATGCGGTCCAGCGCGTCCGGGTAGGAGCCGTTGGCGGCGCGACGGCCGGAGGCTTCGTCGCCCGGTGCGGGCGAGAGGCCGGAGCCCGGCATGTCCGGGGCCCAGATGGGGAATGGCGGCAGGCCGGCCTCGTCGGCGAGCGCCATGATGTGTCCGGCGCACTCCTCCCACATGCGTCCGTCCACCGGATAGGCGTTGACGAGGATGAGCGGGGTGCCTGCGCCCTTGCGCAGGATGCGGTTGTGAATGTCGAAGGTCATATCGCGATCCATTCCAATGCTTTGCGGACGATGCGGTCGTGCCCGTTGCCCATTTGGGCGAGGAACGTGTCGAGCACGTCGGAGTGGGGGTCCACCCATTCCACGTCGAGCGTCTCGTCCTGGGGACGGCAGTCGCCGGCGATGGGCACCACGTAGCACAGCGCGATGGCGTGCTGGCGCGGGTCGTAGTATTCGCTCAGCCCGGGCGTGGGGAAGAATTCGGCCACGGTGAAGGGCTGGAGGTTGAGGGGCAGGATGGGCAGGGCGATGTCACCCAGGTCCTTGGCCACGTTGCGGGCGATGGCCTCGCGCAGCGTCTCGTGGAACAGCACGCGTCCGGAGATGAGGGCGCGTTCCACGGACCCGTCCTCGGTGACGCGCAGCAGGGATCCGATCTGGTTGACACGTCCGAATTCGTCAGTGCGCACGGGGACGATCTCCACATAGGCGATGGGCATCTGGCTGCGCGCGCGGTTGATGTCCGCGGGGTCGAGCCATCCGGGGGGATTGCCGTGGCCGGAGCCGCGGATGAAGTCCTCCGGGGTCACATGGTCGAATTCACCGCGCCGACGGCCGGCGTCGAAGTCGCCCTCGTCGGGCACCTCATCATTCATCACTGGCATGCGTCCCATTATCGCGCGCGTTCCTGACGGCGCAACGGGCGTCCCACGCATCCGAATCAGCCGTGGGCCCAACCCCTTGCCTTTGTTCGCCCATGCTGGTTTGCTGGACCTCAGCAGTTTCGCCCATCAGCGTCAAGGAAGGGACTCCCCATGGCAACCACCACCATCACCTCGGCCGAGTTCGAGAAGACCATCACCGACAACGAGCTCGTGTTCGTCGATTTCTGGGCCACCTGGTGCGGCCCGTGCCGCGCGTTCGGCCCGATCTACGAGGCGGCGAGCGAGCAGCCGGACAACCAGGGCATCGTGTTCGCGAAGGTCGACATCGATCAGAACCAGGATCTGGCGGCGGCCGCCGGCATCCAGGCCGTGCCCACGCTGATGATCGTCAAGTCCGGCCAGGTGGTGTTCCAGCAGGCGGGCGCGCTGCGCGCCGAGGACCTGGACGACCTCATCGGCCAGGCGAAGAAGCTGGATGTGAAGGCCGCGCAGGCGCAGGCCGCCCAGTCGCAGGAGTGAGCCCTGCACGAACAGCGATGAGCCGTGACGGCCGCCGGGGATCGGCGGCCGTTTTCCGTATCATGCCGCTTTCCGCACGGCGACGCCGACACTATGATGGTCTGTGGTTTTCGAGGGGCAACATCGCAGAGGGGTCGGATCACGCATGGCTGAATCGAACATCGAACCACATACCAAGCCTGACGCCGCATCGGACGGAAGGGATCCGCGCGGACGGGACACGCGGACGGACGGACACGTCTCGTCGCTGCTCAACGCCGGACAGGACACCGATTGGGACATCCCGGAGCTCACGTTCCCGAGGCTCGGGGACGCGCACGCGCCCACGTCAGGCGCGCCGGACGTCAACGCTTCGTCGCACGGCGCCGTCGCAGGAGCAGGCGCGGGAACCGCACCGGTGCCGACGCCTCCCACGGACGCCGGATCGCAGACCATGGTGCTGCCGTTGTTCACCGACGCGGCGGAGGCCCGCGCGGACGAGGCGGCGGGCACGCGCGTCATCCCGCCGATCATCGGGTCGTCGGACCATATCTCCGCGGCCGCGGGTTCCGCAGGACGGGATTCCGTGGAGGACGAGCTGGCCGACGTGGCCGACCTCACCGAGGAGGAGACGCTTGCACTCGGGCCGGGCGTCGGCGGTGGCCCGGCCGCCGGTCCGGCGAAGGCCGGGGCGGCATCGGACGCGCCGACCGTCGTGGGCATGGCCGGTACCGGCGGATCCGCATCGGACGGAACGGACGCCAAGGAGCCGTCGCACAGGACGGACGACGGACGCGAGCCCCGCACGACGTCGAAAGGCCGCACACGTGCCATCGGACGCAAGCCAATCATCATCGGCGTGGCGGCCGCATTGGCGGTCGCCGCGATCGCCGCGGGCACGGCGCTCGTCGTCCGGCATCAGAACCAGGTCACGTTCGACAACGCGCTCACCAGCTGCCGCGAGGCGGCGCAGTCGGCCCGCAAGGCGGACGCCACGCTCAAGGCGGCACTCGACAAGGCGGACAAGGACGGCACGCTCGCCACCTCCGACGTGGCGGACGCGAAGACGCTCAGCGACCTCAAGACCACGGTGGCGCAGGCCCGCCGGGCCGGCGCGCCGCAGTCGTGCGGCGCGGACCTGTCGCTCAACGAGCTCAATGCGCGCGTCACACGCAACGGCACGCTCACGGACACGCTGAACGCGCAGGCCGCCGCGGTGGACAAGGCGGTCAAGGCCGTGACGGACAGCCGCGACGCGAAGACCAAGGCGGACACCGAAGCCGCACGCTCCGAACTGGCCACGGCCGTGACGGACGCGCAGACGCTGCTCGACGAAAGCGCCGGCCAGGTGGCGGACGATTCCACGCGGCAGACGCTGCAGGAGGCCATCGACGCGGCGAACGCCCTGACGGGCGGCACCGGAGCCTCGCTGGAGGACCTCAAGGGAGCCATCGAATCGCTGTCCACGGCATCCGGCGCGGTGCACGAGTCGATGGACGAATACACGTCCTCCCTGTCCAGCCGAGGCACCGGCTCGAACGGATCCGGCTCGTCGTCCGGCTCGTACGGCACGTACCGGCGCGGCACCGGCTCGACCGGCGGCACGGCCGGAAACGGACAGAACGGACAAAACAGCCAGAACGGTCAACACGGGCAGAACGGCGGGCAGACCGCGCAGCCCTCCACGCCGTCCACCGGTGATGGCGGGCAGGGCGGCCCGGGTAACCAGGGAAGCCAGTCCACGCAGCCGGGTCAGGGCGGGCAGAACACGCAGAGCGGGCAGAACACACAAAGCGGGCGGACCGCGCAGACCGACATGTCGTGAGCGCTTACGACACGCGCAGGCGCAAAGCGTCCCCGCCGACGTCATGACATCACCCCGAATCCCCCTCGGCAACCCCCGTCATCCACGAGATTCCAACGATTCCCGCGATTGTGACACAATCGGCCGCATGCCGGTGCACTCGAGCGGCACGCCGATACCGCCGCGCACGCGCGGAGACAGACGAACGCACAACATCGGGGGTATCTCCATCGAGGGTGTAGAGTAAGGGCCTGCCGCAGGACGAGAAGAGGCCGGCATCGGACGCGCCCGCGCGACGCGCTCATGTCCTGCACCGACCAACCGCTCTGCAGGAGGTAAGAGATGAAGAAGCAGTTCATGGCCGCTTTGGCCGCCATCGCCGCCGTGCTCGGATTCGGTTTCGCCGCCGACGCCGCGCTGGCGGCCGACGCCACCTACGCGCCGACCATCGTCACCAGCGGCGTGCGCTACAACCCGACCACCGGCGTGCTCACCGTGCCGATCGACGCCGACGAGGCCGTGGCCCACGACTACACCTACGTGTACGCCGGCTACGACAAGGAGCAGGTCTCCGACGTCAAGTTCGCCGCCAACATCAACACCGTCAAGTACGTGGGCCATACCGACAAGGGCGACTTCAACCTCGGTCTGACGCTCACCAAGGCCGCGCGCGAGACCGCCGGCACCGTCAAGCTGCAGGTGTTCCTCACTAAGGACAAGGTGGACGCCTCCGAAGTGCAGGGTCTCGCTGACAAGTACGTCGTGACCGCCGACGGCTCCGACTATCTGGACTACCGTATCCCGGCCACCGGCGACGGCTCCGACGCGACCACCGGCGCGAAGATCGCCAAGACCGGCGCCGCGCTGATGCCGTACATGATCGCCGTGGCCCTGCTGGCCGCCGCCGGCATCGCCCTGTTCGCGGTGCGTGCCAAGGGCCGCCATCGCTGAGACGCCTGGCGTCACGTCATGACGTGATGTGACGCGACGCACCGATTCGGGGATCCCGCCCGCGCGGGGTCCCCTTTCCGTATCATCGCCGTATCATCGCCATATCATCGCCTGCAGAAAGGTTGAGGGTTCCATATGCGCGTTCTGTTCGTCTGCCACGGCAATGTATGCCGTTCCGCGTTGGCCGAGTATCTGCTGCGTGACGCGCTGCACGCGCGCGGCGTCGCGGCTTCGGCCGTGACCGTCTCCAGCTGCGGTCTGCTGCGATTGGACGGGTATCCGATGGATGAGCGGTATGTGCGGCTGCTCGCCGCGCGCGACGTCGACGGCACCGTGCACCGTTCCACGCCGTTCTCCCCCGCGTTGGCGTTGGACGCGGATCTGACGCTGGTGTTCACCAGGGACCAGGCGGACGAGCTGCTGGGATATGCGCCGGCCGTGGCCCGACGGACGTTCCTGCTGGACGATTTCGCGAACCTGTGCGCCGCATGCGTAAGGGACGGCGACCTCGAGGACGTCGCCTCCCCCGACGACCGCCTGCGGGCGATGCTGCTGGCCGCGCCGTTCAAACGTCCGCTGCTCCCCCGCACGCAGGACATCCAAGACCCGCACCGGCAATCCGACGAGGTGTACGCGCAGGTGGCGGACGAGATCGCCGCGCGCGTCGCGGTCGTCGCGGACGCGCTGGCCGGAGCCGCCGCGGCATGAGCATCGCACGCGCGCAACGTGGGTCCGGACGGTTCCGTATGACGTCGCCGGACCGTAAGAACGCGCACGCGCCGCACGACCCGACGGACCTGCTGTTCTACGCGGCGCTCATCACGTTGCCGGTGGACGGCACGGTGTTTGGCGTGCAGATGCCGTACTACTCCCCCATCTCGCCCGTGTTCTTCGCGTTGTACGCGTTGTGCAACGCACGGCGGCTGCCGGCGCTGTTCCTGCGTCTGACGCGTCCGATGCATCCACGCACGGATACGGCCTCTGCAGGCTCCACAATCTCCACTGTCTCCCTGTCCGGATCCCCGATGTTCCCGCATACGCTTGCGCTGCTGGCCGCACTGTGCGCGGTGAGCGTGTTCGGCTGGGTGACGGTGGGTCTCGACGCGACGTACGCGCCACGCACGCTCATGGCCGTGGGGTTCGCGTTCGCCACACTCGCCTCGTTCGGTATCGCGTGGTCGGTGAAGCGGCTGCCCATGCGTATGGCGGTGACGGTGTTGGTGGCCGCGTATGCGGCGGCGTTCCTGTTCGGCGTGTTCACGTGGGCCGTTGAACCCGCACATCTGACTGCGTTGTCCGAGACGTTGGGAGGCTGGTCATCCGGATTGGCGGGCAAAACGGTCGCCGAGGCGACGTCCGTCCTGTCCGGTGCGCGCAACCGGCTGTCGGGCGTGTTCCTGCGCCAGTACTTCGTGACGCGTCCACAGTTCCTGTTCGCGGAGCCCAGTTATATAGGTATGCACTTGTTCGGCGTGCTGCTGCCGGTGTATTGGCTTTCGCGCGACAGGCGTCTGCCGTCGCTGATCGCGGTGTTCGCGGGTGGTTCGGTGCTGATGGGTTCCGGCGTGCGCATCGTGTTGGATACGGCCGTGGCGTGCGTGCTGTGGGTGGCGGCGGATGTGCCGTGGGGACGCGTGTGGCGTGACATGCGATTGCGGTGCGCGACGTTCGGTGCGGCGGCGGTCGCGTGTACGTCCGGTGCGGCGGTGTTCGTCACGCAGCCGCGGCTGCGTGCGTTGGCTGCGGATGGCCTGTTCGCGGGCGACGCCTCGATGTCCGCCCGATTGTTCCGTTCGGTGGCGCCGTTGGATGCGGGATTGCATGACGTGCCGCATCTGTTGTTCGGTTTCGGCGCGGGGAGCGTGGCGGAGGCGATGCGCCGTAGGTATGCGGACGCCTTGGCCTGGTACGCGGCGCATGGCGGCGTGATGACGGCGGAGATCGGCGAGTTGCGCAATCCGTTGGGTCCGACCGGCAATCTGGCGGGCAACGCGTTCACGATGAACGCGTACGTCTCGTTCGTCACCGAGTTCGGCCTGGTCGCGTTCGTTGCGGCGCTTGCGCTGCTGCTGTGGCATATGACGCGGAATCGCGCGTGGAGCCGGCGGACCGTGTGCTGGCTGCTGCTGCTCGCCTACCTGTACGTGCAGTTCGAGGCGTACGCGTTCCCCGCGTTCGCGTTGTTCGTGTGGGCGACGGCGAGGGAACGGGACGGACGGCCGAATACGCATGCAGCTTCCATGACGGACGGAATGGCTGACTGAGGTTCGAAACGGTCCATTCGATGACGCTCTACTGGCGTAGGAACCATTTCCAGGCAGGCACCTGTCTGATGACGGCGTCACCCCTTCGATACTCGCGTTCCTCTCCTTCACCCACGATGAGGGTTCCTTCGGCCAATTGCTGTTCCTCCATGAGCTCCCAGAGAGCTCGCGTCTCGCGTTCCGCCGTTGCGGCGTCGTCCATGCGGACCGTAACCTGAATCGGTTCGTATTGCTCCTCTTCGAGGGCATCTCCCACTACGAAGTCGACTTCATAGCCATGCGTCTTGGTCCGGCATGACGATATACCGTCTCGACGGAACCCCACCGTTCTGCGCCGCAGCTCGAGATATACGGCATTCTCCAACCGTTGCCCGTCATCCCGAACACTTGCGGTGCTTGTCGCCGCTGCCAATCCGGGATCGACCGCATAGACCTTCGGCATGGAAGTGGATCTTTCCCTGAGCGACATGGAGAATTCGCGCACCCGGAACAGCAGATACGCGTCTTCGAAATATTCCATCAGGTCTCCTAGCATCTCCCTACTGGTGTTCAGACCAATCGACCGCATATCGTTTTCGATTCTGCGGATGGACAAGGTCTTGCCATTGCAGCCAAGCGCGCGTCTTGCAAGCGTCGATGCGACTCGAGGCCGCGTGATGTCATGACGTTCCACGACATCACGGGAGACCACACGCTGCACATACGACTGCAGCAGCGACACCCGCTGCGGGACCGGCAGCCCCTGGACCGCGGGGAAGCCGCCCTCTTCCAAGTACGCGCGCATGGCGGTCGACAACATCACCCGCTCTCTTGTGGAGTATCCCCCGGTCTCATCCCGGTCCAACAGGTCCTCCCCGACGAGTCCGTTCGCATGCAGGTACTCGCGGAAGGAGAACGGCAGCAGTTCGAAGTCCAGAGCACGACCACGGAACTCGGTGGAGATCTCCTTCGACAGCATCTTCGACGAGGAGCCGGTCACGTAGATCGTGGCCTTGGTGGTGTCAACGATCCGCCGCAGCCATGCACCCCATTCACACATCTCCTGCAGTTCATCGAAGAACAAGTACAGTCCTTCATCCAAGGCCTCCGGATGCATTGCGATGAATGTCTCAATCGCATCGTCGCCGACCGCCGGCGTGACGTCGCCCAATCTGTCGTCTTCGAAATTGATGTAGCAGATACGGTTCCAGCCGATTCCGGATGCATTCAGGGACTCCATCTCCTGAAACAGACGATAGCTCTTGCCGCTCCGTCGCATGCCGACAATCACCTTCACCAGATTCCCCACCTTGGGCGGCAACGGTCTGCCCAAATCCAATTCACGCGGCGTGATTGGTTGATAGTCCTCGATTCGGAAACCCCGAAGCTTCTCCGCAATAATCGGGTTCATGGCGTCACCTCCACAACTGGTAAGAGCATTTTACCAGTTTTTTCGTTTTTGGTAGCACGTCCAAGCCAGTTGACATAAATGGCATACGACACAAAACCAGGTCACATCAAATCTTGCGGGCAACGTGTTCTCGGCGTTGACGCCCGACGGTGGGGTTTCAGGTTGGCGCAGTTGCGAATGCCCTTGCGGGCATCCCCCGGTGTCTGTTGGCTACCCTGTCGTCCTTCACAGCCACGGTACGGGCCCGAAAGGCACGTCCATCGTTCTTTTGCTTTTAAAAGCAAAAGAAAAGCATAAGAACACACAAGAGGTTTTCGTTGGAAAATGGCCATTCCAGTGCGGCAACCACCACTGTGGACCCTTCCCGAGGCAAATGACAGGCAAATGAACGGACAGGGCACGTACGCGCCACGCTCTCCACCGCGACACGCTACGGATTCAGGTACCACCTACGTTGTTTTTCTGAGAAGATTACTGGGCATCAGCTGGAAAGAACCAGCATACGGCCAGCGACACCACAGAAAGAAAGAGAAGATGAGCAATCCCGAGATGCCGCCGACACCAGATGACGCCGTCCGACACGACGAGCCCGGCCCTTCGGCACCGGACAGCCAGTCGAACGCATATGCCGCACCGGCGGCGAGCGCCGCGGAACCGTCGACCTGGAGCGGGACGACCCCGCCCCAGAACCCCGAACAGCTGCACCCGGAATCGCAGACGCCTCAGCAGCCAAATCCGCAGGCTCCACATCAAAGCGCACCCCTACAGACCATCCTCCCTCGCAACACCATAACCTTGAAGAAGTCGGCATTCGCCACAATGATTGGTGCGATAATACTCGCGCTCATCAGCGGTTTCTTCATGGGCAGCAGTTTCATGGTGAATCAGTCCAATGCCGATATCCAGGCGGCACAGGCCTCCGCAAAGAAGTGGAAGAAGCAGTACGAGCAGCAGAAGGCGTACAACGAACTGAGGGACATGGGTATGCCGGGACCGAACGATTCCGATGACACGGGAACCGACTCCGGCACATCCTCCGACGACGACGCCAACAGTGTCACCGGACTCAACAAGCCCGCCGTCAACGGCGGCATCGAGATGAAGGTACTCGAGGCCAGCGAACAGGCGACCATCAGCTACGATACATGCGGCGATGGGTGCAGCAACCACGAGTACGCGCCCAAGTCCCCAGATACGAACACGAAGTATTGGGTCGTCAAGGTCGAAGTCAAGAACAACACCAGCAGTCCTCTCGACATCACATGCGGCTACCCGTACGAGATAGTCGCGTTCAACTCAAAGAGCCAGCAGTACACCCCCATCAGAAGTCTCTACCAAGTCGAAGGCAATCCGGAATGCAACGCGCAGCTGCAGCCGGGTCTTACGAGTACAGTCACCTACCCATTCCAGACACCGGCCGACGCGACGATGGTCGGCATCGGATTCCGTGATGTCGGCGACATTCTTAATGGCAAGGCCGGCGAAGACGACCCCACCTACATCATTACCGACGACAACTACACAATCAACTGACGCAATATGGCGCCACCGGCGGAACTGTCTATTTGATGTGTCTCGGTTCTTTCCCACCTCATTGCGGGTAGGACGGGAATCGGGACATATCAATTTCAGGACAGTACCGGCATACTTATCCAATACCCCCTATAGAATGGCCGACCGCCCCCGATAGGGTGATGCAACGAGGGTGACGCAACGTCTCCACGCCGGAATACACGACAGAAAGATGAGCGCCGGAACCGCCTATGCCGAAACGACGTAACTCCAGCCTCGAGCTGCTGCGCCTGCTAGCGATGCTCGCCATCGTGTTCCATCATGCCATCGTGCATAACGGCGATGGCCTCGATATGATCGATAGTGTCCCAAGTCGCGTTTTTCTCGAATTCGCAGGCATCTTGGTCGGCAAGACGGCGGTCTGTCTATTCTTCATCATCAGCATCTGGTTCCTCGCGGACCGTCAACTCACGTTCAGGGGTTCATGCCGCCGGGTATGGATTCTGGAACGTGAGATTCTGTTCTACAGCGTGCTGTGTTATCTCGTCTGCGCCCCGATGCTGGGGACCTTCTCGCCCACGACATTCGCCGCCCGTCTCTTTCCCGTGATTACGGGTGAATGGTGGTTCGTCAGCGACTACGTGCTGCTCATACTCGCGCTGCCGTTCCTCGTTACCGTGCTGAAGGCGCTACCGGCACACGAACATGGCGTACTCGCCATCTTTCTGGCTGTGTTCTTCGGGTTCGTGCAGTATCTGCCGTATGTCGGCTGGGCCTTGAAGGATTCCTCCGACATCATGGGATTGCTGGCATTGGCCACCCTCACCTGCTACATCCGCTGGTACGCCTGCAGGACGCAACGACCCAGCTCCTGCGTCCTGCTGGTCGCAGGAGCGCTGTCACTGGCATTGCTCATCCTCCTATACGTCTTGCGCATGGACGTCCGCATAGCCGGTCGTCTTTGGACGCCCATGCAGGATTGGCATAGTCTTCCTGTCATCGTTCTGTCCTTCGTCATCTTCCTTGGCGTCAACCGGCTTACGCCACATCATTGGCCGATTATCGACCGTATGGCCTCAGGAACATTCGCCATCTATCTGATCACGGATACACCTGAAGCCGAGTTCCTCCTTTGGACGAAGCTGTTTCCGCTCCACCGCATCGCAGATACGCCGATGCCAATCGCCATCATCACACTCATCAGCATCGGTCTGTATACGGCTTGCATCGGTATCGATCTAATACGTCAGACACTGTTCCGTGCAACCATCGATCGGAATCCAGGAGCATGGTTCGACATAATCGCTCCTCAATCTTTCGAACGGCACGGCGCATCTTAAACAATCTTATCAGCATTACGCAATACAACTGCCAAAAGGACGACCCCAGTGAATAAATGCGCATTCATCATTCCTTACTACGGTAAGTTCCCCAACTATTTCCAGCTTTTTCTGGACAGTTGCGACAAAAACTCGGACTATGACTGGCTCATCTTCACCGACGACCACACGGATTACAACTACCCGGATAACGTGCATGTCCACTATGAGACGTTCAAGGATATGCAGGAACGCGCACGACGATGCTTCGACTTCCCCATCAGCTTGGAAAAGCCTTATAAGCTCTGTGACTACCGACCGGCATACGGGCTGCTCTTCGCCGATTATCTGACCGAATACTCGCACTGGGGGCATTGCGACTGTGACCTGATCTTCGGCAAGCTCAGCGATTTCATCACTGACGATATGCTGGATCGGTACGAGAAAATCTTCGCGCAAGGACACTGTTCCATCTACAAGAACGATGACGACGCCAACAAGGCATTCATGCTGCCGCTGAATGGCGAACTAATCTATCGCAAAGTGCTCGCAGAGAATCGGGCATTCACGTTCGACGAAAGCTATCTGCCGACGAACGTGAATCGTATCTTCGACCAGAACGGCCTTCCCATCTTCAAATGCGATTTGTCCGCAAACACCGACTCTCGCAGCAGCATATTCCAGCTGACCCATTACGATGCAACGTTGGATGCCTACATGACGGAGCGTCCAATGCGCGCGGTCTACACATGGAAAGACGGTGTGCTCAGCCGCTCATACTATCGTCTTGGTGAATTCAGGACGCGCGAACTCATGTACATGCATCTGCAACGTCGCCATATGGACGTCGACCCCACATTGGCTCGCAGGAGGGGGGGGGATGCGGTAATCCAGATTCTGCCCGGTCTGTTCACCGTTCTTCCGGTCAATAACGTGACCAAAGACAATTTCAAAACCATCAAGTGGAAACACCGCACCAATCATCGGAGAACTATCCTCATCGGCGATTTTAAATTCCAATATCGTCGCATCAGGCGCAAGCTCTTCCACAAATAAACAATTAATCATGTGAAAGGCTCTTTCATGTCCACCTCCGCACCCGTTCGAATCCTGCAATGGGGGATGCTGTCCGGTCTTGGCGGCATCGAAACATTCATGATGAACCTCTACCGGAACATCGACCGGTCGAAGGTGCAATTCGATTTTCTCGCCAACCACGCGGCATCGCCTCTTGCGTTCGAGGACGAAATCCTCTCCATGGGAGGACACATTCACCGGGTGATGTACACGGCCTCGGAGAAACCATTCGGAGCGAACAAGGCCTTGCTTGAATTCTACCGTTCCCACCCGGAGATAGCCGGTGTGCACGTTCACGCGAATTTTCCCTATGCCACACCGCTCGCTGTGGCCCAAAAGGCCGGCATTCCGTTGAGGATCCTGCATTCACATAATGGTGGCAGCCTTGATTTCACTTCCGGTCAATCAGCGTTGCATCGGTTGAAAGCCGGGTTGCATACGATAATCGCCAATCATGAGATCAGGGCCGACGTCACCGACTATTTCGCGTGCTCTGACACGGCGGCGGAATTCATGTTCCCAGGCAAGCCCTACACGTGGATCAGGAACGGCATTAACACCAAGCACTTCGCCTTCGACACGGCGACGCGCGACTCGATTCGTGCCGAATGGGGAATCGGCGGGAACACCACGGTCATCGGGTATTGCGGCCGGTTGAAAGAGGAGAAGAATCCCCTGTTCCTCATCGACGTGTTCGCCGAATATCATGACATGAATCCCGATTCCGCACTCGTCGTCGTCGGCGATGGCATACTATGCGATCAGGTCACGCAGCGCATCGCCGAACGGCACCTCACCGACCATGTGAAGATGCTCGGAGGGAACCACAAGGACGTCGCACCGTACTATCAGGCCATGGACGCCTTCATACTGCCCTCCCTGCATGAGGGATTCCCCGTCGTACTGCAGGAGGCGCAGTGTTCCGGCCTCCCCTGCCTCGCCTCAACCAATATGACTGCCACGGCGAATACCGTGGATCTTGTCACGTTCAGGAATCTGGATGACGGGGCAAAGGCGTGGGCCACCCAACTGCGCGACATTCTGGCGTCCGTGCCGCGCACCGACCATTCAGCACAGCTGCGGGAGGCGGGATTCGACATGGTCGATGTCGCACGTTCCATGGAACACTTCTATCTGGAGAAGGCCGCGGTCAGGCGTGGGTGAGGGCAGCCAATCCGCCGACTTCACCCACGCCTGCGGCGGAGGAACCCGAGCAACCGCTTGCGTTCCTCCCTGTTCAGCATGATGAGGCAATTCACCGCCAAGGCGACCGACATGCAGACCGCCGCCGCGATGAAGAAGTCCAGCCAGCTCGTCACCGCGAAGATCTGCTCGTACACCATGCAGATGAGCACCACGGGAATCAGGCACAGCGTGCTGCGGGTCAACGTCCAGAACATGCGCGGGAACGCGTAGTCCAGGCATCTCGCCGCGTACCACGGCAGGAACAGGAAGTTCTTGAGGGTGTCGAGTATCGCCTGCACGAGGATGATCGCCCAGATGCCCGCATCGGTCCATGCGAGCAACGGAATGACGATGACGATGTTCAGCATGCCGCACACGAGGAACGCCAAGGCAGGCACTTTGAGCTTGCTCGTGACGATGAACACGTTGTTCAGCACCATGCCGCCGCAGGAGAACAGGGTGGGGATCAGCGTCAGCACGGACATCCATTGCAGGAACCCCACGTTCTGGCCGGGAACCCACAAATCGAAGAACGACGTACCGAAGACGATCAGGAAACCGACCGGCAACGTGTACATGGCCGCCGTTGTCTTGAGGGAGAACGCCATGAACCGGTGAAAATCCTCCTGCCGGTCCTTGGCATAGTACTGCATGAGCTGCGGCGCGAATACACCGACCATGGTGCTGCCCAACGACACAAGCACGCTGGGGACCATCTTCGCCAGCGAATATTCGCCTCCGATCTGCGGACCGACGAATAGATTCGCCAGGTACAGGCTCAATGTGACGAGCAGCGTATAGCTGAGTGAGTCGATGGAGTTCCACACGCCGGACGACAGCAGTTCCTTGACCGCCTTGCCGCTGAACCGACCTTTGCGCACGCCGAGTTCCGGCGTCAACGTCCTCGTGTAGTGGATGTTCGCCACGCAATTGTATACGGTGACGATCAGCATCGTGGCGGTGATGTAGTAGATCTTCGGCTGGAGCGCCGCGAACAGACCGATCAGAACCGCCGCGCGCAACAGGTTGGATTCGATGTTCCTCAGGGAGGATTTCTCCAACCGGTTGCGTACATAGTAGACGCAGCCGAACACCGATAGCACGAGCGAGATCTCCGCTCCCAGCATGGAGAAGAGGAACGCCCACCGTACATCGTCCAGCAGGTTCGCCGGCACGTTCATAATCCACTGCGGGAACGCGGAGAACAGGAATCCCGGCACGGCCAGTACGACGGCGAGCAGCGAGTTGGCGATGAACACCGACTTGAAGTACATGTTCGCCTTGTCCATGTCATCACGGTTGTATGCCAAGGCGATGTACCGGCTCGCCATGGAGTTCAGCGCGGTGGTAAGAATCGTCGTGTAGCCGATGATGTTGTTGATCAACGGCACGAACCCGTAGGCGGTCGTCCCCAGCGTGCTGACAATGTACGGTGTCAGGAAGAAGTTGACGCCGAACTGCACCGCAAAGGCGATGGCCGTGGCCGCCATGTTCACGGCCAATCGTTTCTTCTCACCCATATCGGCTACTTGATGGCCTTCTTCAGCTGACGCAACGCGTTCGTGGGGAGCACCTTCTTCAGCGCCTGCTTCGCCTCCCCCTTCAGTGTGCGCGTATTGTCGATATGCAGCACCATCTCATGCGCGGCGTCCTCGTCCGCCGCCGTGGTGAAACATTCGAACAGAATCGGGCGGTCGCCGTCCTCGGCAAGGAACTCGTCGCTCACGGCGAGGAACTCCTCCTTGCTTCCGGCCGACAGGTAACGGAATCCAAGCGACTCGGCCCACGCCTGCGCCGGCGACGGACCATGTCCCGGCTTGCCTCGGGTGAGACGATCCTCGAAATGATCGATGTTATGCCGTCCTGCGGCGATGAAATCATCGGTCTGTTCGCCGAACTGGGAGCCGATGTGGGTGGATACCTTGAATTCCGCACCGACATTGTTATTGACGAGCAGAACTCGGACATTTCGTCCCACGTAACGATTGCCAAGCGAATTCATATCATAGAAGAACGCGAGGTCTCCCAGTACCACGAAATGCAGTTTATCGGGACGAGCAAGGTTTGCTCCGATGAGTGTGGATAATGCCCCATCGATACCAAAACCGCCGACATTGCAAGCCGTCTCGACGGAAGAATCAAATTCGAAGTTGTTCCATGACCGTGCCGAGTTCAGAATACCGAAATGGACGACGCTATTCGATGGTATCTTACCGGACAGTTGCTTGCCAATCCACAAATTCGAGAAAGGAAAGTCCGGAATCGTCTTACGCAGTCTCTCATCGTATTGTCTCCACGAAAACTCATACGGATTATCCGAGAAGCTATCGCCCTGAGAATAATGCTCAAAGAAGGTTTCCTTGGAGCACTGGAACACCGCATCAAGCCGCTTGAATCGTCTCCTGAATTCACCATCATCGGATACGCGCCATACCTTAATCGGTTTGCCATCCAGATAACCCATGATCTCATACGAACTGCTTTGTTCCCCCAAGTGAATGATAAGATCCGGAAGCAGTTCCTGCGCTTTCGGATTACCTTCCACAAGCTGCTGACAGGCAAGCGCGCCACGGACAGCATGCTTCCCACGGTAACCGCTCACATTGTTAGTCAGGACAACGGCGTTATGGTGCTCCACGAAAGCGTCGAGCACCGCCTCCTGCTGTTTGCTATAGGCACGCTCGGCTCCCATCACAATCGCGATTCTGCTATTGGAATCCAATTGTGGCCACTCGTTCTCCATGGTGTACCGCATGATCCTGCGCACCAACGGAAGTGTGGTAGTGGTGAACGTCGCTGCATAATTGCTGATCAACTGGATATGAACGGGACCGCCACCATTACGTGACAATTCGGAAAGGGCACGGTTGACCAGCAGTTCTGCATAGGAAGCGTCGGCAACATTATTCACAGGGTCGAGATTCACCGAATACTTGGCGATGTCATGCGGAATCTGAGAACGATCCAGAGTCTGCTCAGTGAGGTTGCCGACGTTTCGGGAAGAATTCATTGAGGTAACCGCCAGAACCGGAAGTTTTCGGTAATAGGCTTCGGTCAATCCCGGCATATAGTTGCGGGAAGCGGTGGCGCCAGTGCATGAGAGCACCACAGGTTCGCCCGATTCATTGGCAAGACCGCAGGCCATATATGCCGCGGAACGCTCATCATAGGCGGAATACGTCTCGAAATACGGGTCGTTCTGGATGCTGCCGGACATCGGGATATTGGTGGTTCCCGGCGAGAGAATCACCTTGCGGATGCCGTATTCCTTCAGGAGCGCAATCAGGATCTGCGCGTTTCGTTCATCCGTATATCGGACCATTGTCGTTTCCTCCGTCTCTGCCAATTGAAATGTCTTATTGGTTACAAGCACGCACCTCATCCGCTGTCAGCGAAGCGCCTGCTCCAACCACGTGCGGGAGATGGTGCGCTGCCGGTACAGTTCAGCGCTGATGCGCGCATAGTCGAGTTCCGGCATCGTCACATCCGCTCCGCTCTCGATGGACGCATCGAGATCGAACAGACGGAACAGCGTCTCCATGCGCGAGTTCATCTTGTCGTTCTGCTTGATACCTTCGCGCGCGAATACGCGGAACGGCTTGTCGAACAGCAACGAGAAGCAGCAGGCGTGATAGGAGTCGGTACACACATACGCGGCCTTGGAGAACAGTTCGACAAAATCCTGCGGTCCGGCGATATACGTCTCGGGATCGGACGGATCCAATATCCTGCGCACCGTGCAACCGTGCGCCTTGGCGAACGCCTCGATGGCGGCGCCACGCTCCTTGGAGATGCCCCCCAAGAAGTATGTGAGCACATAGCGCTCACCCTCGGGAACGAAGCCGCGCGTGATTGTCCGCCACTGTTCGGCGGGAACCATCAACGTCGGGTCAAGCACCACGGTGGCTTTCCTACCGGACAATTCCTCCACCAGTTCCTTCGCACGGAATTCACGCACACCAATCATCGACATGCGTTCCAATGCCAGACGGAAGATGCCCTCGTTCTCCTCCCTGACATGATCGACGCCGAAGCTGGCCGCATACGACATCACCCGTTCGGACGGGGCGAACATACCCAGACGAATCTTCAGATCCGCTTGGGACAGGTGACGGTCGTTCCACACCTGATCGGAGCCGAGTACGATCTTGTCGAGATCCCTTCCATTGGGGGAAAGCCCCTTGGCCTGCGAGATCGTCACCGGCGATTTGCCGATGTACTTCGCGGTGAATCTGAGTTCCTCCCACCGCCGCCGGTATTCCAGATTAGCGGGATTCGGCACATGCCCCAGCACCGCCTTCTTCACTTCCGACAGGTTCCTGCGCGCACTGATCTTCGCAAGAGAACCACCGTCCGCCGCATCCAGATAATGCTGGATCGTCGTCGCCGTGCCGTAGCTGGACAGCAACGTCTCCAACGCGTAGTTCTGGAGACGGTTGCCGTAGTTACTCGCGGTATCATTGATGGTTAGAATTCCGTATCGTTTCGCGGTATCAATCAGAGCCATATGAGTCTTGTCCTTTGAGAAACAGGGGCAGGGCTTGTGCGGCCGAAGACCGTCCTTCAATATATCTGACACCCCCTACAGCCACCACGCCCCATCCCCGTCCATCCCCCCGAAGACCATGGTTACCTGCAACAGTTATGACCCCGCTGGTAAAAGGAGCCAACCATGTCGCAGTCCCCTTTGATTTCAATCATCGTCCCCGTATACAACGTCGAACGGTATCTGGATGCGTGCATTTCCAGCATCGTCAATCAGACATATCGGAATCTCGACATCATCATCGTCGACGACGTCTCCCCCGACCACTGCCCCGAACTGTGCGACCGGTGGGCCACGAAGGACACACGCATCCGTGTGATTCACCGCGAACGCAACGGCGGCCTCTCCGCGGCCCGCAACAGCGGCATCGATGCGATGAGGGGCGCATACGTCTCCTTCGTGGACAGCGACGATGTCATCGCGCCGGAGATGATCGAGACGCTGGTGTCCGATGCTCTCGCGCATGACGCGGATATCGTGTCCTGCGGCGCCAACAAGGAGACAGAGGATCTCGGAACCGTCATCGCCCCGATGGTGCCGCCGACCCGCACCCTCACCGGCGAACAGGCCTTGGACGAGTTCCTCCACTGCACCGGGAACATTCTGGATTGCGCATGGGGCAAGCTGTACCGGGTCACGCTGCTGGAACGGTCCGATGCTCTCCGGTTCCCCATCGGACTCAACAGCGAGGACTTCTATTTCAACGCCATCGCCTTCCATCTCGCCAATCGGGTGCATGTCGAGGGCAAGGCCCTCTACCAGTACCGCATGCGCCCCGGATCCATCACCAACGGCACATTCTCGCAACATTCCTTCGACCGCATCACCATCGGCGAGATGATCGTCAAGCAGCTTCGTACTCTGGGATGCGCCAATACCGCGGGTATGGCCTACTACCGCATGCAGAAGCATTATGACGTGCTGTTCTCGCTGGTGCGGTCGCACCGTCCCAAAACCCAGATCGGCGAGTACGCCGCACGGCTACGAAAGACCGCCGGCCCCGTCTATCGCGACACGAAGGTGACGTTCGCGCGCAAGGCGCGCATCTTCTGCTTCAGCCACTGGCCCCGCGCCTATTACGCGCTGAATCGGCGCATCCGCTAAACGCGGCATCTCGCAGAGCCGGTGGCCCGCGGGGAATGGACGCCCGTCATCCACCGGCTTCGATGTCGCCCCATCATCGGCGTCGAAGCCGTTTCAGTGTGGCGATCGACCAGCCGTAGAAGCGGCAAGGCACGGTTCCGCCGCGCAGGCACATCGCCGCCAGCTTGTTGCGCGATCCGATGGGTCTGACTTTGCGCACGAAGTCCCTCACCGTGGCATCGTCCGCGATGGCGCGCACCTGCCCGCGCCGATACCGGCCGCTGCGGGAATGATCCTCATACAGGAAGTTCAGGCACAGTCCCACTCCCCCCCCCAGAAACAGGTTGTCGAACACGACGGCGAACGGGGGGTTCCATCGGGCGATAATCGGCGAGACATACTCCCATACGGCTTTATGGCTGTCGAACAAGGCCGGCTGATAATGTCCGGCGGCACTTCCTGAACGCACCACATAATGGTAGAGCCGATCCGGCACCACGCTCACCCGTTCGACGGCGGCGTATAGGGGGAAATCGAAATAAGAATCCTCGTCGGCCACCACACCCACGGGAAACCGTGCGCCGACCGTGCGCACGAAATCCGTGCGGAACAGTTTGTTCCATGAGGGATACGCGTAACGCTCCGCGGCGAGTTCCGCGAATCCCGCCGCGAAAACCGTGTTCTCCGCGAATGTCAGATTGAACGAACGCGTCTCGTCGGTCTTCGTCAAAGAACCGTCCGGCTGCAGCGTATTCGTCTCGTACCCACAGAACACGATCTGTGCGTCGTCAGCGATGGCTCGTGCGACCAGTGTCTCGACGAGATCCGGTTCCACGAAATCATCGGCGTCCACGAAATACAGGTATTCGCCGTGCGCCTCGTCGATGCCGTGGTTGCGTGCGGCGGACACGCCGGCGTTCGTCTGATGAATCACCGTGACACGCACATCCTTCGCCGCCCACTCATCGCACATCCGCGGGCAGCCATCCGGCGATCCGTCGTCGACGAGGATAATCTCCAGATTGCGGTATGTCTGGTCGACGATGCTGCTCACACACCGGTCGAGATACCGTTCCACGCCATATACCGGCACGATGACGGACACCAAGGGCTGCTGCTCACTCACATGGCAGTTCATACGGTCTCCTTGCGATTCGCGAATCGTGCGTCGATAGCGCCGGTCAGCTTGTCGAACCATTTGCCCCTGTTTCTGTCCACGGTCACGCGGAACAGCAACCCGCGCGCCTGATCCAGCACCATGCAGGCGAGGAACACCACGCACCCCGCGCCGACGAGTGCGGGAATCAGCGCGATTGGATGGTCTGCGGCGAGCGCGGCGAAGTCAAACAACGGGTTGTGCCAAAGCCATTGGCGCACCGTCGGGTATTCGGAGATGAGGTACACGCCGAACGTGGAGGACGCAATCGTGTTGACCACTGCGTTATGGAACTCGTGCCGTTCGAACAGCACGAACAGCGCCAACCCGACCACGAGCACAGGCAAACGGAACTCCACCTTGCCGAGATACACC
Organism: Bifidobacterium sp. CP2; assembly: GCF_018555635.1. Taxonomy (NCBI): domain Bacteria; kingdom Bacillati; phylum Actinomycetota; class Actinomycetes; order Bifidobacteriales; family Bifidobacteriaceae; genus Bifidobacterium; species Bifidobacterium sp. CP2. Next base: position 261,298 of record NZ_JAFEJX010000002.1, on the reverse strand, counting down.
TGCAGCACCTGCAAACGGCCCGTCATCGCATACAGGACGCCGCCGCCAACGGCTCCGGCGGCGATGAGCGCGTAGCCTCCACCGAGCATCCACCATGCGGTGACGTCCCGCATCGGTCTCATATGCCAGCGGTAGTACGTGATAATCACATAGATGTAGACGAAGCTCAGATAGTTGCCGCCGGGCAGTCCCACGGCGGACAGCGGCATGACCATGTCAAGGCCGGTGAACAGCACGAACATCACGATGGCCAACGCACCGTGCGCGGTCTTATCCAACGCGCGCAGTCCGGCAACCAGGAACGGGAAGAACAGCAGGAACACCGCGTAGGCGGCCGGATACCACCACAGTCCGGTGATGGTGGGGAACAGCGAGGAAGTGGCCAATCGGACACCGGCCTGCGACCGGTCGAACGCCACCGTCGCCGCGAGCAGCACGAGCGACCAGAACAGCATCTCCCGTTCCAGAATCCATACGCGACACAGTCCTGCCTTCACTCCCCCGGCTTCGGACAGGTACCATGCAGAGATGGCGAAGAACGCGACCACGCCCACCTTGCCACCGGAGTACAGGAACGTCTCGATGAGCACCTTGTTCACGCCGAACGGCAGTGCGAGCGCATCAAGGTTCGTGAACATCACGCAATGGCTGGTGACGATCATCAGCATGGCAAGGATGCGCAGCGTCTCGATGCTGGAGTTGCGTTGTGAGTGTGACGCCATAGGTCACCTACCTTCCGCGACGAGTCGGGACAGCAGATCATGCCATTGGTCGAGGATCTCGTCCATGCTGAACCTGTCGGCGTCGTCGAGAGCGTGGGCGGAGTAGCGTTCCCGCCTGTCCGCATCGTTGATAAGACGGTTCACAGCCTTCGCCGTGGCGTCGATATCCCCTTCCGGCGTCAGATCGCCGTTCACGCCGTCGGTCACGATCTCCGCCGGGCCGGTCATGCAGTCGAAGCTCACGATGGGCAACCAGTACGCCTTGGCTTCGAGAAGCACCATCGGCAGGCCTTCGAAGCGGGAGGTCATGACGAACATGGCGGCCTTGCGGTAGTAATCGGCCATGTTGTCGACGCGCCCCTTGAGAACGAGCCGACCGCCGAGTCCTGCCGCAGCGATCTTCTCCTCCAGCATCGGGCGATCTTCGCCTTCGCCGAGGATGAGCCACCGCCAGTCAAGATGCTGCGGCAGCACCTTGGCCGCCACGTCGACCAGCATGTCGAAGCCCTTTTGGTAGGTGAGACGCCCTGAACTGATGATGGTACGGGATTCCACGTCATACCGCGGTTCCGGGGTGACGGTCCTCATCGGGTTGGGGATGGCGATGACCGGGCACTTCGGGTGCGCATTGCTCTCATAGAGCTGCTTATCGGCCTCAGTTAGCGTGACGATGGCGTCGGCCTTACGTGCGGCCCACCTGCGGGTGAGCTTGCGGTACGGTACACCCGGATTCTGCAGATAGTTGAAATGCTCCCAGGAGACGACCTTCACACCGGTGTGGCGCCTCAACGGCAGCGAATACATATCGAGGATGCCGTCGATGTCAATGAGTACGTCCACGTGATGGTCCGCGACCAGTTGGTGCAACCGCTTCACCGTATCGAAGTAATGCTGGATGCCGTGGGTGACGGTCGAGTACACCGTACAGCGTGCGATCCGCGGATCGATGGCGAAGAACGGCTCGTCGGTCTCCTCGAACAGGCTGATGAACGAATACCGCATGTCCGCATCGGCCTGCGCGGCCAACGCATTGGCGATCAAGATGGAGACGTTCTCGGTGCCGCCGGAACGGGTGATGTCCCCGGAGAAGAATGCGACATGAGTCATCGTGCACCTCCATCCATCACCGAGTACTCCTCGTCGGGAACAAGGTCCGACACCTGATTATGGCAGTAGCCTTCCGTCGCGTTCTCGCGGTGAATCACGCGAGCCGGATTGCCGACGACGATGCTGTGGTCGGGAACGTCGAAGTTCACATAAGCGTTCGGCGCCACCAGCACATCGTTGCCGATGTGAATGCCGCCGACGATGACCGCGTTGGAGCCGACCCACACCCGGTTGCCCAGTTGCGGCACTCCCTTACGGCGGCCACGGTTCTCCTGTCCGATGACCACACCCGGACTCAGGTTCACATTGCTGCCGAGACGGGCCTCGCCGTTGACAATCACGGTGCCGCGATGACCGATGAACAGGCCGGTACCGATGCGGGCGCCATAGCCGATCTGGAAGCCGGTCTGCTTCGACATCCGCAGCAATCGCAGCCTGTACCAGTAATGCAGGAGACCACCGCGATGGGCCTGTGCCTTGCGCAGCACGGTGGTGTAGCGGAATCCCATCTGCATGAGACGCTGTTTCGCCATGGTGCTCCACGACGATTGCGCCGCATAGCGGAAGCAATCGGAACGAATCAATTTATTCACGTTCATCACACACCTCCATCAATCAGCACACGTTCCTTCTGGGTGAGCGGAATTTTCTGATAACGGTTGAGCACCAGCAGATGCAGTACCGGGAACGTGGCCGCCTCATGACGTGTCCAGGAACCGAAATCGGGTTCGAAGATGAACGAGCCCAGCATGTAACCAAGGAACACACACACCGCAAGGAACAACGTCGACTCGTCAATCCGGTTAATCTGACGCAGCAGGTTCACCATGTAGGCGGTCACCATGCACTGGAAGGCGAAGAACGGCAGATAATACGCGCCGCGCATCGTCAGCTCCACCGGAATCATCATGCGGAACGCGTTGATGACATAATTCACCATGAACAGCGGAAGGCCGTCTCCCGGAATCAGATTGAGAATCAACGTGGCGGAGTCGGCGCTGTCGCCGAATGCGGTGTCATATCCGGCACGCAGATTCATGATCTGCTGATACTCGGACGGCATGATCCGTTGAGCGGTCATCATCATCGCGTAGATCACCGCGAACAGCAGCACGATGATGAGCAGCACCGATCCCACGCCCAGTTGGCGACGGCTGCGGAAGAACTCTAGAATCACGTACACGGCGAGAATCAGTGCGGCAATGAGGATGTAGTACTCGCGGAAGAACGTGCTCTCGTAATACAGGATGCCGGCGCTCAGCAGCACCTTCACCAGCGCGTTGTCCAATGGGAGCAACAGCACCACGTACACGGCGAAGAAGAACGCGAACTGGATGATATCCTTGCCGATTGTGAATATGTAGATGTTGAGCAGACCCACGGTCGCCAGGATGAACAGCGACTGCAGCAGGTCCGGCGCTTCGGCCCGCAGAATCATGAACGCCACCAGAGCGGTGAAAATGATGCCCAGGCAGATGGACCAGTCCACCATGGTCTCCAGGTCCGCAAAGTTCAGACTGCGGAACAGGTCCGCGGCGATCTCGTAGCTGCCGCCCCACGCGTTGTCGCCCGCGGTGCCCAGCATCATGGCGAGCATGCGGTTGTTGTCATAGAAGTACTTCGGCGGCAACAGGTACGCCACCATGACCTTGGCGGCGATCATCACCGGGAGGATGAGCGCGAGCAGCGCGTTCTTGTTGCGCAGCTCCATCGCGAGACGACGCTGGCGACGCTCCTTGCGGCTCATCCTCGCCGCGCGTGCGGCGGAAACGGTGCCGTTCATCGGACATCACCCGCCTTCACACGCACGGTATCGCCTCCCGAAGCCTTCGCGAGCGCATCCAAATAGAAGTCCTGCAACCATGCCGCGTTCTTCGTGATGTCGAAGCCGGCCTTCGTCACCAGTTCCGGTCCTTGCGTACGATCGGCGATCTTCGGCGCAGCGGCCTGCGCCAGCACGCGCTTCGCCCACTCGTCCGGGTTTGCGGCGAGCGGCACGATCTGCACGTTGCCGGTCACGTCGCACTGCTTGGGCACGCGGTCGGAGATCGTGCACGGCAGACCGGAGGCCTGCGCCTCGATCATCGTGAACGGCAGACCTTCGAACAGGCTCGGCAGGATGAACGAATCCATGCCCTGCATGATGCGGTTCACATCGGAACGCACGCCGAGGAAGCGCACCGCGTCATGCAGGCCGAGCCCATCGGCCTTCGCACGGATGCGGTTCTTGAGCTCGTCGTTCAACTCGCCGCCGCCCACCAGCCACAATTCGCTGTCCGGACGAATCTTGTGCAGGGCGGCGAAGATATCGATGAGGAACTCGTGGTTCTTCTGCGGGAAGAACCTGCCGACATGCCCGAGCACGAACGCGGAATCCTTCACGCCGAACTCCCCACGCACCTCGGCGCGCACTGCCGGATCGAAACGGTACAGGGACGTGTCGATGGCATTGCGCTGCTGGATGACGCGGCCACGGTTCTTCACGCCGAACAGCCAATCGCCCGCCTCCTCGCCGCACGCGAACATGTGCGTCACATACCTGGGCAGACGCAGGCGGAAGTATTCGCGGAACACGGACTTCACATCGAAGCCCACCGGACGGTTGTGCGCGTGCGCGATGCGCACCGGCACACCCAGCTTGTACGCCTCGCGCAGGCCGAAGTAGCTGCGCTCCTCAAGGTTCGAGTGGATGATCCGGTATTCCGGATGCGCCTTGAGGAATTCACGGAACTCCTTCTTGTACCGGCCGAAATACTGGGGGTACATCGGGCACATGCGGTAGATACGCCCGCCGAGACGTTCGATCTCGTCCTCGTAGGCGGCGTGGTAGTCGCGGTTGACGAGGAAATCGTACGTGACCTTGCTGCGGTCCATGTGGCGCAGATAGTTCATCATCATGGTCTCCGCACCGCCGCGGTCCATCACCGTATCAAGCACGAGCACGCGCACCGGACCGTCGCCGGGAACGTTCGATTCTATAGAATCGGACGCAAGACCGGACTCAGCACCGCCGAAACCGACGGATTCTATAGAATCGGACGCCACGACGGACGTACCAATCACCTCGCCGGAAACCGCCGCGCCACTGGAACCCGCCGCCTTGCGGCGAATCGGCGTGACGGACAGCGCGGCGTCCATACGAACCACGGAATCGGCCGGAATGTCGCCGGAGATCACGCAACCAGCGCCGATGACCGTGTTGTCCCCGATATGTGCGCCCTTGAGGATGGTCACGTTGGAGCCGATCCAGCAGTGGCGGCCGATCGTCACCGGCGCCTCGGAATACCCCTGGTCCTTGATGGCGATCGTCGGGTCGGCGAAGCGGTGGTTGTGGTCGTACACATGCACGTTCTCACCGAAGATGGTCTCATCACCGATCGTGATGGACTTGCGGGCGTGCAGCCCACACCCGTTGTTGAAGAACACGTTGTCGCCAAGCGTAATCACGCCGCCGTTCTCCACGGTGGCCTGGAATCCCCTGCGCATGTGGAAGCCCCGACCCCAGCGCATATGACGGCCGTAGATTGCACGGTACAGGGCCTTGAGCATGAGACCGGTGAACCGGTACCAGACCTTGATGAGGATCATGCCGGCACCTCGCCCTCATACCGCGCGGCGATCGTATCCAGCATGCGGTCCAACGTGAACCGTTTGAGATACGTGCCGCGCACCTGTTCGGACGGCAGCGGGTCCGCGAGCAGATCCAGCACGGCCCTGGCTCCGGCCTCCGCATCCCCCACGGGGAACAACGCGCCGTTCACGCCGGGCGTCACCACCTCGCTGTTGCCGGTGGTGTCCGTGGCGGCGATGGGCACGCCGGCACGCAGCGCCTCCACCAGCGAATACGGCATGCCCTCGTACAGGGAGGTGAGCAGATACACGTCGAACGCGGAGACCACATGCTCCGCATCCGAGCGGTAGCCGAGCAGATGCACGTGGCCGGCGATGCCCGCCGACTCGACGGCCTCACGCACGGTATCCTCGAGATCGCCGTCGCCCACCATCACCAGGTGCGCGTCCGGACGGGAGGCGACCACCTTCGCCATCACGGCGACGGCCGTCAACGGATCCTTCTGCTCCACCAGTCGGGCGGTCACACCCACCACGGGAGCCCCGGACGGGACGCCCAACTTGTCCAGGCCGAGCAGCGCACGCGCCTCGGCGCGGGACGGCACCGGAGCGTCGGCCACGCCGTTGTACACCACCTCGAACTTGCCGGGCTCGTCGAGCCGCTCGGCGAGCGCGGCCTCTCGCTCCCCCGCGCTCACGTTGAACGTGAGCGCGGTGGCGTGGCGGCTCATCCACCGCTCCAATCCCACGAACACGAAGCGCTTCCTGCCGCCGAACTCCGGCGCCTGGAAGGAGTAGGCGTGCGGCGTGTAGAACACGCGGCGCACCCCGTAGCGTCGCCCGCACAGACGCACGGCCATGCGGACGATCACGCCGGCCTTCGAGCTGTGGCAGTGCACCACTTCGGGACGGACCTCGCGCATCACGCGCATCACGGCGCGCAGCGCGCGCAGCTCGCGCGCAGGGCTGATGGGCCGCACCAGATCGTCGCAGGGGATGAGCCGGGCGTGCTCGGCCATGCGCGGGATCGCGGCACGGTAGTAGTCGTCGATGCGGGAGGTGCCGTACATCACCGTGACGTCGAACCGTTCGCGGTCGAGTCCGGTGACGAGGTCCACCACGTGACGGCCGCAGCCGCCCATGGCCTCCTGGATGATGAGTACACGTCTGGGTACACGGCTGGGTACAGGTCGGGTCACGCGCGCTCCTTCCTGCCGCCCTTGCCGCCCGAATGGCCCGGACCGGCCTTGGCCGTCCTGCCGCCCTTGCCGTCGCCCGCGTAGTCGCCGTAATAGTAGTAGCTGTTCTTGCCGCGGCGGACGTGGTCGTTGTTGAACACGGTGCCCACCGGCTCCACGCCAATCATCGTGAACTCCTGCATGATGTCCCTGAGCTGCTTCTTGACGGTCACGCCCTGGCTGGCCACGAGGATGAGGCGCGCGCCCTCCTTCGCGAAGACGGCGGCATCGTTGGCCACGCGCATGGGCGTGGTGTCGATGATCACGTGGTCGTAGGAGGAGGCCACCTGACGCATGAGCTCGCGCATGGCGTTCGAGTTGATGAGGATGCTCGGGTTGGTGGTCTGGTCGCCGGCGGGCAGCACATGGAAGTTCGCCTTCCAGTACTGCTGGATGGCGTCCTCGGAGGACGCCTGTCCGGCGAGCAGGTGGCTCAGGCCCACCTTGCCGTTGATGTTCAGCGCCTTGGCCACGGAGGGGCGGCGCAGGTCGGTGTCCACGAGCAGCACCTTCTCGCCCTTTTCGGCGAGCGCGGCGGCGAGGTTCACGGCCACGGTGGTCTTGCCTTCGTGCTGGCCGGCGGAGGAGATGACGATGACATTGGACTGTTCGGTGCGATCCGGCGCGATGAACATGAGGTTCAGGGCGAGGCGGCGGATGCTTTCCGCGGCGCTGCCGGAGGGTGCGGAGATCGCCACGGGGGCGCTGGCCTGGAACGCGTTGTCCTTGAGGATCACGCCAAGCGTGGGGGCGTCGGTGATGCGCTGCAGGTCGGCGATCTGGCGCAGGCGCTTGTCCGCGGCCTCGATGGCGAGCGCCGCGCATGCGGCGGCGACCACGCCCACGAGCGCCATCTTGAACATGAACGACTTCACGTTCGGCGAGCTGGGATTCTGCGGCACTTCGGCCTGACGCACCACGGCGAGGTTGAGCAGGCTCAGCACATACGTCTTTTCGGAGGCGTACGAGTCGTCGGAGATCTGCTCCTTGAGGCTGCGGCTCACCGCGTTGGCGGTCTTCGCGGCGCGCTTCGGGTCCGTGTCGGTCACGGAGACGTTCACGAAGTACGTGTTCTGCGCGGTGACGGCGATGCGGGCGCCCAGCGCGTCCACAGACGTGTCGAGGCCGAGGTCGTCGATCACCGGCTGGAGTACGGCGGGCGTGGTGACGAGCGTGGGCAGGGCGCCCACCTGGCCGGAAATGTAGCTGGTGTCGCCGGAGGCGTCGGCCGTGGGGCTGGATTTGGCGGAGGATCCGTCGCCGTCGGATCCGTCGCCGGACGAGGCGTTGGACGAGCCGTATGCGGCGGAATGGTTCACGCTGGCGAACATCTGCGTGGTGGCGGTGTATTGCGGCGTCTGCCGGCTGACGTAGGCGTAGCCGCCGGCCAGGACGGCCAGCAGCACGACGAGTTCCACGGCGAGGTGCTTGCGCAGCGCCTCGAGGATGTCGGCTACGGTCATGGTCTGCTCCTTACTGGTCGCGTGTGCTGTGGTGTGCCTCTGGTGTTTCATGCGTTGCGTATGGTGTGTTCTGCTTGGTACGGGATAGGGGCGTTGTGGCCGCTTCCGGTTCGTTTCTTTCCGATGGCCGATCGGATCGGGTGCGGCCGTCCGATCGCGACGGCCTTGCGTTTATTCGTCCCTGATGCGCGGCGTCTGGCGGATGGCGAGCCCCCGGTCCGCGGAGGCGGCCGTGCCGTCGGCGGCCATGGTGGAGGTGCGGACGCGCACGGTGGCCTCGAACGTCTCGCCGGGCGTGAGCTCCACGCGTTTGACGGCCACGGTGAGGCCGTCCAGGGTGACGAAGTTGTCGAACTCCGATCCGTCCGCGAGCGTCCAGGAGACGAGCCGGCCGTCGGCCGGCGCCGTCACGTACAGGAGGGTGGCATTCGTGCCGCCGGTGAGGCTGTCGATGCCGTCGCCGAGTACGTACTTCGGGGTGGAGGCCGCGTCGGCGGCGTCGAACGTGTTGGTCATCGTGATGTGCACGTCGTAGTCGCGGCTGCCGTCGGCCCGCTCCCCCACGTAGGTGGCGGTCGTCTCGCGTTCGAGATACCAGTCCATCTTCGATTGGGAGGCGTTGTTGACGTACACGCCCACGGTGGGCGTGCCCTCGGCCGTGCCGAGCGCGCCGCCGAGCGTCGTGTTTCCGAGGTGGCGTTGCAGCCCCTCGTCCGCCAGCCACAGTTTCACGTGGCCGTCGCCGGCCGTGGAGGACAGGGTGGTGAGCAGCCGGCTCAGGTCCAACGCTCCCGAGGTCATGGCCTTGCGGAACGTGGAGGAGGCGGCGTCCGCGAAGAACGCGTCCTGTTCGGCGTAGTCGTCGGTCCGATGGTATTCGTCGTGCAGCAGCATCCGCACGGTGTTGGAGCCGTCCAGCGTGGTGCCGTCCGTGAGCGTCACCGGTCCGGTGATCGTGAGGAGCCGCTGGAGGAACACCGGGTCGACGGCGAGCACGCCGTCCACGGTCCGCCCCTGCGTCCGCTCCCACATGGCCCGGGCGATGCGCCCGGTGCGGGTGAAGTCGGGGGTGATGTTCACGTCGTGCGCGATGGTGGCGAGTTTGTCGCCGAACAGTGACCGTTCCTCGTCCGTGAGCGGTATGACGGGTTCCTGCTGCTGTTCGATGGCCGTGTCCGAGATGAAATCGGAGATGGAGACGACGCCTCCGTCCACGGTCATGACGCCCCAGGAGGCGGGCAGGCCGCCGCTGGCGCGCACTTCGGCGTTGTTCTCGCCGATGATGAGGTACGTGCGCGGGTCGGATCCGTCCAAGTCAAATGCGGAGGGTGCGACCTGCGCGAACCGGCTGATCGTGTCCGTCACCGTGGCCACGTCGTCGAGCCGGTCCTTCGCCGTGTCCAGCATCGCGGTGAGCTGCGGCACGTGCGTGCCGCCGAGCCGGCGGAACTCCGCATCCGCGCGGGTGATGGTCTCGTTCGCGAGCCGCAGGTCGTCGGCGGCGTCCTCGAGCCCCGGCAGCGACACCTTGCCGTCGCGTATGCCGAAGTCCTTCACCTGCATGGTGTCCATGGCCGTCTGCAGCTGCGGCACGGCGTTGTCGGACACGTCCGCCATGATGCGCACCGCCTCGCGTACGGCCTTCACGTCGGACCCGTAATAGGGGATGAACTCCAGCGGCTTCCACAGCGGGTTGCCGGTCTGTGCGTACGCGGCGTCAACGTGTCCGGACAGCCGTTCGAGCGTCGCGTCCACGGCGTCCGTGTCACCGGACGTCATGGTGGCGCCCAATCCCGATGCGGAGGCGACCGCCGCCTGCAGCTCACGCTTGGCCGTCACGGCCGAATAGGCGAGGAACGCGGCCCACGCCGCCAGCAGCGCCACCGCCACCAGCAGGGCCAGCAGGATGCGGTGCCGACGACGCCGACGCTTCAGCCGAGCGACGCTCTCCTCGCTCATACGCCGCCGACGCCCACGATGGGAGCCTTCGGGCACATGGCTCAGATCGGGCGCCACCACGAACGACGGCTCGGAGGAGCCGGTGGCGGAAGTCTCGGGAACGGGCGAGGCCGTGTTCACGGAATCGGAGACGGAGCGTCCGGGCTTCCGCTTCGGAATACGGTTGGGAGACTCGTTCGTCATGGGGATCAGTACGCCCCCTTATGGCCGAGCACGGCGCCGACGGTACGGAACATGAGCACGACGTCGCCGCCGATGGACCAGTTCTGCACGTACGCCACATCCAGACGCTCGCTCTCCTCCGCGGAAAGGTCAGACCTGCCGGACACCTGCCAGGGGCCCGTGATGCCGGGCTTCACCAGCATGCGCGTGGCGTACACCTGGTTGTATCGGGCATGCTCCTCCGGCAACGGCGGGCGCGGGCCCACCACGGACATGTCGCCCCTGAACACGTTGAGGAACTGCGGCAGCTCATCGATGGAGAACCGGCGGATGAACCGGCCGACCGGTGTGATGCGCGGATCGTTCTTCATCTTGAAGATGAACCGGTCCTCCTGGCCGGTCTGCTCGGCCAGCTTCGCCTTGAGCTCGTCCGCATTCGTCACCATCGAACGGAACTTGATCATACGGAACGGACGCCCGCGCAGGCCGATGCGCTCCTGCGTGTAGAACACCGGACCACCGTCCGTGAGCTTGATGGCCAACGCAACCGGCAGCGTGACGATCAGCGAGCACAGGATCGCCAGCGACGAGACCACCAGATCGAACACGCGCTTCACCATGCGCACCGCCGGAGAATACTGGGACAGACGGATCGTGAGAATCGTCGTGTCCTGGATGGAACGCACCTGCGTTTCATGGCCCGCCACATCCGCGGCGGAGGAGATCAACGCCAGTTCAAGACCCAACGACTCCATGCGCACGGAGAACGTGTTGAAATTGTCCGAGAAGCGGCGGAACACGTCCGCCACCATCACCGTCTGGATCTGACGGCGCACGAACCCCTCGGCGAGCGCATGGCCATCATCGTACCTGATCAGCTCCACGCCACGGCCGGCTTCGGGCACAAGCGCGCGCAGACGCTCCACGTCATCGTCCGCCACGATGAGGTTCGTCTCCGGATCGAACCTCACCGGGCACACCGCCACAGGGCGGTAGTTCAGCTGCTCGCGCTTGTTCAGGAACCGCATCACGCGCTGGATGCCCTCCGGGGAACCCACCACCACCGTGGCGTACGCGTACGCGCCGTTCCCGCGATCGCGCGTGATGAACGCACGCGCCACCACACGCTCCGCCATCGTGAGCAGCGCACCGAACAACGCCACCAAGACGACGCCCACCAGCGTGAACCGCAGGTCGAGGAAGAACGTGGCGGTGCACAGGCCCACCCAGCAACGGCACAAGCCGGCGAACAGCTTCATGTTCAGCTGGTAGCCGTCGCCCATCACATGGCGGTGGTACACGCCGGAAAGCCGCAGACACCACACCCAGACCGCCGCCGCGACCACCAGATACGGCGTGAGCCCCACATCGAAGCCGAAACGCTCGGAATAATAAGGTCCCACCTCATCACGGACGTTCAGCACGGTCGCACCGGCGATGATGAACATGGACGCATCGCACAGCATCAATGCCAGATTGACGAAGAAGCGCCAATACAGCACACGGGACAGCTGCGCCTGGCGCAATATCGCTCAACTGTCTGACGGCATCGCTTGCGGTCTTCTCAGCCAGAGGGACGGTCTGACTCATCGGGCCTGTTCCACCTTTCTCCTTGCGTGTCTCCCACACGCAGCCCCGATAACCTCCACGGGGCGCAAGGCGACCATGGTACCGGGGTCGGGGGAACAAATACCCCCTATCGCGTGGCGAAAGGGCTTACAACGGCCGTACGGTGCCATCGGGGGCCACGACGACGAACCGGCCCCTCGCAGCGGAACCACGGCAGGCCGCACCACCTTCCCCCATCGGTTTCACGGACCCAGCCAATGTTCATCTTCACTACTACAATGGTGGATTAGTGAGTGCCAAGTAGTCGAACAATCGAATAGTCGAATGCGACGGACGCCGGACGCGGCGGACCGGACAAGGCTCAAGTAAGGAGCAACATGGCGAATCATCGCAGGAACACGCCCACGCTGAAATCCCTGAGCAAACGCCAGTGGATGCGCGCAGCGGGAGTCGTGGCCGCAGTGGGACTGCTCGTGGGGGCGGGCTTCGTCTCACGTGATTTCTACCAGCAGTCCCAGCATGACAATCCCATCACCGCATACTCCGCGACGGACGCCAACGCGCTGGACGTCTCCCGCGGCGGCGCACGCGGCGCCATCGACGGCAAGACCACCTACGTCACCGTCAAGATCAACGGCAAATCCCGCACCGTACTCGGCTCCGGCTTCACGGACGTGAAGTCCGTGCTCGACGCCGGCGAGATCGTGCTCGACCCGAACGACACCGTCGAACCGTCCCTCACCAGCAAAGTCACCGAATCCACGGTCATCACCATCGAACGCGCCGGCGCCACGCTCGAGACCTCGGACAGCGAAATCGCGTTCAACACCGTGAAGAAGGAGACCGACGCGCTGCCCAAGGGCCAAGAGAAGGTCGAACAGGAAGGCAAGGCCGGCACCATGGAGACCACCAGCCTCGTCACCCGCGCGGGCGGCAAGGTCGTCTCCTCCAACGTGTTCGCCTCCTACGTGAAGGAAGCCCCGACGGACAAGATCGTGCTCGTCGGCACCGGCTCCACCTCCTCGTCGTCCTCTTCCTCGGCAAGCGGCTCGGCCTCGCTCGGCACCACCGTGCCCGCCTCCGAAATGCAGTCCTGGGCGCACGACTACCTCATCTCCAACGGCTACAGCGAAGAGGACTTCACCGCCGCCGTGTACATCATCAACCACGAATCCGGCTGGAACCCGCAGGCCACCAACGCCTCCTCCGGCGCCTACGGCCTCCCGCAGGCACTGCCCGGCAGCAAGATGGCCTCCGCAGGCGCGGACTGGGCCACCAACTACCAGACCCAGTTCAAGTGGTTCGTGGGCTACTGCAACGGCCGGTACGGCGGCATCACCAAGGCGTACAACTACTGGCTGACCAACCACAGCTACTGATTTCACGTACTGATTCCTCGTACTGATCCGTTCGGCTGCGGCGCAGTCGGCACCATCGCCCCGTGGAGATCTCCGGATTCCACGGGGCGATACCGTATCATGCGCCAGACGATGCCCCGGACACATCTCCCTCCTTCGGTTCGCGGTCCTCCCAACCGAGGCCCTCCAGGAAATGAATCATGACACGGAGACCCGCCACGGCACCATGGCAGGCCTCCCTCCGCTCCACATGAGGACCACGCGCACCGGATTGTCCGTACACCATTCGAGCTTTGCGGGAGAAAACGGACGATGATGGCAAAAACCCGCGCCACCATTCCGGATTTTCAAGGATAATCGACAAATCGCGACGGGGACCAATCGGCATTCCTTCACCCGCCGACATTCCCGCAATACAAAACCCTTGGAATATCAAGGATTCACGCGCGGAGCCGCCGGCTCGGCGATGCCATCATAACCCGTTTCAGCACCACAACCCAAAATGCCGACGACATCGCAGTCGGCATTTCATGGAAAAACCCTGAAACGCGGAACGCCGACACGGATTCATGCCATCATTCCACTGGATCCTTCGAATCAGGCGAATGATGTACACGCATCCACGGCCGTGCACACCACATCCGCGGCCACGCACAGATACACTCCAGCCGACCACATCGGAACCACACCCAATCGGGCAGAGGCGATACTCACCGCAACGCACGGGCGGCAAGTCTGGACAACCGTTCCAACGGCATGGCGACGACATGGAAGTCGAACACCGCACCGCGCGTCGCAAGGGCCCGGGCGACATGGAACGAGAATTCCGCCTGCGAGGCCTCGTCGGCGAACGTGGAGGCATTCGCCTCCAGAATGATCCAGCCCCGACCGCGCAACGGATTGCGTTTCGCCTGGTCTCGCCGCCATTGCCGCTTGTCCACGCGATGCTGGTCGCCATCATACTCGACGGCCACACGGTGTTCCGGCCACGCCACGTCCAGGGTCATGGCGGCTCCGGATTCGAACCGCATATCCGGCACCACATAATTGGTCCGCATCACGGGGATGCCATGCCGGCGCAGCATGAGATGACCGCGCGATTCCTGCGGCGACGCCACGTTCGGCATGATCAACGGCAATGCGAGCCGGCACCTCGCGATGCCGTTGAAATGCGTCATGCCGTCGACCAACGTCACGAACGACCGATGCGCATCACCAGCGTCGGCATCATGGGCGGCCAGCCGCTTGGCCTCGATCACGGAATCACCGAGAACGATCAGGTCTTCGAGGGAGACATGGACCGCCATCTGCGCCCACGTCTGAAACAGATCCAGCGCGTAGACGTGCCGGTTGATCCTCACGATGGCGTCATCGCCGACGCCCTTCCATACGTGCGCCTGGGCGTACGGCGTCTTTACCCGGTTCCTGCGCCGCTCCGAGCTCGACACCGTGTGCAGCATCCGCGGGTCGAGGTCGAAACTCGCCGGCACCGGCACCTGCTGCAGCATCAGCGATGTGGTCATGCCGAACAGCAGCCGCCGGTCGAGACGCATCGCCTCTTCGACGCACAGCCTTGTGACCTCGCGCTTGCGCTGCGCCAGGCTTTCCTGCATCGACGCCGCAGCATCGACGGTGTTCATGTCATCCATATTCGGACCGTATCGGTTCGCCGCCATCCATCATGATGATTTCAACGAATGTGGATAGAGCCCTCGTAAATCTTCACAATTCGGTTGACGGCCTGAACCGGATGCCATGTGCCTCGAAGGCACCACCCCCCGGAGACACCGCCCCTTAAATACCCACCCGTTAGCACTGAATACACGAGACAAAAACCATGTATTTAACAGACAATATTCCATCCATATATGCCATCATCTGATATACAATTAGCCTTGTAATTACTTAGGAAATAGACAAACAATCAGGGAGACTATTATGGCATCCGCATTGCAGGGATTCGAGGAAGTGCAATTGGTCAAGCCGATCGGCAAGACCGTCATGACCTTCACCAGCAGCGCCATCCGCTTCAACAAGGCCACCGCGGAGATTCTCGGATACCCCGCCTACGTGAAGGTGCTCGTCAACGAGAAGACCCGTCAGGTGGCGATCGTCCCCACCACCGCCAAGGCGGAGAACGCGGTGAAGTTCAGCAAGCCCGAAGGCAAGCAGGCCAGCTCCGTGAACGTCAAGGATTCCGCGCCGATCGCAGCCCTCGCC
Source organism: Bifidobacterium sp. CP2 (assembly GCF_018555635.1). NCBI lineage: Bacteria > Bacillati > Actinomycetota > Actinomycetes > Bifidobacteriales > Bifidobacteriaceae > Bifidobacterium > Bifidobacterium sp. CP2. The sequence continues at coordinate 245,930 of NZ_JAFEJX010000002.1, read as the reverse complement.
AAGTTCTTCACGCTGCCCGAGGCGCCGGAGGGTGAAATCGCCTACCAGCAGGTCACCGGCACGTTCCATGCGGACGACAAGGCCGTCATCTTCGACGCGGACGCCGCCGTGGCCGGCACGATGAAGCGCCGCGGCCGCAAGAAGGCCTCTTCCGCCGCCTGATCGGAACCCACCCAATACCACAAGTATGACTGTTGCCCGCCGACGCAACCACGCCGGCGGGCAACGGTCGTAAAGCCCCGGACATCCGGCCTGTGAACCGCACCGGCCTGTGACACATCCGGCCCATGAACCGTACCGCCCCTAGGCCGCCCCTAGGCCACACCGAATCACGCCATGCCGGCGAACGTCAGCCCGATGAGCAGCACATTCAACGCCACGATCAGCGCGGCCACACCCACGAAGATCGCATGCTTCGCCGGCCCATCCACGTACCGGCCCATGAGCTTCTTGTCATGCGTGTACCGCAGCAGCGGGATGATGGCGAACGGAATGCCGATCGAAAGAATCACCTGGCCAATCACCAACGCCTCCGTGGGGTTCGGCGCGAACCACAGCACCACGAGCCCCGGCACGAGCGTGACCACGCGGCACGCCCACATCGGCGCCTTGATGCGCAGCAACCCATGCATGATCTCCGAGCCGGCATACGTGCCCACGGATGTGGAGCTCAGCGAGGAGGCAAGCAGTCCCACGGAGAAGATGGTGCCGATCACCGGGCCCAGCACCGAGACGATGGCCCGCTGCGCCCCCTCGATGGAATCGGTGCCCTGCACGCCGTACAGGGAGTTCGCGGCGAGGATGAGCAGCGCCAGGTTCACGGTGCCGGCGAGCAGCAGCGCCCACACCACATCGATCTTCGAACCGTGCAGCAGCTCGCGCGTGGTGGGCCGTTCCTGACCGCCCGCGTAATGGTCGTTCACCAATGTGGAATGCAGGTAGATGGCGTGCGGCATGACCGTGGCACCCAGCATGGACGAGGCCATGAGCACCGAATCCGTGGTGGTGAACCGCGGAATCAACCCGCCCAGCACATCCGTGGGGTTCGGCGGCGCGATGAACAGGCCGGCGATGAACCCGAACGTGATGACGAGCAGCAGCGCAATCACCATCTTCTCGAACATGCGGTGCGTGCGACCGCCCTCGAACATGAGCAGCACGGTGGACACGGCGCCGATGACCAGACCGCCCACGAACAGCGGCAGCCCGAACAGCAGCTTCAACGCGATGGCGCCGCCGATGAGCTCCGCCAGATCGGTGGCGATGGCGATGACCTCCGCCTGCATGAAGAACATGAACCGTCCGCCGTCGCTCATGCGCTCGCCCAGCAGTTCCGGCAGCGATTTGCCGGTGACGATGCCGAGCTTCGCGGACTGGTATTGGATGAGCACGCTCATCGCATTGGCCACCACGAGCACCCAGACGAGCAGGTAGCCGTATCGTGCGCCGGAAGTGACGTTCGCGGCCACGTTGCCCGGGTCCACGTAAGCGACGGCCGCCACGAACGCGGGCCCCAGGATACTGGCGAGCGAATGTCCGTGACGGACCACGCCGGCCTCATGCCGCGCCGCCTGCCGTTCCTTCTCGATCTCCGATTCCACCCGTTCCGGCCCGCCGGCGAGCACGTAGTCGCGGTGCTTGTCCGCGCTATGCCGGCGCCCATAGCCTTTACCGGCGGCCCCCGTGGCCGCGGCACGCACCGCGTGCCCACGCCCGTAGCCCACGCCCTGACGTCTCGCGTTCGCGATGGTCGGATCGTTGGTGTCCTTGGCGCCTTCCACCACACGGTCGTCGTTCAGTCTCTGCTGTTGCTTCTGCACGTCCACATCCCCTCATGTATCCGCGCAACGGTATAGCGCACCCGTGTTACCGGACGCAACCGACGGACCATCGCACATCGCACGACGCGACGCGACGTGCGGCGTCACTGGTCCTTCGGGACCTCCTCGCCAGGGCAGCCGTGCAACACGGCGAGCATCGCATCCTTCTCGGCGGTCGTGACGGACAGGCCGTACTTGGCCTTCACGCCGATCTGACGCGCCACGTAATCGCAACGGTAGTCGCCGTTCGTCGGCAGCCAGTACGCGGCGGAAGCCGACCCCTTCTCCTGGTTGGCCGGACCGTCCACGGCGAGCAGATTGTACGGGTCGTTGCCGTACCGGTAGCGTTTCGCCGTGTCCCAGTCGCGCGCGCCGGACTGCCACGCGTTCTCCAACGCCACCACGTGGTCGATCTGCACGGCGGTGGACGTGTGCACGCCGCGCGTGAATCGGATGGTCTTGCCGGTGTATGGATCGTCGAGCGTACCGGATTTCACCGTGCATGCGTCGTGTCCGGTCAGGCCTTTGAACGTGACGTCCTTGAGGTCGCGTGCGAGGATGTCCTCGCGGATGTCGCAGCCGTTGCCGTCGTCGTCGGTCTCGCGATAGCCGAACGCGTCGCGGTCGTAGCCGGACGCGTTCTGTCCGTCGTCCACGGCGAGCGTGTTCAGCACGTCGACGGCGGGGCCGGCGGCGGCCGTCTCCCCCGTCACCTTGGCGAGGGTCGGGCTGATCTTCGGCAGCCCGATGCCGGCGCTCACGCCCGCGATGACGGCGATGACGAGCAGGATGAGCAGCCGTTCCGTCAGGCTCGTGCCGGTGAAGCGGCGACGGCGGAAATGCGTGCGGCCGCCGCGCGGGCCGTACGAACCGTACGTGCCGCGGCTGCGGGAACTGCGGGAACGGTAGGAGTTGCGGTAATTACGCGAGTTACGGGGCATGGTTCCTTGACTGTAGGCGTAGAGGTGTCCTGAACGACGTGCGCCCCGGACGGGACCGGGGCGCACGGAGGTGAATGATACGTCACGCGTAGGTGAAGGTGAGCGGATCGTGGCCGGCGCGGGTCGGGCCGTCGAGCTCGTCGATGGCGGCGTGCTCCTCGGGCTCGAGCACGAAGCCGAACAAGTCGAGGTTCTGCTTCTGACGGTCCGCATGCACGGACTTGGGGATGATGATGGTGCCGTTCTCGATGTGCCAGCGCAGGATCACCTGCGCCGGGGTGACGCCGTGCGCTTCGGCGATGCGTTCGATGGTGCCGTCGCCTGCGTTGAGGTCGGCGCCGCGCGCCATCGGAGAGTAGGCTTCGACGGCGATGCCATGCGCCTTGCAGAACGCGACGACCTCGCGCTGCTGCCACGTGGGGTGCAGCTCGATCTGGTCGACCGACGGCCATTCGCCGGTCTCCTCATGCAGACGCTCGAGATGCTCGGGCAGGAAGTTGCACACGCCGAGGGTCTTCACACGCCCCTCCTCACGGAGCTTCGTGAACGCCTTCCAGGTCTCGCCGCTGCGCCAGTCGAACGGGGTGGGCCAGTGGATCATGTACATGTCGACGTAGTCCACCTGGAGTTTGGCGAGGGAGTCATCGAACGCCTTGAGTGCGGAATCGTAGCCCTGCTGGGAGTCACGCAGCTTGGTGGTGAGCCACAGCTCCTTGCGCCGCTCGCCCGTGTTGTAGCCGGTGGCGGCGAGTGCGCGGCCCACGCCGGCCTCGTTGTTGTAGCCGGCGGCGCCATCGATGTGGCGGTATCCGGCGGCGAGCGCGCTTTCGACGACGGGCGTGACGCCGTCGTCGTCGATGCGCAGCACGCCGAGACCGATCTGCGGGATGAGATGTCCGTCGTTGAGGGTGATGCGAGGCACATGGATGGTGGTCATGAGAACTCCTTAGGTCTTGTGCTGCATATGACTGTACTGCATCGGACGGTCAGCGCCTGCCAGCACCCCATTGGCGAAACAACCAGTCAACAATCCGCCAGCCTGCTTCGCGGAATGGCTCCCCAGCGAAACGACACGGACATATGATGACGGCCCGTTTCGCGGAGATTCCTCCCCGCGAAACGGACCGTCATATCAGTGCCGGAGCGAATCGGCAATGGGCCCGGCGACTGTCAGACCAGTCGCCGATCAGCCCAGCCAACCGCCAATCAGGCCAGTCGCCGATCAGTCCAACCGACTGTGACCACGGCGACGCACCGCCAGCGCGGCACCGCCAACGGCAAGCGCAGCCAGCACGAACGACGCAACGCCTATCACGGACGCGCCGGTCCTGGACAGGCCGGCCGGACGTTTGCCGGCGTCGGTCTTCCCATTCGCACCGTTGCTCGAGCCGGAACCGCTGCCGCCCGAACCGGCCCCACCGCCGGGATTGTCCGTACCGGGCTTATCCGTACCGGGCTTATCCGTACCGGGCTTATCCGGATCCGGATCCGTCCCGGACTGCCCGTCCTTCGCCTTGACGGTGACGGTGCGCTTCGCGGTGGCCTTGTTGCCGGCCTTGTCGGACACGGTGTAGGTCAGCCGGTATTCGCCGGCGGTGGCGGTATCCACCGCGCCCTCAACGGTGATCGAGCCGGTCAGGTCGCCGTCCACGTCGTCCTTGGCACTGACGCCGGCGAGCGGATCGAACGCCGCGCCGACCTCGATGGTCGCGTCATCCACGCCCGTGAACACCGGCGCGGTCGTGTCCTTGTCGGACGGATCCGGCTTATCCGGATCCGGCTTATCCGGGTCGGGATTATCCGGGTCGGGATTATCCGGGTCCGGCTTATCCGGATCCGGATCCGGCGTCGCATCGTCCTTGACGGTCACTTCGAACGTGGCGGACACCACGTGCTTGGCGTCGCCGCCCACGGCCATGGACACGGTGACGGTCTGCGTCCCCGGCTTGGACGGGTCGTAGCCGCTGTACGTGAGCTCGCCGTCCGTGGCGGACAGGGGCGCGGTGGTGCCGCCTTCGAGGAGCCGGCGCACGGCGATGCCGTCCGTGGAGAGTTCCTCGCCCTTGGCGTATTCGGTCTTGGTCGGGCCGCTGACCAGTGTCAGTCCGGTCACGGCGGAGTCCGGGGCGTCGACGCGCACGAGCGAGAAGTCGTCGAGCACGGCCCATCCGCCGCCGTCCTGCTTCACGCTGAAGCCGACGGTGACGACGCCGTCCTCGCCCACGTGCACGGGCTGCATGGTGGGGTTCTTCCACTCATATCCGCCGTTCACCTGGCCGGGCAGTTCTGCGCGCACCGCGTCGCCCAGGGGCGAGCCGTCGGCGGATTTCGCGTACAGGCGGATGTCGTCGTTCTTGCCGGTATCGCCGGTGAGCCAGCCGGAGAACACGTACCAGCCTTCGGCCAGTCCGGTCACCTGCTGTTCCATCGTGAAGTCCATGGCGGAGGCGTTCCATGCGTCGAGGCTCTTCTTGCCTTCATGCAGGTTGTTCGCCTTGTTCTGGGCCTTCACCCTGACGGAGCCCTGCTTCTGGTTCCACGTGGGCGTCCAGGAGTCGAGGTCGTTCTCGAAGCCGCCGTTGGCGAGCAGGTTGTCGCCGGGCAGCGTGGGGTCGGTGACGGTCACGGTGAACGTGGCGGTCTTGCCGGCGGTGTCCGCGGCCTTGGAGGTGACGGTCACGGTCTTGTCGCCGGGCAGGTCGGCGTCGAAGCCGCTCACCTCGTACTGGTCGTCCGCGAGCGTGCCGAGCGTCTTGCCGCCGGCGGTTTCGGAGACTTCCAGTCCGGCGGTGTCGAGCCTGTCGCCGATCACGTACGCGGTCTTGGAGGGCTGCTTCGTCACGGCGATGCCGTCGGCGGCCGCGGGCGCGTCGCCGGTGACGGTGACCTCCACATCGGCTTCGAGCGGCTTGTCGCTGTTGTAGAGCGTGGCCTTCACGTGGATGGTGGCTGTGCCGCCGGCGAGCGCCTTGACGACGCCTGTCGTCTTGTCGACCTGTGCGACCTTGGGCGCGTTGGTCGTCCATTCGACGGACTTGAGCAGCACGTCGCCGTCGCCGCCGGTGCTCTTGGCGGTGAGCGCGAGCGTGTCGCCCACGTTCAGGTTCGCCTTGCCGCCGGTGAGGTCGTTGCCGTCGCCGTCGGTGACGACGAAGAACTCGGAGGCTCCGGGCGTGTTGGTGATCTCCACGGCGATGTCCGCGTATACGTTCGGCGACTGCTTCGAGGCGACGCGCACGGTGGCCTTGGCGGGTTTGACCGCGTCGAGTCCGTCGTAGTACGTGACGGGCGCGATGACGCCGTCCGCACTCACGGTGACGATGTCCGGGTTCAGCGACGTGTAGGTCACGTCCTGGCTGTATCCGGCCGGTTCCACGGTGGCGGTGACCTTGTGCGTGGCGCTGAGCGTGTCCTTGATGGGCACGAGCTTCACGCTGGTCGCGCTGGGTTTGACCGCACTGGCGGTGGGCTGGGCCGCGTAGACGGCGAGGTTGTCGAGCCTGGTGGTCCAGTTGAGCGTGCCGGCGCCGCGAGTGCCCCACAGCTGGATGCCGGCGAGGGAGCCGTCGTAGTCGATGCCTTCGGCGAACGGCACGGTGTGGGTGGCGGTGAGTTTCGCGTCGCTCTTCGACGTGACGGTGAACGTGATCTTCCGTGCGGCGAAGTCGAGTTCGACGTGCACGTTGTACCATGTGTCGTTCTTGTCGAATCCGCTGCCTACGGCGGTGGCGTCCGTCAGCGGGCTGTTCGTGTCCTTGGTGGACGACTGGCCGCCGGTGGCGTAGACGAGTTCCGCGCCCGCGTTGGTCTGCAGGCTCAGGTAGCGGTGGTTGGAGCCGTCGACGAGCGTGAGGAACGCGCCCTTGGAGCCGGCGGGTGCGCCCACGTTCCAGTCGGCGTCGAACACGACCTTGTCGTTGGAGACGGCCGTGGCGAACGTCTTGGACGTGGCGCGGCCGCCGGAGCCGCCGCCGGAGATCTCAAGCACGTGGCCGGAAGCGTCGTCGGAGTCCGCGGAACCGTCGACGACCTTGGCGCCGAGCTGGCCGCCGTAGTTGGCGAACCTGCCGAATCCGGCGTTGCTGCCCGCGTCGCGGTTGTCGAAGCTTTCGGACACGGTCGGGACGTAGACGGTGGCCTTGTCGCTGTGCTTGCCGTCCTTCGTGGTGGCGGTGATGACGGCGACGCCGGGCTTCGCCGCGGTGACGATGCCGAACGCGTTGACGGTGGCGACGGATTCGTCGCTGGACGTCCAGTCGACGTCGGTTTCGGTGGCGTCGTCGGGCGTGACGGCGGCGGTCAGCTGCACGGTGGCGGTCTTGCCGTCGGGCTGTTCGCTGAACGCGTCGGACTTGAGCCACACCTCGTGACGGTCGAGCGTGACGCCGGTGGCGGCGACCGCGTCCTTCTGCACCTTGACGACGAGACTGTCGGTGTAGCCGCCGTTGACCGTGGTGACGGTGACGGTGGTCTCGCCGATCGCACGGCCGGTCACGGTGCCGTCGGCGGCGACGCTGGCGATGGACGGGTCATCGGACTTCCAGGTGACGGACTTGTCGTCGGCGTCGTCGGGCGTGACGAGCACGTCGAGACGCTTCGTACTCCCCTGCTGGAGGGTGAGCTTGTCGCGTCCGAGCGAGACGCCCTCCACCTGGACGGGCACGGCGTGGACGAGCACGCTGGCCTTCGCGTCCGGATTGTCGTCGGACGTGACGGTGACGGTGGCGTCGCCCTCGCCCACGGCGGTGACGTTGCCGTCCTGGTCAACGCTGACCGCGTCCGGATCGGACGAGCTCCACGTGACTTTGTACAGGGTGGCGTCCTTCGGGTTCACGGTGGCCTTGAGCTGCGTGGAGCGGCCGTGGCTGAGCGTGATCGGGTCGGTCTTGTCGAGCGTGACGGACTCGACGGGCGTCTTGGTGGCGTCGACGGTGAACGTAAGGCTCGCCTTGCCGTCCGCGGAGGTCACGGTGACCTTGGTGGAGCCGGCGTTCTTCACGTCGAGCTGCACGACGGAGCCGTCGTCGACGCGCTGCTCCATGCGGCCCTTCGCGGTCTGCCAGGTCTCGCCGAAGAACGTGGCGACGTCGGTGTCGGAGGAGGTGAACGCGACGTTCCGGTCGCTCACGCCGTCGGCGAGCGCGGCGGACATGTCGACGTGGTCGAGGGCCTTCGCGGCGACGACGTCGCCGTCATGCACCTGCTTGCCGCCGACGGTGACGGTCAGGTCGTCGGCGGACGCTTCGGTCGCGTCCTTGACGGTGACGCGCGCGGTGGCCTTGGCGCCGCCGATCGTCGCGGTGACGGTGGCGGTGCCGGCCTTCACGCCGGTCACGAAGCCCTGCGGCGAGACGGTCGCGACGGACGGGTCGCTGGACGCGTACGCGATCGCGTCGTCGGACAGCACCGCGCCGGTCGGCTGGACGGTCGGCTGGAGACGCCGGGACATGCCGCCCGCGGTGAGCGTGAGCTCGGATTCGTCGAAGCCGATGGCGGTCGCCTTGGCGGGCGTCACCTCGTAGCGGCCATCGGCGTAGCCGTTGTCGTTGCTCAGCGGCGTGGTCACGTCCGCGGTCTTCGTCTTGGCGACGCCGCGGATGAGGTACGCGTACATGGAGTCCATCATGTCGCCGGCCTTGCCGGCCTCGGCGCTGCCCATCTCCTTGATGTTCGGGTCGCCGTTGTTGAACATGATGCGCTGGTTGACGTCGGCGGAGCTGCCGTCGGCGCTGGCGGCGCCGGGCGTGGGGATCCAGTCGGTCTCCCAGTAGTAGAATCCGCGCGTGCGCCCGTACGGGTTGGCGGTGTCGAGCGGGGCCTGCATGTAGTCGAGCAGCCAGTTGTACTGGCCGTTCGGGCTGCCGTCGTAGGCGGCCTGCGTCATCTGGCTGGTCTGCTGGTCGAACGTGGCCTTGTAGCGGGTGAAGCTGTAGCCGGCCTCCACGTTCACGTAGTCGTGCCGACGGTGGGCGTCGCTCGCGTTCATCGCGTTCGAGAACTTGATGATGTTGCCGCTGGAACGGCCGCCGTACAGGGAGTGCGCCTCGCCGTCGTATTCGGCGCCGTTGGCGGACAGACCCTCGTACAGGTTGAACGCGTAGGTCGGATCGTAGCCGTTGTTGGTGTGCACGTACGTGGGGATGCCGGGTGCCACGTCCTTGATGGCCTCGTAGGAGGCGGTGATGATGGCCGCATGGCCTTCGCTGGTGGCGCCTTGGGCGACGGGCCTGATGAGGCCGCCGTCCTGCTCGTTGCCGGTCTTCACACCGGCGAGGTTCACATGCCTGTCGACCAGTTCGGTCATGAAATCGTGCACATAGTTGTACACGATGGCCTTCATGTGCTTGAGGTCCGAGTTGGTGTAGGTGCCGTCATAGGCCTTGTTGAGCCATTCGAGCGGCGTGTACGCCTTGGCGGCGCTGATCCAGGAATCGGAGTAGTGGAAGCTCGGCAGGTAGCTCATGCCGAGTTCGGTGGCGCGCACGCCCAGTTCGGCGGAATGCTCCTTGTCGAAGTAACCGCCCTGCACCATGCGATACGGCATGGGGTTGCCGTCCGGGCCGTTCCAGCTCTGGTACATCTTCTGGGGCTTGGCCGTGCTCGTGTAGGTGTCGTTGCCAGCCTGCACGAAGATCATGTTGGTGATCGAGTTGACGCCGTGGTTGGCGAGGATGTTCAGGCAGTCCTGCTGGACGCCGTTGGCGAAGTACTTGCCGCCCTTGTCCTCGATGATCGGCAGGAACGAGACGTCCGCGCCCTTGGCGACGTTGGCGTCATGCATGGTGAACAGGTCGAGGTTGTCCACCCACGCGCCGTCCTGGCCGTTGCCGGTCCACGGGTCCTCCACGTACGTGCCCTTGCTGTTGTGCAGGGTGACGGATTTCGTGTACGCCTCGTCGTGCACGGTGTTCGCGTACACGGTGACCTCGTCCGTGTCGCCGGTGGTGAACACCACGCTGACGAGCGAGTAGCCGGTGGTGCCGGAGGGCGCCTGGCGGAGCACCGTGCCGTCCGCGCCCTTGACGCCGATGTTGATGCGGTCGCCGGTGGATTCGCGGTTGACGAGCAGACCGTCCTGGCCGCGCCAGTTGCTGTGCGTCTCGGTGGAGAACGTGTCCTGCCTGTCGACCTTGGTGCGTGCGGTGAGCACGTACTTGGTGTTCGGCGTGACCTTCACGGTCTGGGCGAGGGTGGCGCCGGCGCCGAGGCGCATGGCCTTGGAGCCGGTGTCCGCGTCGGTCTTGTCCGCCACGGTCACGTCGCCGGTGGTGGTCCAGCCGTCCGCGCCCTGTTCGAAGTCCCAGTTGCTCACGGTGTTGGAGTCGTCGGAGTCGAGCTGGAGGTTGAGGGCGTCGACGGCGAGCGCGCTGCCGCCCGCGGTGATGGTCACGGTCATCTGGCCGTTGTACACGAGCACGTTGCGGTGCGAGGTGGCGGTCCACTGGCCGGCCTTGAGGTAGGCGTCGAGCTTGAGCACCGAGTTGGGGCCGCCGGTGTCCGAGACGGTGAGGTTGGCGGTGTTCCTGCTCGCCGAGCCCTTGACATTGAGGTTCAGCGAATAGCTGCCCTGCGGGATGCCGGTGATGGTGCGGGTGATGGAGGCGCCGGCGGCGAGGTCGGCGTAGTGGTCGCCTTCGGAGGCGCCGCCCTCCACGGTCTGGACGTCGCCCTTGGCGGTCCAGCCGTCCAGGCCGGATTCGAAGCCCATGTTGTCGACCGGGCGGACGGTGGCGCCGGCCGCGGTGTTGGTCACGTCGGCGTTGGCGTTGGCCGCGGTGCCGACGGCGAGCATGGCCAGCGCGGTGGCGGCCGCGGCGATCACGCCGATCGCCTTGCGGGACATGCGCGGCGCGGCGGCGATGGCGCTGGTGGCGGCGCCGTGGGTGGTGGCGTGCGGAGCGCCTCCGCGGGTTGATGCCGCCACGCCCGATGCCGATGCGTGGTCGTGGCCAGATGGCGCGGACGCCATGAAGCCCGTCGCATTCCCGATCCGCCGTCTGATGTCGCGCAGCCAACCTCCCGATCGACTGTGTTTGGGTGTTCCGTTCATTGCTTGTCGCTCCCTCGTCGTCGTGCCCATAAGGTGCGTCATGAACCGGCTCGACACCGTCATGTATGTCCTGATTCCCTTACGAGCTCCTGTTGCTCTCCTCCGATGCACCCGGCGGTCACTGCATTGCCCGTCAGGTGGTACAGCTGTGTACCATACGGGACTTCACTCTAGCAGGGCGACGCCTTAAGGTCAACCGGTGTACCACCGTAGCGATTCACAGCCGCCAAGCCTCCCCAGCGAAACAACCCGTCACAACCCGACCAGCCTGCCTCGCGAACAGCCTCCCAGCGAAGCAACCCGGACATACGATGACGGTCCGTTTCGCGGAGACCACTCCCCGTGAAACGGACCGTCATATCAGCGCCGGAACGAATCGGCGATCAGCCCAGCCAATCGCCGACCCATCAACCGCTACCGGCTGCGGCCGCGACGACGCAGCTCCAGCGCAGCACCGCCGGCCGTGAGCGCGGCCACCGCGAACACCACGGCGCCCGTCACGGACGCACCGGTCCTCGAAAGCCCCTCGCCCTTGGCGGACGGCTTCTTCCCGGCGGACGGCTTCGGCTTGTTCGCTTCGGTATCCGAACCGTCACCCGAACCGTTCTCACCCGAACCGGAACCATCCGTACCAGAACCGTCCGAGCCCGAACCGGACTTGGCGACGACCTTCACCACATACGATTCGGACACGTCCGGGTTCGACTTGAGCGTGACGGTGACCTTCGCGGCGTCGGAGGCGGCGGAGAAGTCGTACGAAAGCAGGAACTCACCGGAGCCCAGCTCGACGTTGCCCATGCCGGCCGGATAGTTGCCGACGACCTTGAGGTCCTTCGCCGGGTCGATCGCCGCACCCACCGTGTATTCCGTCTTGGACGGCGTGACGGTGAGGCTGGTGATCTCCTTGGTGGAGAGCGAACCCAACGCGGCGTCGACGAGCGCGGTCACGTCGGCCACGTCCTGCGCGGTGTAGGCGCTGCCGGCGAGCAGCACGTCCGCGGCGGCGAGCGCCGCATCCAGCTTGGCGAGCGACTCGTTGGTGTACCGGTCGCGGTCCACGGCCTTCGCCTTGGCGACCGCTGCGTCGAGCGCCGTGGTGTCCGGCTTGGCCGGGGTTTCGACCTTCTTGACGAGCGACACCTTGTCGACGTTGCCCCACGCCTCGGCGGGCAGGTCGCCCTTGATGGCGACGGTCACGGTGCCGTCGGCGCCCACGGTGACGGGCACGGTGGCGGTGTCGAACTTGATCCAGCCGTTGAGTTCGAGCGCGTCGGACGTGGTCTTGCCGCCGGTCGTGGCGGACAGAGTCAAACCGTCCGTGATGGACGAGTTGTCCTCGGCTGCGCCCTGGCTCATGGCGCTGAGCACGTATTCGCCGGGTTCGAGGCCGGTGATGGTCTGGGATGCGGTGAACGAGAACGCCTTGTCGGCCCAGAATTTGAGCGCGCGGGTGCCGTCGGCGGTGTTGCCGGTGTCGGTCGTGATGGAGGCGCCGGTGCCGGTGATGGTCCAGTTCTTGTCGTTGGCGGGGTTTTCGAAGCCGCCGTCGACGATGTAGTCCGTGGCGGAGGCGGCGGTCACGGTGATGGTGGCCGTCACGTCATGCCCGGCGTTGGTGATGCCGGACACGGTGTACGTGCCTGCGCCGCGGATCCAGTCGAGCGCGTCGGCCGACCAGGTGACGGTTTCGGTCTCGCTGACGCCGTCCTTGTACCATGCGGTCACCTCCTTGGGGAGGCGCGCCTTGATGTCGGCGACGGGGTCCGTGTCGGCCGCGACGATCGACACCGGATCGATCTTGGAGAACACGTGGTCGGTCACGGCGCCGGTGTGGATGTAGCTGAAGATGGGCAGGGAGGCGAGGGCCCTGCCGTCGAAGTCGAACAGCGCCTGGTTGTCCACGCCGGAGCCGCCCCAGTATTTGCCGGCGTCGTTGGGATCGTATTCGCCGGCGGCCTTGGTGGCCCAGCCACCGCCGTACGTGTTCCACTTGGCGACGAGGTCGGCGTTGTCCTTGCCGCCGGTGCCGACGGGCACCCAGGCGGGCTCCCAGTAGAAGACGCCGAGGCCGTCGTTGGCGCCGTCGCCGTCGTTGTCGCCCACGTTGTTGACCGCTTCGGCCACGGCGCGGATCTCGTCGGCCTGGCCCTGCGGGCTGATGTCGTACTTCTTCAGGTCGGCGGCGGCGACCTTCTCGGGCACGGTGTTGGAGTCGCCGTCGCCGTCGTCGAGCGTGTACGCCCAGGAGGTTTCGGCCACCATCACGTCCTTCTTGTATGTGGAGGCGACCTGCTTGAGCACCTTGGTGAGGTTGTCGGTGGTGCCGTGCCAGAATGGGTAGTAGGAGCTGGCGAACACGTCGTAGTCGACGTTGTGGCTGTCGAGCTGCTTGGCGTATGTGGCGTAGGTGCCGGCCTTCTCCGGGTTGGTGAAGTGGATGGCGACCTTCGCCTGCGGCAGCACTTCGCGCACGGCCTTGGATCCGGCGGAGAACACCTTGCTCATGCCGTCCCAGCCGGAGATGCCGGCGATCTTGGCGGTGGTCTCGTTGCCGACCTGCACCATGCCGACGTCGACGCCCGCGTCCTTGAATTCGGTGAGCGTCTGCTTGGTGTAGTCGTAGACGGCCTGGGCGGTCTTGTCGGCGTCACCTTCGAACGACTTCCATGCCTTGGGCGCCTGCTGTTTGCTGGGGTCGGCCCAGAAGTCGGAGTAGTGGAAGTCGACGAGCACCTTGAGGCCGGCCTTGGTGGCGCGTTTGGCCATGACGAGGGCGCGCGCGGCGTTGACGTTGCCGCCGCCGTAGCCTTGCCCGTCGGCGGTGAACGGGTCGTTCCACACGCGCAGGCGCACGTAGTTGACGCCCGATTCCTTGAGGAGGGTGAAGAGGTCCTCCACCTGTCCGTCCGCATTCTTGAAGGTGACGCCGCTTTCCTCGAGCGAGAGCATGGAGGAGACGTCCATGCCTCCGATGAAGTCGTCGCTCAATCCGTCGATGGCTTTGACGGTCACGTCGGCTTTGACGGGTCCGTTTTCGGCGGCGTTGGCGGGCAGGATGGCGAAGGCGCCGCCCGCGCAGAGCGTGGTGGCGGCTACGGCGGACGCGACGATGCGTCGCCATGTGGTGCGTTGGTTCATGGGGTTCCTTTGGTGCGTGATGGTTGTCGGGTTGTCGATGGCTGACGACGGCCGCCAATGGTCGCCGTCATCAGGCAGTTGTGCAGGGGTACGGGCCGTACGCCCGTGAGGTCTCCGATTCGGATGGCCCGGTTGGTCCGGCCGCAGGAGGACCGGGTTCCGGACCGTCCGTCATCGGGCGGTCCGGAATCCGGTTCTTCGGTTGGCTGATGTCAGTCGCGGACGCGACGACGGGCCACCAGCGCGACGCCGCCTGCGGCGAGCGCGGCCATCGCGAACGCCACAACGCCCGTCACGGACGCGCCGGTCTTCGGCAGGCCCTCGCCCTTGGCGGACGGCTTCTTCGACGGCGTCGGCTTGGCCGCGTCGTCGGCGGAACCGTCGCCCGCGCCATCGCCGGAACCCGGCTTGGACGGGTCGGTAGAACCGCCGTTGTCGCCGGAACCATCACCGGTGCCGTCACCCGAACCGTCGCCGGAACCGCCGTCGGACTTCGCGGCGACCTTCACGGTGAACGTGACGGTCTTGGACGGATCGGCCTTGGACGCGACGGTGACGGTCACCGCATCGGACACCGCGGAGGAGTCGAAACCGGACACCGTGTACTCGTCGGAGGCGAGCGGCAGGCGCACCTCCTTGCCCTGGCCGTCGAGGTAGACGGCGGTGACGGCCAGACCGGACGGGTCGAACGCGTCGCCCACCGTGTACTCGGTCTTGGAAGGCTTGGACGCGAGCTCCAGCGCGGAGACGGCGGGTGCGGCGACCTGCTTGAGCGAGAAGTCGTCGAACGACGCCCACGCGCCCTTCGTGGCGGTGCGGACCGACAGACGTGCGGTCAGGTCGCCGCCGGCGAAGTACACCATCGTCTTGGACTGGCCCCACACGTACGCCTTGGGGTTGGACGGGTCGGTGCCGGACAGCGCGACCTTCGAGGAGCCGAGCACGTCCTCGCCGTTCAGCAGGTCCAAGGTGATCTCGTCGAACTGGGCCGGGTCGCCCTCCGACCAGCCGGACAGCTCGTACCAGCCGGCGGGCAGGTCCTTCGCGGTCTGGGTGAGCGCGTAGTCCTGCGTGCCGGAAGTCCAGGAGCCGAGCGCGTAGCCGCCGTCATGGGCGTCCTTGTTCTTGACGCCCACGGCCGCGTTGTTGACGCCGTTGCGGCCCGTGATCGTCCATGCGCCGTCGCCGAGCGAGCCCTCCTCGAAGCCGCCGTTGACGAGGCGTTCGCTGGAGTCGATGGACGGGGTGTCCGGATCCGGGTTGTCCGGGTCGGTGGTGCCGCCGTTGTTGCCGTTGTCGCCGCCGTTGCCGTTGTCGCCGTCGGAGCCGTCGGCGCGCACGAGAGTGACGTCGTCGGCGCGCAGCAGGTCGCCGGCGTTGCCGTCCACGCTGATGCCGACGACGGCCTCGCCGCCGGAGACGGTGACGGGCACGCTGGTCTCCACCCACTTGCCGCCGGTGGATTCGGCGAGGCTTGTCTCATAGGTCTTGCCGCCGGAGACAGCGTACAGCTTCGCCTCCTTGAGGTTCTTGGTGCTCATGTGCTGCACGGACAGCGTGTATTCGCCGTCGGGGAACGCGAAGCGCGCGGGTTTGACGGTCTGCTCGATCTTCGCGGTGTACGCGGAGGCGGAGTTGAACTGGAGGTTGTAGTCGCCCACGCGACCGGCCTTGTCGGCGTCGTTGTAGACGGCGGCCGGGTTGGTGCGCGTCCATCCGGCCAGGTCGGGGATGTTCTTGCCGTCCTTGTCGTTGTAGCCGTTCACGCCGAGCGGGACGCGGTCGGCCTCGAACGAGCCGTTGAGCACGTAGTTGTTGTCCTTGCCGACGGCCCATTCGCCGGTGGCGGCGTCAAGCGACCACTGGCTCATCGAGTTGAAGCTGGGCGTGCCGTCCGCGGAGAAGGAGAGCGGGTTCCACTGGTTGTAGCCGAGGCCGTTGCCGGCGAAGTCGGCCCAGCGGTCGCCCGCATGGATCACGGTCTCCTGCTTGCTGCCGTGCACGGTGTAGTAGAAGCCGGTCTGGATGATGTGGCCGAAGTCCTCGCGGCTACCGTCCATGATGACGGTGCTGTTCGTAGGCGTGTAGGGGCCGTAGATGTTGTCCGCCACGAGGTAGTGGATGCGGGAGGAGTCCCAGCCAAACAGGTCGGAGGACGCGTAGTAGTACTTGTTCTTGTACTTGAACATGGCGTTGCCTTCGCGGCCCCTGCCTTGGTAGACCTTCGTGGGGTTGAGGAGGTCAACGCGGCCGTCCTTCTCGCCGATCTGCGCCACCCACTGGGAGCCGCGTCCGGAGCCGTACGAGTAGATGAGGTAGCCGGTGCCGTCGGTGTCCTGGAAGACCGACTGGTCGCCGGTGTTGGTGGTGCCGAGGCCGTAGTCCTTCATGTCGAGGCGGCGTTCCGCGGTGAACGGGCCGGTGGGCGTGTCCGAGGTGGCGAGGAGGACCTTCTTGTCGAATTTCTTGCCGGAGTCGTCGGTGGGCATCTCATGCTGGATGAGCATGGCGTACTTCTTGAGCGACTTCACGTAGGCGACGCCCATGCGGCACACCCAGCCGGCCTTGCGGCCGCCGAAGTCCGCGGAGAAGGCGTCGGCCTGCTCGCGGGTGAGCGCCTGGCCTTCGTTCTTCCAATTGACGAGGTCGGTGGAGCTGTAGACGTCCACGGACACGAACGTGTTGTTGTTGATCGGGTCGGTGGGCTTGGCCGCGTAGGTCTCGGCCTCCTTGAAGTGGACGCCGTACCAGTAGTGGAGGGTCTTGCCCGTTGCGGGATCGGTGAAGTCGAAGATGCCGCCGCCCTGCGAGTAGATGGGGTTGCCGTCCGTGTCCTTCCAGAACGTGTCGTTGGTGATGGTGGGCGATGCGGTGGCTGCCGTGGTTGCGGCGGCGGCTGCGGCGGCTGTCGCAGATGCGCCGCTTTCGGCGGCCGTCGCGGCGCCGGCGCCGGCGAACGCCATGCCCGATGCGATGGCGAGCGCGGTCACCGCCTTCATGAGATGCCGTAATGTCATGGTGTGATTGCTCCTTCGCGCACGATGGCGCGGTTCTCCTCCGAACACCCGGCCGGGAGCGCCTCTCACTGCATTGCGAGGCACCTCCGGTCGAGTGGTACAGCTGTGTACCATACGAGATGGAATCCTAGCAGTCCCCGCCTCTATGGTCAACCGGTGTACCACCGTGTTGCGCAGCCCTGCCGAATCAACACGTCACGAAACCGACCAATTACCTCGCAAAACCGCCCCTCAGCGAGGCAAGTAGGACAGAATCGACCGAACCGTTTCGCGGAGAAGGTACCCAGCGAAGCAACCCGTCAGCCCACCGCACCTACCGCGTCGAGGCGCGAGCCACCACACCGGACTCACCGGTGATGAGCTGCGGCTTCACCACGTCGCCGCGAATGCGCCCGAGGATGCGTTCCACGGCGGTGGGCGCGATCCATTCCAAGCGGGAGTCCATGGTGGTGAGCGGGATCTGCAGGTATTCGGCCTCTTCGGAGTTGTCGAATCCGATGATCTGCACGCTGCCCGGCACGTCGATGCCGGCGGCGCGCAGCGCGGCGATGGCGCCGATGGCGAGCTGGTCGTTCAACGCCACGATGCCGTCGAACGGCACGCCGGAGTCGATGAGCCGCTGGGTGACGCGCGCACCCACGCCGATGGTCCAGGTCAGGTCGGTGGCGCCCACGAGGCGCGGGTCGAGCGTGATGCCGCGTCGCATGCTCTCTTCGAGAATGCCGCGCAACCGCTGCTGTGCGTTGCCTTCCTTGGCGGCGAGCAGGGCGGCCTCGTCGTAGTCGCCGCGCGCGCCGACGACGGCGAGTCGTGTGGAGCCGCGGTCGTACAGGTATCCGGCGGCGGTGGCGGCCGCGGCCACGTCGTCGGTGGTGACGCGGTCGGCGAGCCCCCATGTGGTGCGCGAGCCGACCACGACGAGCGGGAAGCCGACGTCGAGGTCGTCGGGGGTGATGGTCTCCACTTCGCTCATGGAGAGGATCATGCCGTCGGACACGGTGGTGTTGAACCGTTCGAGCAGGTTGCGCGCGCCTTTGGCGGAGCCTTCCGCGTAGGTGGTGACGTACACGGAGTAGTCCTGCCGGCGTGCGGCGTCGATGACGCGGTTGGCGAGTTCGGCGAGGTATGGGGGCGTGAGGGAGGGGACGGCGAGGGTGATGAATCCGGTGTGGTCACGGTTGAGGTTGCGTGCGGCCACGTTGACACGGTAGTCGAGGTCTTTGATGACGCGCTCGACTTTGGTGCGCGTCTCCTCGCTCATGCGCCCGGTGTGGTTGATGACGTTGGAGGCGGTTTTGAGCGAGACGCCGGCGGCCTGCGCCACGTCGCGCAGCGTGACGCGCTTTCTGGCCGTCTTCGTCTCACCCATGCCGTTCGCCTCCATTGTTCTCGCACCGAACATCGGACCACGCCATTCTACCCGTTCGCAGGCCGTCAGCCTAGGGGCGTCGCGGTTTTGGTGACGAGCACGCCGTTGCGTCCGATGACGTAGGCGCCGGATGCGTCCGGAGCGTTCTCACAGGGTTCGCTGCGGTGGGCGACGACCGGTTCACCGGCGACGCCGGTCACGGTGACGGGCCGTCGGGTGCGGTTGACGCGGAAGTCGAAGCGGACGGAGCCGTCCGGCGACACGCGTGTGGTGTGGATGATCTGCGCGGCGAGGTCCACGCCCGTCGCATCGTCGCCTGCGACGAGGCCGCGCACGTCGGCCTCGTCGAGGAGACGCGCGATGTCGTGGCGGTCGAGGTCGCAGCCGACGTACAACGCGACGCCGTCGCCGTAGGGGTGGCGGACGATGGCGGGCGTGCCGTCGAGCTCCCATTCGTCGGCCGCGTCGCCGGCGTAGGCGGCGATGACGGTGGCGTCGGGCGCGACGGAGGTCACGTCGTTCTGCCAGAGTCGGGTGGTCAGGCCGTTCGTGAGGGTGATGGCGTCGGGTTCGCCTTCGGCTTCGGGCCCGAGGATGTTGCATTCCTCGGAGCGGATGCCGAGCATGCGGCGCAGGAGGCCGTCGCCGGCGCCCGGGTAGCCGCCGAGCCAGGTGCGGAAGTGTTCGTCGATGAGTCCGGTGGCGTAGCCGACGACGACGTTGCCGCCCTGTTCCGCGAACCGTGCGATGCGTCGCGCGTCTTCGGCGGACAGGACGAGCACGGTGGGCAGCACGATGGTGCGGTAGCCGCTCCAGTCGTAGGCGAGCGGGACCACGTCGGCGCGCAGGCCGGCGTCGAGGAAGCCGCGGTACCAGTCGCGCACGTCGTGCCAGTGGTTGAGTTTCATGCTGGGCAGGGTTTCGGAGCGGGTGGCCCATTCCGATTCGGCGGAGAAGAGGATCGCCGTGTCCGCATGTTCGAGTTCGGCGCCTTGCAATCCGGCGGCGGAGAGGGCTTCGAGCGCCTGCCCGAGTTCGCATACGCCGCGGAAGACCTTGCTGTCCTCCCCCGCGTGCGGGAGCATGGCGGAGTGGAACGCTTCGGCGCCGGAGGCGGATTGGCGCCATTGGAAGAAGTTGATGGCGTCGGCGCCCATGGCCACGTGGGCGAGGGCGTCGCGGACGAGTTCGCCGTGGCGTTTGCGCGCGTTGAGCGGCTTCCATTGGACGGCGGACGTGGAGTGTTCCATCACGTACCAGGGTTTGCCGAGTGCGAGGGAGTCCATGAGCGCGTCGGAGCAGGCGAGTTCGTCGAGGTGGGATTCGCCTTCGTGGAAGTAGTGGTCGTTGGAGACGAAGTCGACCTCGCCGGCCCACTGCGCGTAGTCCATGGTGCACTGGTCGGTGGAGACCATGAAGTTCGTGGTGAACGGCTTGTCGGGGCAGATGGCTTCGATGGCGTCGCGTTCGGCCTTGTAGAAGTCGAGGAGCATGTCGTTGCCGAAGCGTTCGTAGTCGAGCTGCTGGGCGGGGTTGACCATGCTGTCGCCGCCCATGTGGCGCGGCAGGAGGACCTCCTGGAACGTGTTGGCGTGCTGGGACCAGAACGCGGTGCCCCATGCCTGGTTGAGCGCGTCGATGTCGCCGTATGTGCGTTCGCACCATGCGCGGAAGGCTTGGAGGGCGTTGTCGGAGTAGTCGTAGCGGTTGTTCCAGCCGTATTCGTTCCCCATGTGCCATGCGGTGACGTAGGGGTTGTCCTTGTAGTGTTCGGCCATCTCGCGGCACAGGCGCAGCGCGTACTCCTTGAACACGGGACTGGTGGGCTGCCAGGATTGGCGGCTGCCTGCGTTGACGACGTGGCCGTAGCGGTCGATGGGGAGGACTTCCGGGTGCGTCTCGTACAGCCAGAGGGGCGCGGAGGCGGTGGCGGAGGCGAGGTCGACGGCGATGCCGGCCTTGCCGAGTTTGTCGATGACGCCGTCGAGCCAGTCGAATGTGAATTCGCCGTCGCGCGGTTCGATGCGGTCCCAGCTGAAGATGGCGAGGGCGACGGTGTTGACGTGCGCCTGCCGCATGAGGCGGATGTCGTCGTCGATGACGTCGTCCGGCCACTGGTCGGGGTTGTAGTCGCCGCCGTATGCGATGCCTGCGCCGTTGGGGGTGAGCAGCGCCGGCCAGCGGAATGCTCTGCGGGTTGTCATGTCGTGTCCTTCGTGTGCGCGTGACGTCTCCGGGGTCCGATGCGTTTGGTCCGGCGGGGACGTGCGATGCGTGTGTGGTACGGGAGTGCGGCGCCGAGGCCGTGCGTCTCCGTGCGATTGGTGGTCCGATGGCGTGGGGCCGTCGCCTTGGCGGCGGCCCCACGCTGCGGTCCGATTGTGTATTGTGCGGTCATTCCTTGACGGCGCCGGCGGCGAGGCCGAGCCGTGCAGCGGACGGTCCGGTGGACCGTCCGCCGGCGAGGGGGCCGATGGCGCCCATCGGCCCTTGACTGCTGGCCCGCGTGATGTCCGTCATTCCTTGACGGCGCCGGCGGCGAGGCCGGACTGCCAGTACTTCTGCAGGCACAGGAACGCGATGACCAGCGGGATGATCGTGATGAGGGATCCCGTGATCACGAGGTTCTGGATCGCCTGGCCGCCGGCAGTGCTGGCCTGGTCCTTCCACTGGTTCAGTCCGATGGTCAGCGGATACCAGTCCGCGTCCTTCAACATGATCAACGGCAGGAAGTAGTTGTTCCACGTCGCCACGATCGTGAACAGGGCCGTCGTCACGATACCCGGCGCCAGCAGGGGCAGGCTGATCGTCCAGAACGTGCGGAACTCCGACGCCCCATCCACGCGCGCGGCCTCCAACAGCTCGGTCGGCACGGCCTGCTCCGAGAAGATCCACATCAGGTACAGGCCGAACGGCGAGATGAGGCTCGGGATGATCATGGCCCACGGCGTGTTCGTCAGGCCCAGCTTGGCGAACAGGAGGAACTGCGGGACCGCCAGGGCGATGCCCGGCACCGAAATGCTGCCGATGATGACCGCGAACACGGCCTTACGCCCGGGGAACCGGAACTTCGCCAACGCGTACCCGCCCATGATCGCCAGCAGGGTCGCGCCGCCCGCGCCCACCACCACGTACAGGATCGTGTTGATGAGCCAGCGGCCGAAGATCCCGTCCTGGTAGGTGAACACGGTCGCGATGTTGTCCCACAAGGCGAACGAACGGCCGAACCCGAGACCGAACGTGGACGTGAAGTCCGCCTGGGTCTTCGTCGCGTTGATCATGAGGTACACGAACGGGAACAGGCAGTACACCGCGAAGATCGCGCACACGACCGTCATCCACGTACTGCGGCGCGGATTGTTCACGTTCGCGAACCCGCTCTTCTCCGCGCGCCTGCGCTCCGCCGCCTCGTCACGGGCGACGCGCTTCTGGCGCGCCTTCTCCGCCTTCCTGGCGGCCCTCTCCTGCTCGCGCAGCGACTGCGCGGAAGTGGTTGCAGCACTCATGTTCACAGCTCCTTACCCATCGACACCGTCATCGAAACCAACAGCACGGGACCCGTCACTTCATCTGCTCCTTCATGCTGTTCAGCTGCACCGCGTACGCGATCGCCATCGTGATCACCGCCATCACGATCGCCAACGCCGCAGCATAATTGCTCTGGTTGCCCGAGAACGACAGGTTGTACGCGTACATGTTCGGCGTGTAGTACGTCGTGATCGCATTGCCCGGCACCATGTTCTGCAGAATCGAAGGCTCGTTGAACAACTGGAACGAGCCGATGATCGAGAAGATCACCGTGATCGCCAGCGAACCCTTGAGCTCCGGCAGCTTGATGCTCTTCACGATCTGCCACTCCGACGCGCCGTCGATCGACGCCGCCTCATACAGCGAATGCGGGATCGTCGACAACGACGAATAGAAGATCAGCATGTTGTAGCCCGTGAACTCCCACGTGTTGATGTTCCCGATCGACGCCAACAGCACGTTCGGGGCGAACATGTCCAAATGAGTGCCCAACGCGCCGTTCAGGGAGCCCACCAGACCATACTTCGCGCCATACACGAAACCCCAGATCAACGTGGACACCACCGCCGGCACCGCATACGGCAGGAACGTCGAGATACGGAAGAACTTCGTGCCATGCAGCTTCATCGAATCCAACGCCAACGCCATCGCCGCCGCCAGGAACAACATGATCGGCACCTGCACAACAGTGAACAACGCCACACGACCCACCGACGACCAGAACTGCTGATCACCAAGCAGACGCGCGTAATTCTCCACGCCAACGAACCGCGTACCACCGATCATCTGCTTCTTGAAGAAACTGATATAGATGGCGTACACGATCGGGATGATGAACACGAACACGAACACCACCGCGAACGGCCACATGAACTTCCAACCACGCCAATCCGCCTTATGCCTATTCTCTCGGGCCGCGGCGGTGTGCCGGTCCGCTTGTGCGGGCAGGACGCCCATGGGGGCCGTTCCTGCGGTCGCTGTCTGTGCTGACATGATGGTTCTCACTTTCTGGAGGCCGGTCCCGTCATGTCGTTCACGGAGCCGGGGTAGTTGATGATGGCGGCGGGAACCGTCGCCGGGCATGACGAGGCGGGGACACCCCTTTGGGGAGCATCCCCGCCTTCGGGTTGTGGAACGTGCCGGCGTTGTCGGCGGTACGGGAAGGAGGACGACCGGAGGGAGAGGAAGGAAGGTGTGTTGGCCCTCCGGTCGCATACCGTGCCGATTGGAGCGGGCGCCGGCCCGTCACGTCGTTACTTCACGGTGACGGTGTAGCCCTGCTGTTCGCCCTGCTCGGCAAGCTTCTTGCCGTAGTTGGTCAGGGCCTGCTCGAGGGTGATCTCCTTGGTGTAGGCCTTGGAGACCTCATCACCGTAGGCGGACTGCGCGAACGGGTTGTACGGCAGGTACTGGAACTTCTCAGTCGGACGCTGGGCCGCTTCGGAGAGGACCTTGTTGACGTTCTGGCCGCCGAAGTAGTCGTTGGTCTTCTTGTTGCCCTCGGTGGTCGGGTCGGTGAAGGAATCGGACTGGAGGATCTTCTTCAGGGACGGGAAGGTACCGGTGTCGGCCATCTCCTGGGCGCCATCGCCGTGGGTCATGTACTCGACGAACTTGTAGGCGGCGGCCTGGTTCTTGGAGAGCTTGACGACGGAGAGCGCGGAACCGCCATCCTCGGCGGAGACCTCCTGGCCCTCCTCCCACTGCGGCAGCTGCGCCACGCGCCAGTTGCCGGCCTGGTCGGGGGCACCGGTCATGAGGTTGATCGGCATCCAGGCGCCGATGGTCAGGGAGGCGAGCGTGCCGTCGTTGAGCTCACGGTTCCAGTCGTCGGACCAGTTCGGGGTCTTGGTGTCGACGAGGTCCTCGTCGATGAGCTTCTGGACGAACTTGATGTAGCGCTGCATGCCCGCGTCCTTGGTCATGTTGATGGTGATCTTCTCGCCATCGACCTTCCACGGCTTGGCACCGGCCTGCCAGATCTGCGCGGTGAACGGCTGATAGTCGCCGGAGGTGCCGGCGAGGTTGGTGATGTAGGAGCCGGTGGCGCGGATCTTCTTGGCGGCCTCGTAGTAGTCGTCCCAGGTCTTGATGGACTCGCCGTCCACGCCGGCCTTGTCGAACACGGCCTTGTTGTAGAAGAACATCTCCGGGCCGGAATCGATCGGCAGCGCGTACGGCTTGCTGTTGTACTGGAGCTTGTTCCACGGACCGGCGGCGAAATCGTCCGCGAGCTTGTCGGCGCCGAACTCGGAGAGGTCGACGAGTCCGTCGGTGACGGCGAACTGGGTGACGGTCGGGTCCTCGAGCATGACGACGTCCGGGGCGCCGTTGCCGGCGGCGATCGCGTTGGAGAGAGCCGTGGAGGTCTTCTCGGCAGTGCCGGTGTTGTTGAACTTGACGGTGATGCCGGGGTTGGCCTTTTCGAATCCGGAGATGATCTTCTTCATCGAGTTGCCGGAGTCCCATCCCCAGAACACGAGTTCGGCCTTGTCGGCGTCGCCCTTGTTCGCGTCGGCGCCGTTGCTGGAGCCGCAGGCGGCGAGGCCGACAAGGGTGGCTACGGCCGCGGTGGCCGCCACGATCTTCTTGATGTTGCGCATGATGTGTTCTCCTCCGTGAACCTCGGGCCTCCGCCCCGCCGCCGTCCGTCGCGCTTCCGTGCGCTCCGGTGCCGGTGCGGCCGATGTCCTTGGCTGACTTCTTTGTGTTTGTCCGGGTGTCTGCTGTGGTACACCCGTGTACCAACAACTCCTATGATACAACCGTGTACCAATTTGTCAAAACAACGCGACACGCCCGAATTTCCAAGGATTTCGCAGCTTTTCCCACATTCGTCACCACATAGGAATCGACATGCATCATCGAAAAACGACAACCATGAACCTCGTCCCCACCATGCGGAACGCCCATACCCAGGCCCCTCCCCCGATACGACGATGTCCGACGCACCAGCCTGAGCCGGTTCGCCGGACATCGTTCACCGCATCGCCCCGATCACCGCCGGAGCACGTCATCCAACGGCGCCTGATACACGGGCACCAAGTCGACCCGCTGCAGAGCACCCGTCAACCGCTCGACACGTTCCATGCGCGCGGCCATCGCCGATTCCACATCGACGGTGACGCCCTCCTTCACCGGGGTGATGGTCAGCACCATGCGGCCGCCATGCCGCGCCAGGATCCGCGCATGCTCGCGCAACCCGACCTCCCAGACGTCGCCGTTGGAGAAGTCGTCATCCACCAGCGTTCCGCCGCACCACAGCCATCCGACGTCGCCGGCATAACGGATGCGCAGACGCGCATCGACGACGTCCCCTGCGCCTTCCGCATCATCGGAACCCGTCAGCGCATCCACCACCCCTTCGGGCAGCGTGATCGCATACCGGGTGTCGGACAGACGCTCCACGGTCGGAGCGGCGTCCGCCGCAAGCCCGCCCCGAGAGAACCGGAGGACGGAGGAACGCGTCACGCCGCCGGCCGAACACACGCACGCCCCCACATCCGGTTTCACGGATTCGACCACAAGACGTCCGTCGGACGCGAATACCGCCGCGGCATCGTTGGCGATGGTGCCGTCCCGCATGTCGCGGAACGCGTCGGCGTCGACGAACACCAGCCTGCCATCGCCGTCCACGCTCATCGCCTCGGCGTACGCACGCGACAGGCAGACGACGTCGACCGTCCCATCCCCCTCGCGGACCGTGAAGCGGTCGATGTCGCGATCCGGCGGCACGACATGCGTCAGCCCGTCCGCGAAACGGAACCAACAGCGGTCCATGCCCTCGGGACGCAGGAACACGGCGGTCCGACGGCCCGCAACGGCCTCGTCGACGACGGTGACCGGCTGCGCGGTGGCGGCGTCCAACGTGACGCCGCCCAGGTCGAGATTGAACGGCAGTATGCAGTTCTCCCCCGAAGCGAGGCCGACGCCGTCGAAACGGATCGTGCGTCCGGAAGCAAGCGTCACCTCGATGGTCTCGCCGTGCTTGGCCGGCGCATCGGCGTGATCCTGGAAGTTGCAGATGAAGACGAAGCCGCGTTCGCCGTCCGAGCGGACGCACCAGCGCAACGGCTCCACATCCTTCGGGACGATGCCGCGCTGGTCGTCCGGCACCACCGTCGGCAGCGGGCAGAGCCGCTCGCCGAACGCGGCGGCGAACCGGTGCAGCGGCTTCAACCGTCGATACGATTCGCGCGTCTGACCATACGAACCGAGTGCGGCCTGGAAGTCGTAGGAGATCTTCGTCGTCTGGCTTTCGTTGAGGTACACGCCGTCGCCGATGGGATTCGTACCGCCGTGGAACAGGTAGTAGCCGAGGAAGTTGCAGCCGGACGCCATCTTGATGTTGGCCATCGCGTCCACGGACCGCATCGGCAGCACGAACCGGTACCGGTAGGAGCTGAACATGCCGCCGCCCATCTCGCAGCAGGCGTAGGGCTTGCTTTCCGGCTCGTAGGCGGGATCGAACTCCTCGTTGCGCGGGCAATCCGCCGCGTTGAAATCACGGTACAGGTATTCGTCGGTCACCGGATGCTCGCCGGGGCCTGCGTAGAACAGCCACGGCCGGTACGGGTATCCTCCCCACAACGGCAGCACGTCGTCCGGCACCGCCGCGCCGCCCCACGCGGTGGCGGTGAAGAACGGCACCGCCACGCCCTCGTCGAGGGCGATGCGGCGCAGCGCGTCGATGTAGGCGACGCCGTCATGCCCTCCGGGAACCCACTCGTCGGAGGTACCGGTGGTCATCTCCCACGGCGCGGACGAATGCATGTACTCGTTGTCGAGCTGCGCGGCGATGACCGGACCGCCGTCCTTGAAATACAGCCCCTCGAGCTGACCTGCGATGTGCCGGTACCAGTCCCGCACCCGTTCCAGGAATCCCGGATCCAGGGAACGCACCTCATACGGCTCGCCGTACAGCCAGTCGGGCAGACCGCCGTTGCGCGCCTCGCCGTGCACGAACGGGCCGATGCGGACGATCACCTTCAGCCCGTGGCTCGCGCAGAGTTCGACGAACCGGCGCAGGTCGCGGCGTCCGGTGAAGTCCCATACGCCCTCGTGCTCCTCATGGTGGTTCCAGAACGCGTAGGTGGATACGACGTTGACGCCGCCGGCCGCCATCTTGGCGAGTTCGGCGTCCCATCCGGCGGGATCCAGACGAGAATACTGGCATTCGCCGCTCACCACATACCACGGCCTGCCGTTGAGGGTCATGTACCGGTTGGTGAATCCGATGACGTCACCGTCGGGAGCGGTGGCATACCTCGGATCCACGATGGGGAATGCGGAGATCCGTGTGCCGGTGGCACCGCGGAGATCGCAGGTATGGATGGATTCGGACATGATGATCACACTTTCCTTGTCGTTGTGCTCGTTGCTGCCTGTCATCGCATGGACCGCTCGCCGTCCTGCGCATGCCGTGCCATACAACCCAGGGCGGGCGCCCTCGTCGGATGACGAAGACGCCCGACCTGGGGATTCGGTCGGCGACCGACCTGCCGGTACCCGATCGGCGCGGAACCGATCAGCGCGTCGCCCGACCGGTGCGGAACCGATCAGCGCGTCGACCGGCGCCTGCGCCAGGCCATCAGGACGAGACCTGCCATGGCCGACAGCCCGCATGCGGCGGCCACGAGCGCGACCGTGGCACCGGTGCGCGACAGCTCCTTCGTCCCGTCGGTCTTGTGCTTCGGGTCCGCGGTGACGGCGCCGCCGGAACCCTCACCCGCGGAGCCGTTACCGGAACCATCCTCGGAACCGGGCTTCTGCGTGTCCGTGCCCGGACCGGGCGTCGGATCCGGCGTCGGCTCGGGATCGGGGTCGGGGTCGGGCGTCGGCGTGGTGGAGACCAGCGCGTCGAGCGCCCCATTCACCAGCGTGGTGGCCTTGGCGATCGATTCGGAGGTGGCGGCGGATCCGGCCGCGACGACCTTGGCGATCTCGACCGCCTCGTCGAGCTTGGTGAGCGATTCGGCGGTGTATCCGTCACGGTCGATGCCTTCGGCCTTGGTGATGGCGGCGTTCAGGACGTCCATGCCTTCCGGCTTCGAGGCCTGGGTGAGGGTGAAGTCGTCGATGGTGCCGTACAGGCCGCCGGCGAGCGCGGCGTCGAGGGTGATGGTCACGGTGCCGGATTCGCCCACGACGATGTTCGTCACGGTGGCGGTGGAGTCGAGTTCGGTGTTGATGGCGGTCATCGGATTGCTGTAGTCCTTGCCGTCGGCGCTGGCCTTGAGGGTCATGGCGTCCGTGTCCGACATGTCGGTGCCGCGCACGGTGGCGGTGAGCTGGTAGGTGCCGGGCTTGAGTCCGGTCACGGTCTGCGTGGCGCTGAACTTGGCGCCCGCGCCGCCGTCCTTGCCGGACCAGTAGTACAGGCCGTAGCTGCCGTCGGAGGAGTTGCCGCTCTTCTTGCGGAGGAATTGGGCGTCCGCTTCGGAGGACGGGTCGAGCGTGACGGTCCAATTGGTCATGTCGTCGTCCTCGAAGCTCGGGTTGGCGAGATGGTTGGTGGGGGTCACGGTCACGACGGCCTTCGCGGTATGGCCGGATGCGGTGATGCCGGTCACGGTGAACGTTCCGGAACCTTGCGCCCAGTCCAGCGACTTGCGCCAGGTCACGTTCTCCTGCTCGTCCTTGCCGTCCTTGTAGGTGAGGGTGACCTGCTGGGGCAGGGTGACGGGTTCGCCTTCGGCGACGGTGATGTTCGTGTCCTCGACGCCGAGGAACGTGTGCGGCGCCGCGGCGCCGGTGCGGATGTAGTTGAATGCCTGGAGGGATCCGAGCGCGTTGCCTTTGGCGTCGAACAGGGCCATGTTGTCCCATCCGGAGCCGTCGGTGGTGCCGGCCCAGCCGCCGGACTTGTAGTAGCCCTTGGCGTATTCGCTGATCCAGCCGGAGCCGTACTTGCGCCACTTCTCGCGGTTGGCTTCGATCTGTTCCGGGGTGTCGGCCGGGCCGACGGCGATCCATGCGGGCTCCCAGTAGAAGAAGCCGAGGCCGTCGTCGTGTCCGTCGCCGTCGTTGTCGCCGATGCCGTTGACGGCGGCGGCGACGTCGTGGATGTTGTCGGCCTGGCCTTGGGCGCTCACCGGGTAGGCCTTGAGCTTGTCGGCGTTGTGGGGGCCGTAGTTGTTCTTGTAGCCGTCGGTGTCCGCGATCTGGTAGGGCCAGGCGGTTTCGGCGATCATGACGTCCTTGTGGTGGGTCTTGGCCACGGTCGTGAGCACGTTCGCCACCTGCGCGATGGTGGTGGAGCCCCAGGCGTAGAAGGACATGGCGAAGACGTCGTAGTCGATGCCCTGCTGTTCGAAGTTGTCCGCCCAGGAAGCCTTGGCCTTCTGGTTGAAGTGCAGCGCGACCTTGGTGGTGTGCTCGCCGTTGGCGTCGGTTTCGGGGTAGACCTCGCGGACGGCCTGGCTGCCGGCCTTGTAGATCTTGGCCATGTTGTCCGCGCCGGAGATGCCGGTGATCTTGTTGTTGGATTCGTTGCCGACCTGCACCATGCCGACGTCCACGCCGGCGGCCTTGAACTTCTCCAGGGACTCCTTGGTGAAGTCGTGCACGGCCTGGGCCATCTTGTCCGGTTCGGAGACGTACTGCTTCCACGCCTTCGGCGCGGGCTGGCCGTCGGGCCAGAAGTCGGAGTAGTGGAAGTCGACGAGGACCTTCATGCCGGCGGCGGTGGCGCGCTTGCCGATCTGGATGGCCCGGTTGACGTCCACGTTGCCGGCGCCGTAGCCGTTGCCGTCCGCGTCGAACGGGTCGTTCCACACGCGCACGCGGGCGTAGTTGACGCCGGCGTTGCGCAGTATCGTCACCGCATCCTGCACCTGTCCCTGCGGGTTGCGATAGGTGACCCCGCTTTCCTCCTCGCTGAGCAGCGAGGAGAAGTCCGCGCCAGCGATGAAGTCGGATCCGAGTCCTTCGACCTTCTCGACGTTCACTTCGCCTTCCGGCACCGCGTCGGCCGCGAAGGCCGGGAGCGCCGTGCCGGTGAACGCCATCGCCGCCGCGACGGCGGCACCCAGGGCGCGTCCCCATCCCGTGCGCCGTTGCCGGTTTGCTGTCCGTTGTGTCATTGTTCCTCCGTTCCATTCCTTCCGCATAGATGCACCGGTGTATCTATCGCGGTACAATCAATCACACACGCATCGACGCCGCCACACACGCACCATCACACCGCAAAAGAGACAACAATGACCAAGAAAGCGACAACCGCCGCATCGGCGCATACGGCGCCGACGATCATCCATCCAGTGGAGCAGGGCGTCATCCCCAAGGAATCGACGCTGCTCATCACATCGCCCGGCACCGACGCCAGACGCACGCTGCTCTACCCGCTGCGCATCGGACGGTTCACCTACCGTCCGGGGTTCCGCCTCGAACGCCAACGCTTCGACAGCTTCCTGCTCGGCGTGGTCACGGAGGGCACGCTGCACGCGACCATCTGGGCGGACGACGTCCCCCACCACTACGACGTCGCCCCGGGCCACGTCTTCCTCTTCGACACCTACCTCCACCACGAGGGACGGGCGGACACGCTCACCCGCACCAGCATGATCCACTTCGACGGGGCGCCGGCCCGCACCTACTACGAACGCATCACCGCATCCTCCGGCAACGTGTTCCCCATCGACAACCCCGCCGCGTTGGAGAACACCATCGACGGACTGCTCGACGCGTACTCGAGCGGTTCCGGGAACATCGACCTCATCGGCGCACGCGTCCTCACCGACCTGCTCACCGACCTGGCCATACGCCGGACACCCGGCGAGAGCGACGCCCTGTCCGCCGTGCGAGAGACGCTCACGTTCCTCGCCGAGCATTACGCCGAGGACGTCACCGTCGACGCGCTCGCCCGCCGCGCCATGATGAGCTCGAGACAGTATCTGCGTAAATTCAAGGCGCTGACCGGCACCACCCCGTACGCCAAGCTGACCGGCATCCGCATGGACCATGCGCGGGAGCTCCTCACCCGCACAACGCAGCCCGTACGGCAGATCGCGAAAAGTGTCGGATACCCCAATCCGAACGCCTTCACCACCGCATTCAAGAAGAGCGTCGGCATGACGCCGGCACGATACCGAAGCATCGAAAGCGACACGGGCGGCGACGCGCGGCCGCTTCCATGATCGGGTGGCGACGGACCGTATCGAATTCGGCAGCCGTGCGTGAAATACGCAATGACGAAACAACCTCTCCCCGCTAGTATGGGCGGTAATCCCCCATCGCTGTGTTTTTGAGAGGAAGAGCATATGGCGGGTCTGTTTCATGCTGTCTCGAAACAGCAGAACCCCCTGGGAACCGCGATCCAGATGAACGGCTCCGGCCGCTACACCTTCGGCCTGGCGCTCAGCGCCGGCCTCGCCGGCCTGCTGTACGGCTACGACACCGTATCCATCTCCGGCGCCATCGACTTCCTCCGCATGCGATACTCGCTGAGCACCACCATGGAGGGCCTCGTCATCTCCTCCATCATCATCGGCGCCGTGGCGGGCGCGGCGAGCGCCGGCTTCCTCTCCGACAGGTACGGCAGGAAGCGCATCCTCATGCTGGGCGGCATGTTCTTCCTCGTGGCCGCGCTGTGGAGCGCGTTCACGTACGGACCGTACGACCTCATCACCGCACGCGTCGTCGGCGGCTACGGCATCGGCCTGACCGCGGCGCTGGCCGTCACCTACATCACCGAATCGGCCCCCACCGGCATCCGCGGCACGCTGGCCTTCTCCTACCAGCTGCTGGCCGTGTGCGGCATCTTCATGACGAACGTCATCAACTACATCATCGCCTCCTACGGATCGTTCTTCTGGGACATCGGCTTCGGCTGGCGCTGGATGCTCGGGCTCGGCGCCGTGCCGGCGGCCATCTTCCTCGCCGCCATGTGGCATGCGCCGGAAAGCCCCCGCTTCCTCATCCAGAACGGCCATCCCGAACAGGGCTTCGCCATCCTCGAGCAGATCATGGGCACGGAGAAGGCGCGCGTGCGCACCGACGACATCCAGGCGTCCGTGCAGCTCGAGAAGGAGATGTCCAACGAGTTCACCGACCTGTTCCGCCCGGGCCTGCGGAAGGCGCTCGTCATCGGCGTCTTCCTCGCCGTGTTCAACCAGGCCATCGGCATGAACGCGATTTCCTACTACGGCCCGGTCATGTTCTCCCGCATGGGGTTCGGCGGCGACACCGAATTCCTGGCCTCCGCGTGCGTGGGCGGCGTGGAGCTGGTCTTCACCGTGGTGGGCCTCTATCTCATCGACTCCGTGGGCCGCAAGAAGCTCCTGGAGTACGGTTCGATGCTCATGTTCCTGTTCGCCATGGGCATCGCCGGCTCGTACTTCTCCGGTCGTTCACTGCTCACGCTCGTGTTCGTCATGCTGTTCACCTCCGCGTTCGCCATCTCCATGGGCCCGATCCCGTGGATCGTCATCCCGGAGCTGTTCCCCACGTTCCTGCGCGGCCGCGCCACCGGCCTGTGCGTGATGTGTCTGCTGGTCACCAACGGTCTCATCGCCCAGTTCACGCCGCTGATGATCGACCGGCTCGGCGGGGGCGTCACGTTCCTCATCTTCGGCGTCATCGACCTCCTGTGCCTCATCGGCGTGCTCATCCTCGTACCGGAGACGATGGGACGCACGCTCGAGGAGATCGACCACCTGTGGCAGCCGCGCACCCCGCTGGCCGCCGCCAAGTACACGCTGAGCTCCGCGGACGCGAACATCCGCCATGCGGAGGCGACGCTGGCCCGCGTGGAGAACGAACGCCTGCAGGCCATGGGCATCATGGAGGCCGCGGAACGGTCGCGCATCAGCGCGCAGAAGACCATCTTCGCCATCGAGGCGGAGGAACGCGAGCAGGCGGAGCGTCTGTCCGCCGCGCGCCGCGCCGAGGACGCGCGCCGGGCCGCGCACACGGTGGTGGACGACACCACCTCGCAGCCGGCGCCGTACCCGGAGTCCACGGCCCTGCACCGTGCGACGCGCGCCGTGCACGACAGCGCCGGCGTGGACCTGTCCAGGTATGGCGACGACCAGGACACGCTGCTGTCCGGCCCCATCCTGTTCGGCCGGCGGGATGACGCGCAGACCGTCACGCCGGCGTCGGCCACGCCATCCGCCGCACCGGCCGTTCCGGCGCCCGCATCCGCCCAGTCCGCGGCGATGCCGCCCGTCCCCATGCCGGACGCCGGCGCCCACTCCACGGACGGCGACGCCGCCCCGGTTCCCGCGCCGCCCGTGGAGGATTGGCCCGACGACGGCCGCGTGCCGGACCTGTCGGGTCTGCCCGACATGCCGGTGCCGTCCTCGCGCAGGACGCGCACGATCCCCGATTCGGCGATGCCGACGATTCCGTTGCCCGTATCCGTACGCCGTCCGGCGATGTCGGCCGCGGCGAGCGCCGCGGAGGATGCGCGCGAGGCCAAGGCCATCGACGACGCGTTGGACACGCTCGACGCGCTCATCAAGGACTGACAGACATCGTCGCCCATCCCGACGGCCCTGCGCTTGTGCCTGCCGGCCGCCGTACGGCCGCCATATATGTGAAACGCCCCGACGCATCAGCGTCGGGGCGTTTCACGTCCGTGACCGGAAACGTCCGTCACATGCGGACGACGGCATCGGCGATGCGCATCGCGGATTCGCGGTGCGAGACGAGGACGACGGCCTTGGGCGTGGATCCGGCGGCGTCCACCGTCCCCTCGGCATTCCCTCCCGTCGCCAGGTCGCGGATCGACCGGAGGATGACGGCCTCGTTCAACGCGTCGAGACGGCTCGTCGGTTCGTCGAAGAGGACGAGATCGGCGTCGCGCAGGAACACGCGCGCCAGACCGATGCGCTGGCGTTCGCCTTCGGACAGGCGGTCGCCGAGCTCGCCGACGGCCGTGTCGAGGCCGTCCGGCAGCGATTCGACGAAGTCGAGGACGGACGCCTTGCGGCAGGCCTCACGCAACGTCGCGTCGAGCGTTTCGGCCGACGTGGACGCGATGCGCTCCTCCGGCAGGGCGATGAGCAAGTTCTCGCGGATGGTGCCGTCGAACAGGTGCGTCTCCTGGCCCATGAGCGCCTGCACGCGGCGGCGGTGATGCGCGTCCACTGCGGGCAGCGGCGTGCCGGACAGGAGCACGGTGCCGGAACGCGGATCCCAGTAACGCATGAGCAGTTTGAGCATGGTGGACTTGCCGCAGCCGGACGGCCCCTGCACGCCGAGGATGCCGGCGCGCGGCACGTCGAGCGTGACGTCCTCGAACACCGGGCGCGACGCGGGCGGAACGGCGACGGCATCGGACGCGTCGCCGGCCTTTCCATCGGACGCGTCGCCGGACGCTCCCCCATCGGACGCTCCCCCGTCGTACGCGAACGTGACATGGTCCAGCCGCATGCCCTCGTAGGCGGGCGTGGCGGCACCGGTCTCGGTGACGGCCGGCGTCTCGTCCATGAGCGCGAACAGACGGCGGGCGGAGGCGAACGTCTGCGTGAGGTTCGCGGGCAGTGCGCTCAGCGCGAGCGTCGGACCGAACGAGCTGGCGAACAGCACGAACCCGGTCACCAGCGCGGGCGAGGACGCCGGGGTGGCCGCGGCGAGCGCGAGCGTCACGCCGGCGGCGGCCGCGGTCAGGGCGAGCACGAGCAGGCCGTCGATGCCGGCGAACCGGCCGTTCACGCGGCTCAGCCGCGCGTGTTCGCGCCACAGGCGCTTCGTACGGTCCACGATGGCACCCACGCGGTCCTCGCCGCGGCCGAAGCGGATGATCTCGTCGAGGCCACGCATGTCGTCGAGCATCACGTCGTCCAGTTCGGACGCCTGCCGGCGGATGGACGGGCCCAGATTGTGCACGCCGGTGGCGAAGAAGCGCGGCACGACCACGCCGATCACGAGGTGCGCCACGACGAGCGCCAGCGCCATCCACGGGCTGACGGCGAGCAGGACGACCGCGTACGCCACGGAGGTGACGAGGGCGATGACCACCGGGCTGATGGTGTGTGCGAAGAAGATCTCGAGCAGTTCCACGTCGGTGGTGAGCATGGCGATGAGGTCGCCCTTGCCGTGTCCGGCGAGCTTCGCGGGGGCGAGCCGGCGCAGCGCGGCGAACGCCTTCGAACGGAACAGGGCCAGCAGGTGGAACGCCACGTTGTGGTTGAGGTACTGCTCGACGTAGCGCATGAGACCGCGCAGCACGGCGCAGACGACCATCGCGGCGACAGCCGCGGGCGCGCCGAGGCCCCACACCGGGTTGCCGGCGAGCGCGAACGCGGCGGCCATGCCGAACACCGGCAGGAACGTGGCGGACAGGTGGCCGAGGGTGCCGGCCACGCAGGCGGCGGTCATGAGGTGCGCGAGCGGTTTCGCCTCGCCGAGGAGACGCGCGATGAGCTGCGGCGTGGACATGCGGTGTGCGGCGATTGTTTCAGCAGTTCCAGCGGATGCGGCGGTCTCCCCCGCCGTGTCCGATGCCGCGGTACCGGCCGACTCGGCCGTTGCGACGGTTCCGGCGACCGCGACGGGTTCCGTCGCGGCGGTTTCGTCGAGCGCCTCGATGCCGGCCTGGGTGCGGAAGAGTTCGGCGTAGCGTCCGTCCGTCTGCATGAGCGTGTCGTGCGTGCCGGTCTCGACGGTCTCGCCGTGGTCGAACACGACGATACGGTCCGCTCCCCGCGCGTTGGCCATGCGGTGGGTGATCATGACGACGGTCTTGCCGCCCACGGCCGCGAGGTCGCGGATGGCGGCGAGGATGAGCTCCTCGCTTTCGACGTCGACGCTGCTCGTCGCCTCGTCGAACACGATGACGGGCGCGTCGTGCAGCAGCGCGCGGGCGATGGCGATGCGCTGGCGCTGGCCGCCGGACAGGTTGGCGGCGTCCTGTTCGATGGGCATGTCGAGGCCGGCGGGCTGCGTGCGCACGAAGTCGGCGATGCGCGCCTGTTCGAGGGCGTGCCAGAGGCGGGGGTCAACGTCGTCGGGCGTGGAATCGGACGCGACGTCGGACGAATCGTGGACAGGCAGCGCCATCATGAGGTTGTCGCGCAGGGTGCCGGCGAACAGGTGACTGCGGGCGCCGATCCCCGTGACCGCGCGGGCGAGGGCCTCGCCGGAAAGCGCGGAGACGTCCACGCCGTCGATGGTGACGGAGCCGGCGTATCCGGCGATCGAGCCGGAGAGCAGCGCGGCGGCCGTGGACTTGCCGGAGCCGGAGACGCCCACGATCGCGGTGACCTGGCCCGGCAGGGCCTCGAACGTGACGTCGCGCAGCGCGGGGGCGTGCGTCACAGCGTCGGACGCCCCGGACGCGTCGTCGTACGCGAACCGGACGTGGTCGAACCGGACGGGCGGCGCGGCGTCGCCGGCCGGCAGCGTCGCTGTGCCGCGCGCCGGCACGGGCGTGTCGAGCAGCGCGAAGATGCGCTTCGTGGAGGTCATGCCGTTCATCGCCACGTGGAAGAACGAGCCGAGCTGGCGCAGCGGGATGAAGAAATCGGCGGACAGCAGCACGATGAGCATGAGGCCGCTCAACGTGAGCGGATACCCGAACCCGTACGGGAACACGTACTGGAGCAGGTAGGCGACGTAGGCGAGCGGGCCGTGCGCGCCGGCCGCGAGGTCGGCGAACGACCATGCCGAGCCGGAGGCGAACGCGCCGTCGGAGCCGGCGTAGCGCCACAAGGCCACGCCGATGCCGGCCGCGGTGCCGCCGTACGCCACCAGATCCATGGCGGACAGGGAGCGCAGTTGGATCTGCAGCACGCGCATCGTCATCACGCGGAAGTTCTCGGCCTTCTCGTCCATGTCGCGTGCGGCGCGGCCGTCCGCGTCGAACGCCTTGAGCGTCTCCAGACCCTGCATGTCGTCGAGGAACGCGGCGCCCATGTCCGTGTAGCGGCCCCAATACCGTTTGAACACGCGGGCGGCGCTCATCGCCACCATGCCCACCACGAGCACGATGAGCGGCGCGCAGACGAGCATCGTGACGGCCGTGGGCAGGTCCAGCGGCGCGATCACGGCGAACAGGGTGAGCGGAGCGAGCACCGCGTAGAACAGCTGCGGCAGGAACAGTTCGAAGAAGCTCTGGATCTGCTCGATGCCCTCACCGGCGGACTGCACCACGTCGGCGGTGCGCACATGCTGCGCGTAGGAGGGGCCGAAGTCCAGCATCTTGCGGTAGAGGCGTTCGCGCAGGGCGAGCTTGACGCGTTCGGAGGCCTCGGTGCCGAGGCGCGCGGCGAGCGTGGTCATGCCGTACCGCAGCAGCGCGCAGCAGAGCATCATGAGCGCGTAGAACATGAAGTCGCCGGGCATGGGCGTGAGCTGCACGTCGAAATCGAACAGGTTCGTGGGGCAGTCGGCCGGGGAGGCGGCGTCGCAGGCGAACATGTGGGGGTCGGCGGCCGTGAGCAGGTTGGCGAACAGGGCCACCAGCGCGATCATGAAGCCGATGTTCGCGAGCAACCCCACCCACAGGCAGGCCACCTTGCCCGCCACGAGCCGGCCGATGCCGGGCGCCATCCGGAACAGTCGTTTGTCGAACATGTCTCCCCTTCCCTAGCGTGCGGAACCCGTCCAACCGTAGCGGAAAGACGGGGTACGCGCCAGAGGTCTTCGCCGCGGGAAGAGGCGGGGACGCGTGGCCGATCAGAGGGCGACGGCGCGGGCGGCGTCGAGGAGCTCGCCCGAATAGCCGGCGAGCGGCGCGTGGAAGAACAGGTCGGCCGGCCCGTTGGCGACGATCTCGCCGCGGCGCATGACGACCACGTCGTCGCAGATCGCGTGCACGACGCCGAGATCGTGGGTGATGAGCATGAGCGAGAGTCCCCGACGCCGGCGCAGCCCGTCGAGCAGGTCGAGGATGTCCCGCTGGACGGACACGTCGAGCGCGCTGGTCGGCTCGTCGGCGATGAGCACGTCCGGTTCGACGGCGAGCGCCCGGGCGATGGCGATGCGCTGGCGCTGGCCTCCGGAGAAGGCGTGGGGGCGGCGGGAGAGGATGTCGTCGAGGTCGGTGCGATCGGCGTCGTAGGCGGCGTCGCGCTCCCCCAGTCCGACCTGCGCGAGCAGCTCCCGGCATCGCGCGTCGACCGCCCCGCGCGGGGGTCGCGGGCCGAGCGTGCCATGCAGGAGCATGCCCTCGGCGAGGATGCGGCGGATGGTGTGGCTCGGGTTGAGCGAGGAATCGGGGTTCTGGAAGACCATCTGGATGCGTCGGCGTTGGGCGCGCGTACGGCGGATCGGCGCGATCGGACTGCCGTCGAGCAGGATCTCACCGCGGGAGCCGCGCTCGGCGGCCCGGCCGGCCCGTTCCGCGTCACGGCCGGCCCGGCGCCCGACGGACGGCGCGATGAGTCCGGCGGCGACGCGGGCGAGCGTGGATTTGCCGGCGCCCGATTCGCCGACGACGCCGAGCGCGCCGCCTTTCGGCAGCGTCAGCGACACGTCGTCGACGGCGGTGAAGCCGCCGTATGTCACGGTCACGTGACGCAGGTCGAGGATTGGGGTGGGGTCGTCGGTCATCGCGTCTCCTCCTTCCCGTCGTCATCGGCGTTTTCGCCGTCCGTCCGGCCGGCGTCCGACGCGCCGGGGATGGGGAGGATCGCGTCGATGAGGCGCTTCGTGTAGTCGTCGTGCGGTTCGGCGAGGATGCGGGCGGTCGGCCCGGTTTCGACGACGCGTCCGCGGCGCATGACGACGAGCCGGTCGCACAGGTGCGCGGCGACGCCGAGGTTGTGGGTGACGAACAGCATGGTGAGGCCGAGCCGTTCACGCAGTGAGGCGAGCAGGTCGAGGATCTGGCGTTGCACGGTCACGTCGAGTGCGGTGGTGGGTTCGTCGCACAGGAGGACGTCCGGCCGGCAAGCGAGCGCGATGGCGATGCCGACGCGTTGGCATTGGCCGCCGGACAGCTGCCCCGGGTATCGGTCGCGGTCGCGCAGCGATGCGGGCAGGCCGAGGGCGACGAGCAGGTCGGCGGCGGCACGGTAGGCCTCGCGGCGCGCGCGGAGGCCGGCGAACGGGAACGGCCGTCGGCCGGACGTCGGGACGGAGACGGATGCGGCGGCATCGGACGTTCCGTCTCCGAGGAGGGCGGACATGTCCGTCGTACCGTGGGCGCGCATGACCTCGGCGACCTGCCGCACGACGCCGCACAGCGGGTCGAGCGAAGCGACCGGATCCTGGAAGATCATCGCGAGGCGGGGTGCGGACGCGTCGGACGGATTGGACGGATCGGCGGCATCGGACGCGTCGGACGTCGCGGGAAACGCGACGGCCGCGGGGTCCGCGACGCGCACGCCTTCGGGCGGCAGCCCCATGACCGCGCGCAGCGTCAGGCTTTTGCCGGAACCGGATTCGCCGACGATGCCGACGGCCCCGCCGCGGGCGACGTCGAACGAGACGCCGTCGACAAGCGGAACGCCGGTCGCATCGGACAGGACGCGCAGATCCCGCACACGCACGAACGGCACGGGCGTCGGGCCGGACGGAACGGACGCGGCGGACGACGGGGACACGGACGGCACGGTTGGATCGGACATCACGCCTCCCTTCTCACGTCGTTCAACCCGTCGCCGATGAGGGCGAGCGCGACGCCGACGAGGACGACGGCGCAGCCGGGCAGCGTCGACACCCACCAGCGGGTGGCGAGGAACGACTGGCCGTCGGCGATCATCGTGCCCCAGTCGGGCGTGGGCGGGGCGATGCCGAGACCCAGGTAGCCGAGCGTGACGATGGCGACGAGCAGCGCCACCATGTCGCTCATGAGCACGGTCACCGCCTGCGAGAGCACGTTCGGCAGCATCTGGCGGGTGAGGATGGACAGGTCGGAGAAGCCCATGACGCGCGCGGACTCCACCCATTCGGCCCGGGCGAGCGAAGCGGTCGCGCCCTTGACGGTGCGCGCGAAGATGATCCAGCCCATGATGAGGAACGTGAGGAAGATGCCCTTCATGCCGGTGCCGGTCACGAACGCGACGACCGCGACGAGCAGGTAGAACGGGAACGCGATGAGCGCGTCGGACAGCAGCGTGATCGCGCGGTCCGGCCATCCGCCGTAGAAGCCGGCGACGAGGCCGGCGGCGGTGCCGATGACGAACGGCAGCGCCTCGACGCCCATCATGAGCATGAGGTCGATGCGCCCGGCGGCGGCGACGCGCGTGAGGATGTCGCGGCCGAGCTGGTCGGTGCCGAACGGATGGGCCGGGGAAGGTGCCTGAAGCATCGAGGCGATGTCCTCCGCGACGGGATCGTAGGGAGAAAGCACCGGGATGACGGCGACGGCGAGCACGATGAGCGCGAGCAGGACGAGGCCCGCGGCGAGCGTGCGGGAGCGGCGCGGACGGGACGGACGGACGCCGGTGGCGGGACGGGCGGGTCGGACGCCGGCGGAATCGGGGCTGGCGGATTGGACGGGACGGACGCCGGCGGAATCGGGGTTCCTCATCGCGCGCCTCCTTCCCGCACGCGGTAGTCGATGAGCCCGCCGGCGAGCCGCACCAACGTGGAGACGAGGACGACGCCGAGCGCGCAGTACATCGCCACCGCCTGGATGAGCGGGAAATCGCGTGCGGTGATCGCGGCGAACAGGAGCGAACCCACGCCTCTGAGGCCAAAGACCTGCTCCACGACGAGCGTGCCGCCAATGAGGAACGAAACCTTCATGCCATACAGCTGCAACGCGGGCAGAAGGGCGTTGCGCAGCACGTGACGGCGGATCGCACGGCGGGACAGGCCGGCCGCGCGCAGCGTCGTGACGAAGTCGGCGCCGAGCACCTCGAGGATGCGCGTGCGCAGCGAGCGCACGATGAACGGGGTCTGGGCGAGCGCGATCGTGAGGCTCGGCAGGGCCATCGAATACAGCATGCCGTCGATGCCGGGCTGCGTGCCGCCGACCGGGAAGATCCGCAAGGTCACGGCGAAGACGAGCACGAACACGAGTCCCACCCAGAATTCCGGCATGCCGAGCGTGACGGTCGGCACGACGCGCACCAGCTGGTCGATCCAGGAACCCTTGTGCAGGGCGGCCGTCATGGCGAGCGGCAGGGAGATCGCGACGACGAGCACGGCCGAACAGCCGACGAGCCACAGCGAGACGGGCAGCCGGTCGAGGACGAGCGCACGCGACGAGACATGGTAGGCGATCGATTCGCCGGTGTCGCCGGTGGTGACGAGGGTCGTGACGAACGAGACGAACTGGCGTCCGATGGACTGGTCGAGGCCGAGACGATGACGCAGGTCCGCAATCTGCGCGGGGCTCGCCTTGAGGCCGAGCACCATCTGCGCCGGGTCGCCGGGCACGAGACGGACGATGAGGAACACGCCGACGGTGACGAGCGCGAGCACGAGCGCCGCGTGTACGACGACGCCGCCCAGCCATGTGGCGAGGGCGGCGCGGCGGTTGTGGGTCATGAGGGCCATTGTAGCGGCGGACCTGTCTGGAATGTCCGGACTGTCCGGGCCGGCGGGGTCGGCCGGACCGGCGGGGATGTCCGGGCTGGCGAAATCGGCCGGACCGGCGGGACTACTCGAACTTGACGTCCTGGAAGCGGACGGAATCGTTCGGCAGGACCTCGAGGCCGGTCACGTTCTTGCGCACGGCCTTGACGATGTCGGGCGAGTACAGCGGGATGTACGGGACCTCATCGGCGAGGGTCTGCTGGATGCTCTTGTAGAGCTCGGCGCGCTTGTCGCCATCGGGCGTGACCTGCGCCTGCTTGAGCTCCTTGGTGACCTCGTCGTTCGAATAGCTGGTCCAGTAGGACTTGCTGAAGCCGTCCGGATCGGCCTGGAAGTCGATGATCGAATCGGCGTCCGGATAGTCGGCCTGTGCGGAGTTGATCATGATCTGGTAGTCGAACGCCTTGAAGCGGGAACGGAACGTGGCCATGTCCACCGAATCGATGTCGAGCGTGACGTCGATCTTCGCGGCCGCGGACTGGAGCAGCTGCGCGGCCTGCTGGTAGGCATTGTTGCCGGACGGCACGAGGATCTTCGCCTCGAAGCCCTGCGGGAACTTGGACTGCGCAAGCTCGTCCTTGGCCTTGGCCTGGTCGTTGTCCACCGGGGTGATGGAATCCTGCGTGCTGTACTTGATGGCCTTCGGCAGGACGGTCTTCGCGGTGGTCGCGTGGTCGAAGGCGACGGCCTTGGTCACGTCGTCGCGGTTGAGCGCGTAGGCGAGGGCGCGGCGCACGTGGACGTCGGAGAAGTGCTCGTCGGCGGTGTTGAAGAAGAACGTGTGAGTCACCCAGCTGCCGGCGGTCTCCACCTTGGTGTCGGAGCCGTTCTCCAGCTCATCGATGTTCTCCAGCGCGGGGCTTTCGATGCCGTCCACCTCACCGGTCTTCAGCTGGTTGACGGCCTGCGTGCCGTCCTCGACGACCTTGTAGACGAGCTTGGAGATGCCCGGCTTGCCCTTCTGCCAGTAGTTGTCGTTCTTCTTGAACGTGAGGTCGCCGGACTTGTCCCACTTGTCCACGACGAACGGGCCGGTGCCCACCGGGTTCTCGAAGAACGCCTTCTCGCTCTTGCCGCCGAAGTCCTTCGGCACGATGCCGTTGGAGAAGTTGGCGAGTTCGGCGAGCAGCGGCGTGTAGGCGCTGTTGAGCTTGATCTCGACGGTCTTCTTGTCCGGGGCCTCGACGGAGGCGATGTCGGCGGTGAGCGGCAGGGCCGCGTCCTTCTCCGCCTGATGCTGCTTGATGGAGAAGACGGCGTCGTCGGCGGTCACGTCGGTGCCGTCGGAGAACTTGAGGCCGTCGCGCAGCGTGAACGTGTAGGTCAGGCCGTCCTCGGAGACCTTGTGCGACTTGGCGAGCCAGTCGATGATCTTGCCGTCCTTGTCGAAGCTGACGAGCGGTTCGAAGACCTTGTCGATGGCGAACGCGTTGTTCGAGGTGATCTCGGTCCACAAATTGAGCGAGGTCACGGCCGCGGAGCGCGCGTAGGTGAACGTGGTCTGGCCGGAGACGCCGTTCGCGGTGGACGTGGTGGAGCCGCCGGTCTGCGAGCATGCGGCGAGCGAGAGCGCGAGCACGCCGGCCAATGCGGCCGAGAGCGCGCCCTTGAGTCCCTTCCTCAGGTTCTTCGTCTTCATTTCTGCTGTTCTTCCTCTTGCTTTTCGTGCGATGCGGCGCGCGCCGCGACGGGCGGCGGACGCCATGAATAAGCGCATCAATAGTAAACGCCCATGATGTTACGGTGCAATCGCGGCATCATAGGCGTTGGTTCTAGCGGGTTATCGGTCCCGGCGCCAAAGCGGGCGGACCGGGCGAACCGGTCAACGAACCAGGCGAGTCCCCGTCGTCCCGTCCGATTCTTACGTATCGGACGGAAACGGGGCGCGGATCACGGACGGAACGTCCGTTCCTGCAGAATCGGACGGAACCGCACCCACCAACACGGTCCAAGTGTCCGTTTCTACAGAATCGAGCGCAACAGGGCGCACACGGCACTCCCAAACATCCGAACCTACAGGAACGAACGCAGCGGGGGCTCGCATAGGGACTCAAACGTCCGTTTCTATAGGAACGGACGAAACCGGACGCTCAGGAGCCCACCAAACATCCGTTTCTA
The DNA here is from genome assembly GCF_018555635.1 of Bifidobacterium sp. CP2. Taxonomy (NCBI): domain Bacteria; kingdom Bacillati; phylum Actinomycetota; class Actinomycetes; order Bifidobacteriales; family Bifidobacteriaceae; genus Bifidobacterium; species Bifidobacterium sp. CP2. The sequence continues at coordinate 202,512 of NZ_JAFEJX010000002.1, read as the reverse complement.
CAGAATCGGACGAAACGGGGCACACGTACAGGCCCACTCCCGTCCGATTCTTAAGAATCGGACGAAACCGCACCCACCAACATAGTCCAAACGTCCGTTTCTATAGGAACGAGCGAAACCAGCCTCTCGGAAGCCCACCAAACATCCGAACCTATAGGAACGGACGCAGCGGGGCGAACACAAGGGGCCAGAACGTCCGTTTCTATAGAAACGAGCGCAAGGAGGGGCGGAGGACGGGAAGGGCGGACCGGGACAGTCCCGGCGGACCGGTCAGCGGGACTTCTGCGCGGCGACGAGCGCCTCGGCGGCGGCCTTGGTGGCGATGGCGCGCTCCTTGGCGCGGCGGGCGCGGGCCAGCTCGGCCTCGGCGGCCTTGATGTCGGCCTCGGCCTGCTTGAGGTCGGCGGTGGCGCGCACGACCTCCATCTGCGCGTTGGACCGATCCTGCTTCGGCTTCCACAGCTCGGCGATCTCCTCGAGGGTCTTGTCCTTGGTCTCGGGCACGAAGGTGATGACGCCGAGGAAGCACAGGAGGTTGGTGCCGGCGAACACGAGGAACGTGCCCATGCCGCCGATGGAGCTGATGAGCATCGGGGTGAACTGGCCGATCGCCCAGTTGGTGCCCCACAGGAACACGGTGCAGATGCCGGTGGCGCGGCCGCGCAGGTAGGTCGGGAACAGCTCCGGGATCATGATCCACGGAATCGGACCCATCGAGAACGCGAACGCGGAGGTGAAGCACATCACGAAGATGAGCATGAGCAGCTGGTAGTTGTTCGCATACGCGAAGCTGATGCCGAGCGCGAACAGGACCATGAGGCCGGAGCCGACGGCCATGAGCTTCTTGCGGCCGGCGGTGTCGATGAGGTACATGCCCACCACGGTGAACACGAGCTCGATGCCGCCGACGAGCGAGGAGGCGAGGAACTCGGTGTTGCCGCCGAAGCCCATGTGGCTGAACATGACCGGTCCGTAGTAGGAGATGGCGTTCATGCCGATCGCCTGGTTGAAGATGGCCAGGAAGATGCCGATGAGCAGGGCCTTCCTCAGGCCGGGCTTGAACAGGTCGGAGAAGCTGGCGTTGGCCTTACGCTCCTCGGCGATCTGCAGCTGGATCTCCTCGACGTCGCGACGGGCCTTGTCGGAGCCGTTGATGCGCTCGAGGACCTTGTAGCCCTCCTCGACGCGACCGGCCTGCACGAGGAATCGCGGCGACTCCGGGGACAGCCACAGCGCGGCCACGAAGATGGCGGCCGGGATGGCGCCGATGCCGAGCATCCAGCGCCAGCCGTTGGCGACGCCCCACGCGTGGGAGCCGGAGGAGGCGATGAAGTAGTTGATGACGTTCGTCAGGAAGATGCCCGAGATGGTGAGCAGCTGGTAGGCGGAGGTGAGCGCGCCGCGGATGTTGGTCGGCGCGGATTCGGTGATGTAGGTGACGGCGAGCGCCGCGGCCAGGCCGATGCCGACGCCTCCGATGACGCGGGCGAGGATCAGCGTGAACGGGCTGAACGTGAACGCGCTCCACAGGGCGGCGACGAAGAAGAACGCACCGCCGAACATGAGGATCCTGCGGCGACCGTACTTGTCGGACAGGAAGCCGGAGAAGCCGGCGCCGATGACGCCGCCGATCATGATGGAGCTGATGACGAGGCCCTGCAGGGCGGGGCTCAGCGCGTACTTCTCCTGCAGGAAGTCGATGGCGCCGGAGATGGAGACGGTGTCGTAGCCGTAGAGCAGGCCGGCAAGGCCCGCGCTCAGCGCGAGGCCGACGATGTAGCGGCCGGAGCCGCGGCGCTGGTGCTCGTCGGCCTCCACGACCGGCTCCACCGGCTCGGCCGGTTCGGCCGACTTGACGCCGGCCGCGCCGGCGGATGTCCTCAATGTTTCTACTGCTTGGTTCATGGCAGCGTCCTTACGTGTGCTCTTCCTCTGCTGTTCTTGGCGAAAGCGCTTTTTTCAGTGTTTGTTAACGCTAACGTTCATCCGCCGGAGCAGTATCGTAGCCATCGGGCGGGACCTGTCGGCGACACGCGCCGGATTCCGCCGCCGCACGTCTCCGGCGCGTACGTCGCCGACACGTCGCTGGCACGTCACAGGCGTGCCGCGGGCGTGTTGTGGGCATATACAAAAGTCGTCGTCGCGCTTATGGCATTGCGCACAAAACAAAAGAACCTACGGACACGTAACCTCGTCGACAGACTGGCCGAAATCGTCACCTCCCCATCGCAGGCGATCATCACGGCCACCGGAACACGTAAGGAACACGGCATCATGCTCGACCACTACACCACACCAGGATCGTCCGTCGAACTCAAGGACGACCAGACCATCTACTCCCTCCTCACTGACCGTCTCGCACGCACCGGAGAGGACACCGTCATCGCCGAGAAGAAGCTCGGCCCCGGCCGCTGGCAGAACGTCACCACCGGCGAATTCCACCGCATGGTCGTCTCCGCCGCGCGCGGCCTCATCGCGCTCGGCGTCGCCAAAGGCGACGCGGTCACCATCTTCTCCTCCACCCGACTCGAATGGGGCGTGCTCGACTTCGCCATCGCCGCCATCGGCGCCGTCAGCGTGCCGATCTACGACACCGACTCCGCCGCCCAGGCGCAGCGCATCCTCAACGACGCCGACGTCAAGCTTGCGTTCGCCGACGACCGCACGCGCTTCGACCGTCTCGACTCCGTCAAGGACCACTGCCCGTCCCTCAAGCAGATCCTCATGATCGAAGGCAACGCGCTCGGCGCGCTCGAAGGCCTCGGCGTCACCGTCTCCGACGAGGAACTCGACGAGCGCATCGCATCGGTCCACATCGACGACCTCGCCACCATCGTGTACACGTCCGGCTCCACCGGCGCACCCAAGGGCGCCGAACTCACGCACCGCAACTTCGTGTCGATCACCATCGCCGCAAGCGAGGCGCTGCACGAGATGATCCTCGACGACCATCCGCGCCTGCTCCTGTTCCTGCCGCTCGCCCACTGCTTCGCACGCTTCATCCAGTACGCGTCCATCGCCTCCGACGACGGCGTCGTCGGATACCTGCCGGACACGAAGTCCCTCCTGCCCGACCTGCGCTCCTTCCAGCCCACCTACCTGCTGGGCGTGCCGCGCGTGTTCGAGAAGGTGTACAACGCCGCCTCCCGCAAGGCCGGCGCCGGTTGGAAGGGCCGTCTGTTCCTCAAGGCCGCCGAGGCGGCGATCGCATGGAGCAAGGCCGAACAGGCCGGCGAGAAGCACACGCTGACCGAAATCGCCGAGCACGCCAAGTACGAGACACTCGTCTACCGCACCGTGCGCGGCGCGCTCGGCCCGAAGATCAAGTACGTGGCGTGCGGCGGCGCGCCGCTGTCCCTCGATCTGGCGCACTTCTACAACGGCATCGGCCTGCCGATGATCCAGGGCTACGGCATGACCGAAACGGCCGCGCCGTTCGCCGCGACCCGCGTCGACGACAACGTGATCGGCACCGTCGGACAGCCCGCGCCCGGCTCGTCGGTGCGCATCGCCGAGGACGGCGAGCTGCAGGTCAAGGGCCCGAACGTGTTCCGCGGCTACCACAACCTGCCGGAGAAGACCGCCGAAGCGTTCACCGCGGACGGATGGCTCAAGACCGGCGACCTCGCGTCCATCGACGACGAAGGCCGCATCACGATCACCGGCCGCAAGAAGGACATCATCATCACCGCCGGCGGCAAGAACGTCTCCCCCATCCCGCTGGAGGAGGAGATCACCAAGTGCCCGATCGTCGAGCACGCCGTGGTGGTGGGCGATCAGCGTCCGTTCATCGGCGCGCTGGTGACCCTTGACCCCGAGGCGCTGGAGACATGGCTGCCGCAGCACGGCCTGTCCCTCGAGACGCCCATCGACCGCCTCATCACCAACGCGGCCGTCCACGAGGAGATCCAGCAGTACGTCGACCGCGCGAACGCGACCGTTTCGCGCGCCGAATCCGTGCGCAAGTTCGTGGTACTCGACACGCAGCTCACGCAGGCGAACAAGTGCCTGACGCCGTCGTTGAAGGTCGTGCGCCCGGCCGTCAACCGCGTGTTCGCCGACGTCATCGAGCACGAGCTGTACGCCGGCAAGCGCTGAGGGTGCGGGAGGTTGGGTCGCGGTTGCGGGGTGCGGGGCTGCCGCAAGCATGGCACGCAACCGACGGTCGGACCTACCGGCCCGCTGACAGGGCTCCTAGCGTCGTATCCGTGCCAAACCTGGCAGGGATACGACGCTCACATAGCCGTTAGCGGTGTTTCCGTACCAACCTTGGCATGGATTCGACGCTGACAAGGCCTTGGCATCGTCTGCACGCCACATTTGGCGCGAAACCGACGCTCACACAGGTCTCAGCGTCGGTTCGATGCCAACCTTGGCGCGGAACCGACGCTCACACAGGTCTCAGCGTCGGATTCGTGCCATCGATGGCGAGGAAGCGACGCCCGAACCATGGACGACAAGAGGCCGGCATCTCCGGAACGGAGATGCCGGCCTCAATGCGTTCCGACCAGCCAAATCAGCGGGCCGGAATCGGGTCAGCGGCCGAACCGACGCGACGAGCGCGCGGCCCGACCGGAGAACCTGCCGTCAGTCGCGGTTGCGACGGACGGCCAGCGCCATGGCGGCGGCCGTCAGCAGCAGCATGACGGCGACGCCCATCACGGCGATGGACGAACCCGTCTTCGACAGACGCGCGGTCTTGGCGGACTTGGCGGAGGACTGCTTCGCGTTGTCCTTCTTGGCAGCGTTCTTCTTGGCGTCGTTGGAGGGCTTCGACTGGTTCGGCTTGGACGGCGTGGTCGGCGTGGAGCCGCCGTTCTCACCCGGCTTCTCGCCAGGCTGCTCGGCGTTCTTCGTCCACTGGGCGTAGAGGGTGAGGCCACCGGACACGGGCGTGGCGAAATCGTACGCGGTCTTGCCGTCCTTGTCCGTGGTCCAACCCGCGAACGTATAGCCTTCACGCGTCGGATCCGCAGGCTTCGTCACGGTCTTGCCGTACTCCACGGTCTGCGCGTCCACGGCCGAACCGCCGTTCGCATCGAACGACACCGTGTACTCGTTCACCGTCCACTGCGCGTACAGCGTCAGGTCGCCGGAGACCGGCGTGGCGAAATCGTACGCGGTCTTGCCGGCCTCATCCGTCGTCCAACCCGCGAACGTATAGCCCTCACGGGTCGGATCCGCAGGCTTCGTCACGGTCTTGCCGTACTCCACGGTCTGCGCGTCCACGGCCGAACCGCCGTTCGCATCGAACGACACCGTGTACTCGTTCACCTTCCACTGGGCATAGAGAGTGAACGCCTTGTTCACTTTCCTCGTCGCGACGAACTCCTGGTCGCCGGCGGCGTCATACGTCCAGCCAGTGAACGTGTAGCCCTCGCGCGTGGGCGTGGGCAGGTTCGTAAGTGCATGGCTCGTGGCGGCTTGGACCGGGGCGACCGCGTCGCCGCCCTGTGCATCGAACGTGACGGTGCACAGGTACTGCGGGTAGATGGAGAAGTCGCTCTCCTCGTCGAGCGGCTGCGACGGGTCGAACGTGCCGTAGTCGTATTCGCCGAGCGACCAGTGGTCGAACGTGCAGCCGTCCTTCGCGGGCGCCACGAGCTTCGGATCGTTGGCGGGAACATCACCATAGTTCACCGTGACGTACTTGCCGCTGGTCTTGCTGCCGATGTAGATGCGGACCGCGATGGCCTCCCACTGCGCGTACACGGTCATGTCCGAGGTGATGCCGTCGGGCTGCTTCCAGACGGTGCGGAGGTTGTGCGTGCATTCCACGTCGTCCTTCTGCGTGGACCAGCACTGGAACCGGTAGCCGGTCTTGGTGACGTCGGTGTTGACGTGGTTCACCCATTCGGTGTCGTTGTGCGTCGTCGTGTCATTGGCCCACCATTCCGCGGTGTGGCCGACTTCGGAGCCGCCCTGCGAATCGAAGGTGATGGTGTACTTGGCATTCTCTTTCCACTGGGCGTAGAGCGTGAACGCGTTGCGGACCTGACGGGTGTCGAAGAACCGCTGGTCACCGGCGGCGTCGTACGTCCATTGGACGAACGTGTAGCCGCTGCGCGTGGGGGTCGGCAGGTTCGTCAACGGCTGGCCCGTAGGCGCCTGAATCGAGGCGATCGGATCGCCGCCCTGCGTGTCGAACGTGATGGTGCACAGGTACTGCGGATAGGCGGACATGCTGGCCTTGGCCGAGGCGAGCGGCTTCGTCGGATCGAACACGACCGTGCCGTCCTCATCGGTGGACCAGTGGTCGAACGTGCAGCCGTCCTTCGCCGGGGCGACGAACTTCGGGTTATCGGCCGGAATGTCACCGTTGGTCATGTCGACGAAGTTGCCGCTGGTCTCGCTGCCGATGTACACGCGGACGGCGATGCCCGCCCACTGCGCGTACACGGTCATGTCGGAAGTGATGCCGTCGTTCGAGAACCAGAGGTTCCAGAGGTTATGGTCGCAGGCCTTGTCCGACTTCTGGGTGGACCAGCACACGAAGCGGAAGCCTTCGCGGGTGGGCTTGGTGACCTTGTCGGACCACTCCTCGCTGTTGCTGCCGGTCGCGTCGTTCTTCATCCACGTGGCGGTGTGGTCGACCGGGGTGCCGCCCTGCGAATCGAAGGTGATGGTGTAGCCGTAGACCGGTTCGGCCGCTGCCTTGGGTTGCGCCTGCTGGGTGGTCGGCTGGGACGGCTGCGTCTTCTGCGTTGCCTGCGTCGACGGCGCCGCCTTCGAAGTCTGGGCCGACGTCTGTGCGGGCTGGGCCGCCGACGACGCGGACTTGGATTGGCTCTCGCTGCTTTGCGGCTGCGCCGACGCGGCGGTCTTGCCGGACGTCGCGGCCTTGGACGCGGCCGCACCCGATGCGGCGGCTGCCGACGTTCCGGCCGCGGCGGTCTTGCCTGCGGACGCGGTTGCCGACGCCGACTGCGTCTGGTTCTTGGATTGCGCCGCATCTGCGGCCGATGCGGCCGACTGCGTCTGCTGCGACGTAGTCGTCGACTCGGATTGCGCCGATGCGCCTTCGGCGGCGTTGGCCGCAGGGACGCCCACCATGAGCGTCGCTACGGCGGCCGGTATCGCGAGGAGTTTCATCCACCTGCCGGATGGACGCGGATTACGGTTCATTGTCATCGCTAGCTTCCTTCCCTCTAGGACTCCTGAACCTCTATGTCACGTGGCCCGCGCAAGCACCGTCTTCGCTGCATGTTTACGTTGCCAACGATTCCAGTGTATTGCCGCGGAACATCATGTGCAAGGGAGATGCAGCCCCCAATGAATGCCCAGGCATCGCATCTCCCAGTCATCATTCATCCAGCGAAACAAGCCGGCAGCATCGCACCGATCCGCATCACCGAGAGCCCACCCAGCGACATAACTCGGATGACCACCGACCAATCGCTTCACGGATACCCTCCTCGGCGAAACACCCAGTCACCACAACACCAGCATGCTTCACGGACAGACCTTCCAGCGAAACAATCCGACACCGTCGCGCCACGCCCAATACGGCGAATACCGAGGATACGGCGAGCATGCTACGGATTCCCTTGACCTGACGACCATCGGCTCGGGTTCACATCGGTCCGATAGAGTGACGGCATCGTGCGAATCACATAATCGCCCGTTCGCGGGATGACGGAAATAAGGGGTGCGTGATGACCGATCGGCCGATGATCGCAGTGACGCCACTGATGGATTACGGGCGGGACAGCCTGTGGATGCTGCCCGGATACATGGATGCCGTGCTGCGCGCGGGTGGCACGCCGGTGATGCTGCCGCTGACCGACGATGCGGACGTGGTGGAGCAGTGCGCCGAACGGTTCGACGCGTTCCTGTTCACGGGCGGACCGGATGTAGGGTCGTCAGTCGGTCTCTTGGCCAATCCCGGGAACAGGACCGGCATCGGCGCTGCAGGCACCGACGAACCGATGGACGGCAAGAGAGATGGTGCAGCCGGGCGGCGAGACGATTCCACGGCCGCTGACGCGGATGACGCGACCGGCCGCAGCGAAGCGCTCTCCCCCGAGCGCGACCGCATGGAATCACTGCTGCTGCCGGCCGTGATACGACTGGACAAGCCGATTCTCGGCATCTGCCGCGGCATCCAGTTCATCAACCGGTTCCTGGGCGGCACGCTATGGCAGGATCTGCCCACCGAGCATCCCAGCGGAGTCGAACATCATATGAATCCGCCGTACGACGCGTTCGGGCACACCGTGACGTTGACGCCCGGCACGCCGCTGGCCGAACTGTTCGTAAGCCAACGGGAAATCGCCGTGAACAGCTATCACCATCAGGCCGTGCGCGAACCGGCACCGGGGCTGCGCGTCATGGGCGTGGCTCCGGACGGGGTGATTGAGGCGTTGTGGCGGCCGGCGAGCCGGTTCCTGTGGGCCATGCAATGGCATCCCGAGTTCCTGTACAAGGTGGACCCGCGTTCACAGGCCATCTTCGACACGTTCGTGCGCGCGGCGCGGAGCGAGTAGCCGCACGCTCCACTCCCACCATGCCGCGATGACCCACCCCAACCGGCAGCACCCCAATCGACGACGCATCTCGACAAACCCGGCTGAAACCCCCGTTCTCTGGTATTTACAGCACCACATGGATGAAACCACCCTTCTCAAACGGGCATTTGACGCTGTAGACCGGGAATAATGGGGATTTCGGCCGTAACATGGAATGGAATCGGCATATCGAACGGGTTGGGCGGAAAAGGAGGGCATCCGTCATGGGGATTTTGTCCAGGCTGATACGAACCTTCGCTGCGTTCCGGACGATGCGCACCTCCGAAACAGCACGGCAGGTACGGGCTCCGAAGACGTCACGTTCGATGAGGGCACACGGTCCGGCGCGAACGACGCGGCCAAACGATTATGATGACGGCAACCCCGCCGGCCAGAATGACATCCCGCCCGGTCTCATTGATGCCGGTACGGCCGGACGAAATCATGAATCCCCCGTACTGACCGTATTGCGCGCCCACAGCGGCGAAAACACGGAAGACGGGACGTACGAGGACTTTCTCAATCGCCCATCGGTCCGCAAGGCGATACGCGACGATGCGAGGCTTCGCGGTTATCCTCCCATGGACCGAGACGCCACACTTGAATTGGCGAACCGGCTCCGAACCATATACGGCAAGCGATTGCGGGAAATATGCGGAGGCCGCGACGACATGGATCCGTTTGCCGCCAACCAGATGATGTTCGAAACGCCTTGGTCGCGCTATGACGGCACCTATCTGTGGGTGGGCACCGATGGGGACATCCATCGCACGTATCAGGAGCGCGGCCGAATCAATCCCGTGGAATCCATCGACGATGAGGATGACTTGGCCTACGACCTGGTCACGACCATCGTGCAAACCCGCGCATACCGCATCATGACGGCCGGACCGCACGAGCCGTGGACGGACAGGGAATGGCCCATGCGGCTCAGTGCGCTGCAGGAGGCCCTGATGTCATGCTTCGGCGACAAGTGGCGCAATCGTTTCGCCGAGGAGAACGAACGGCTGTTGCGCCATCGCTGACACCGACGACGGATCCCGCTACGGAATGCGGCGAACACCCAGGCTTTCCAGATCGCGGAGGATTCGTGCCGGGCTGTCCAGTTCGTTGGCATACATGCGTATGACGGAGACCCTCTGCCGTTCCAGACACTGCTGTCTACGGCGTTCACCATCGACCACCTCACGAATCGACCTGCCTGACGTCATATTCGGATCCACGTATTTGCGCACACCGTCGAATTCCATCACCACGCAGGTTCCATCCTGCTTCTTCCAGAGAAAATCCACGCGATGTCTCCTGCCCGGATGATCCAGACACGGGAATTCCGTCTGGATGTCGTCGGGAGGATACCCCATCTCATGCAGCATGCCACGTGCCGACGATTCACCGCCGTTCTCGCTGCGCGCGTCGGACAGGGTGAACGCCCGCATGACGGTACGACGGCGACGGGAATATTTCACCGATGATGGGTATGCCAGCAGAACATCTTTGTCGACGGAATTGGCCCGCAATGACGAATCGATGGGAGCCAGCGAATATCGCAGGCTCAAGGCGGCGGCACAGTCGAACAAGGTGCGCAGCAGCCCCGTCACCTTCACGCCTTCCACCTCAGCGATCTCGGGATTGGAGATGACGTGTCTCGTCAGCTGCCCGGAGTTGCGATAATGCGTGCCTGGTGCGACGGCGATCCAAAGCGGACACGACAACCGATAGGAACAATCCAGCCGATGCATGATGGCTGCCGTCGGCCCGCAGAACACCCAGTCGGGATGGCATCGGGACAACGCCCGAACGACATGACGGACCTGCTCATAACGGTCAAGGGCATTCCAATAATCGGTCTGCGCATAGAGCCCACGAAACGGCTTCACGATGCCGCCGGAGCATACACGCCGCTGAATCGCCTTGAATTCGGTGTCCGTGGGAGCCACGACGCAACGCTTCTCCCGACGCGCTTCGGCGAACAGCGCATCAACCGCATGATGCCTTACCATGTCCCCATTGTAGAGGGGCCATCCGTAACGAATCCCGGGGCCGAAATCCCCGATATCCAGAATCTACAGCACCAAACACCCGTTTACATGGGGACGTTTCGGGGGTTTGACGCTGTAAACCGGAAATAACGGGGGTTTGAGCAGGAGGAACCGGAACACGCGGAAACGAACAGGGCCCGTCACGAACCGACCAGCCCGCTTCGCGAAGAGGCCCACCAGCGAAGCAACCAAGCACCGTCGCACCAACCCGCTTCGCAAACGGCCTCCCCAGCGAAACGATCCGGCAGCATCGCACCAACCCGCTTCGCAAACAGCCTCCCCCAGCCCTTCTCCCCCAGCCCGGCACAAACGAAGGGCCCGACTCCCCATTGGGGAATCGGGCCCTCTCATGGCCATTGACGCTCACCGTCCGCTAAGCCCGGCGAGGCGTCAAGGCATGCCAGCCGTCAATCAGTGACGGTTGTCGAGACGGTGAACCATCTCGGACAGCTCCAGCTCCTTCTCGAACTGGCGGGCGGTGGTGTTCTCGTCGATGACGGCGAGCTCGACGCCGGCGATGCGGGCGAAGTCCTCCCAGGCCTCACGACCGACGGAGGTGGTCATGCAGGTGTGGTGCGAGCCGCCGGCGGTGATCCAGCACTGGACGGCGGTCTTCAGGGACGGCTGCGGCTTCCAGACGGCGCGGGCGCACGGCAGCTCCTTCAGGGAGCCCTGCGGCTCGACGACGTCGACGACGTCCATGAGCAGGCGGAAGCGCTCGCGCACGTCGGACATGGAGACGACGACCGCGTCCTTCTTCGGCTTGCCGGAGAAGACCAGGCGGACCGGGTCGGCCTTGCCGCCGATGCCGAGCGGGTGGATCTCCAGCTTCGGCTTGGCGATGGTGCCGATGGACGGGGAGACCTCCAGCATGTGGGAGCCCATGTCGAGCTCGTCGCCTTCGGTGAAGTTGTAGGAGTAGTCCTCCATGAGGGAGGCGCCACCTTCGAGGCCGTAGCCCATGACGGCGCCGATGCGCACGAGGACGGCGGTCTTCCAGTCGCCTTCGGCGGAGAAGCCCCAGCCGTACTCGGACGGGAAGCGCTGCGGGCCCACGCCCGGCAGCTGCGGCAGGGCGCCGAGGTCCTCGAAGTTGTCGACGCCGGCGGTGCAGCCGTTGGCGCGCATCATGTTGACCATCGCGGCCTCTTCCTTGGCGGCGATGAACAGGGAGTCGTACTTGGCGTCCAGCAGGGCCGGGTCGACGTCGTACTTGGCCTTGTAGTCCTCGATGATCTCCTTGACCTGATCGTCCTTGACGGCGTCGTACGCGGCGACGAGCTCGTTGACGGCCCAGGTGTTGATGGAGGCGCCGAAGACGCGCTCGGCCTCGGTCTTGTCGCCCTCGGTGACGGCGACGTTGCGCATGTTGTCGCCCCAGCGCATGACCTTCATGTTGTTGGAGGCGTCCCAGCCGGCGCAGGCGCGGGCCCAGGTGCCGACCTTCTCGGCGACCTCCGGGTCGGTGTAGTGGCCGACGACGATCTTGCGCTTGATGCCGAGGCGGGAGACGATGTAGCCGAACTCACGGTCGCCGTGGGCGGCCTGGTTCAGGTTCATGAAGTCCATGTCGATGGTCTCCCACGGGATCTCCTTGTGGTGCTGGGTGGCCAGCTGCAGCAGCGGCTTGGTCAGCACTTCGAGGCCGCGGATCCACATCTTGGCCGGGGAGAAGGTGTGGCACCAGGTGATGACGCCGATGACGTTCGGGTTGGCGGAGGCTTCGACCATGAACTCCTTGACGCCGTCGGAGGACTTCAGGGTGGGCTTCAGCACGATCTTCGCCGGGATCTTGCCGGTCTTGTTGAGGTAGTCGACCATTTCGGCGGAGTGGATGGCGACCTGACGCAGGGCCTCCTCGCCGTACAGGTCCTGCGAGCCGACGCCGAACCAGATTTCCTTGCCCTCGAACGGGTTCTCCATTGCCATGATTGTTTCCTTTACTTCGTTGTGTTGGTTGTTGTTGGTTGGTTAAGTTACGTTCCAGCGTCACAGTGTCGGCGACCCCGGTCTGATGCGTGTGGCTCCAAGGCGCGGGAGACGAAGGCGTACGAAGGTACGTCGAGTCTCCCGCAACGTAGGAGACACACCATCAGATCAGTGCTGGCCGTAGACGTTCTGGTAGCGGTCGTTAAGCTTGTCGATGTCGGCCTGCGGGATCTCGATGATGTCGCCGAGCTGGCGGGCGGCCCACATGGTGTGCGCGACCTCTTCGGTCATGGCGGCGGCCTTGACGGCGGCTTCCGCGTCCTTGCCGATGGTGAACGGGCCGTGGTTCTGCATGAGGACGGCCGGGGACTTCGGGTACTTGGCGAGGGTTTCGACGACGCCCTTGCCGATGGCTTCGGAGCCGATGAGGCGGAACGGGCCGACCGGCACGGGGCCGCCGAATTCGTCGCCCATCATGGTCAGGCCGCACGGGATGTTCTGGCCGGTGGCCGCCCACGCGGTGGCGTAGGTGGAGTGGGTGTGCACGACGCCGTAGACGCCCGGCATGTTGCGGTAGATGTAGGCGTGGGAGGCGGTGTCGGAGGACGGGGCTTCGGAGCCGTCGACCACGTTGCCTTCGAGGTCGGTGACGACCATGGAGTTCGGGGTGAGGTTCTCGTAGCGCACGCCGGACGGCTTGATGACCATGAGGTCGGCGGTGTGGAGGCGCTGGGAGACGTTGCCGGCGGTCCAGACGACGAGGTTCCACTTGATGAGCTGCTGGTGGAGGTTGGAGACGACCTCGCGCACCTGCTTGACTTCGGCGCGGACTTCGGGGCCGTAATCTGCCAGAGTTGCCATTGTTGTGTTCCTTTCGGTTTGGGGGACGTGTTGGGTTGTGTGGTGTACGTTTCGTTTGGGGTCCGATTCGGTTCCGGTCCGGCCGGTTCCGTCCGGACCGTGTGGATCCGATTCGGTTCGGTCCGGCGGGCGATGCCGTGCGTGCGGCGTCGCCCGCCGTCCGGTCACTTGTCTTCGAGGTCGATGCTTTCGATGGCGGTGTGCTCGATGGGCAGGCCCTTCGAGAAGCGGGCGAAGAAGTCTTCGAAGCCGACGACGTCGCCGGCTTCCGGCTCTTCGGTGGTGGACTGCGCGTCCTTGAACACGCGGCCGTCGAGGTAGTCGGCGAGGTTGGTGTGGTCCTCGTTGGTGTTCCACAGGTAGTCGGCGAGCACAGCCATGCCCCAGGCACCGCCTTCGGCCGCGGTGGACATCACCTTGATGGGGGTGTTGAACGCGGCGGCGAGGATCTTCTGGGCGACCTTCGGCGTGGTGAAGATGCCGCCGTGGCCCACGAGGGAGTCGATCTGCACGTGCTCCTGCTTGGTCATGACGTCCATGCCGATCTTGACCGGGGAGAACGCGGAGAAGAGCTGGGCGCGCATGAAGTTGCCGAGGGTCATGTTGGCTTCGGGGCTGCGGGCGAACAGCGGGCGGCCTTCGGGCAGGCCGGCGAGGAATTCGCCGGAGCGGAACGGGTAGTTGAGGAGGCCGCCGCAGTTGGCGTCGACGTCGTCGGCGATGGCGGCGCGGAACAGCGTGCCGTAGAGCGTGCCTGCGTCGACGGGGTGGCCGAGGGCTTCGGCGAACTGGCCGAACAGGCTGACCCACGCGTTGAGGTCGGAGGTGAAGTTGTTGGCGTGGCTCATGCCGGCGAGGTCGCCGGCCGGGGTGGTGACGAGGTCGACTTCCGGGTGCAGGGCCTTGAGCTTGTGTTCGAGCACGACCATCGCGAAGATGGAGGTGCCGGCGGAGACGTTGCCGGTGCGCACGCGCACGGAGTTGGTGGCGACCATGCCGGTGCCGGCGTCGCCTTCCGGCGGGGCGAGCACGATGCCGGGCTTGAGCGTGCCGGTCGGGTCGAGGAGCTTGGCGCCTTCCTCGGTGAGTTCGCCGGCCGGGGTGCCGGCGACGAGCGGACGGGGCAGGAGGTCTTCGAGCTTCCACGGCTGGGCGGCCACTTCGGGCAGCGTGTCGAACTGTTCGATGAACGCGGTCTCGTAGGTGTGGGTGGTCGGGTCGATGGGGAACATGCCGGAGGCGTCGCCGATGCCGAGGACCTTCTCGCCGGTGAGCTTCCAGTGGACGTAGCCGGCGAGGGTGGTGAAGTACGCGACCTTGGAGACGTGCTCCTCCTTGTTGAGGACCGCCTGGTAGAGGTGGGCGATGGACCAGCGCTCGGGGATGTTGTACTGGAACAGCTCGGAGAGCTTCCGGTGGGCTTCGGAGGTGTTGGTGTTCTGCCAGGTGCGGAACGGCACGAGCAGTTCGCCGTCCTCGTCGAAGGCGAGGTAGCCGTGCATCATGGCGGAGAAGCCGATGTGCCCGATGTGGGTGAGCTTCTCGCCGTAGGCGGTTTCGACGTCGTTGGCCATGGCCGCGTACGCGGACTGCAGGCCCTTCCAGATCTCCTCCTGGGAGTAGCTCCACAGGCCGTCCTCCAGGTGGGAGGCCCAGCCGTAGTCGCCGGAGGCGATGGTCTTGTAGGTGTCGTCGATGAGGACGGCCTTGATACGGGTGGAACCGAACTCGATGCCCAGCGAGGTCTTGCCCGCGCGGATCTTCTCGGCGATCGCGGCGACCTGCTCGGAGGCGTTCGTTGCTGCCATGTTGGACTCCTCACTGACCGGCCGGAGGCACCGTCCGATCAACCATTTTAGGTAAGCGTTTTCGCGCCCGTCTTTGGGGAACTGTTAACGCTCACAATTTCCGAGACTATTGTACAAAGCACCCCGACGGAACACAACCCCGACGTGTCTCGCTCTCAAACGTTGTCATAACCGGCCATAAACCGCCCTTTTGACGGCCCGCATGTGCGACACGCCCATCACGTCATCGGGCCCGACACGCAAAAAGGGCGTGCGCCCATCGGACGCACGCCCTCCACACGTCGGCCGAACCTCGGTCGGACCACCTCAGTCTGACCACCTCAGTCGGACCACGTCGCACGAGGCGCCGCAGCGCACCCGGCGTCACGCACCCCGTGCCGACGCGGCGCCTACACGCGCGGCACGGGCCCGAGCGATGTGCGCGCGCACACCGTCGCCGGCACCAATCCCACGCCATGCTGGACGTTCGGCAGCTGCGGCGAGGCGCCCTCGCCGAGCAGACGCAGCACCTCGCGCATCGCCGCCGCGCCGAGCCCTTCGAAATCGGGGCGCACGGTGGCCATCGGCGGATACATGTTGTCCATGGCGGGCATGTCGTCGAAGCCGACGATGCTCACGTCCTGCGGCACGCGCAGGCTGTGCTCGTGCAGCGCGCGCGCCACGCCCACGGCCTGGCTGTCGTTCGCGGTCACCACCACGGTGGGCAGCGGCGCGCCGGTCACGCCGGCCGTGTCGATGAGCCGGTTCATCTTGGCGTACGCCTCGCCGGACTCCCACGTGGAGCAGCGCATGACCTGCGTGCGCACGGATTCGTTCGCGGACAGCGTCTCCCACGCGGTGAGCCTCGTGGCGGCGTCGCGCCATTCCGGCGGGCCGGCGAGATACAGCACGTGACGGTGGCCGGCGGCCGTGACCAGACGCATGACGTCCGCCATCGCGCCCCACTGGTCGAGCCCCACGAACGAGGTGCGCGCGAGGCCGTCCTCCGGGACCAGCGAACGCGCCTCGCGCATGCTCATGCCGCCGTGCGTGGAGGTGACGATGACGCGCGGCTGGTCGAGCTTCGCGCGGCATGCCAGGTCGAGCATCACGTCGGTGGGGGTCAGGAGGATGAACGCGTCCACGTTCTGCTCGTTGAACGTGTCGATGAGCTCGTCGAACTCCTTCTGCGTGCACAGCGCCTCGTGCACCATCATCACGCTCATGAACAGGCCGTGCTCGCGCGCCAGCGATTCGATGGACGTGATGGCGGAGATCGGTCCGTAGAAGCGCAGACCGCCGGCGATGAGGCCGATGGTGCGTGATCGGCTGGAGGCGAGCGCGCGCGCCGAGTTGGAGGGCCGGTAGCCGAGTTCGCGGATGGCGGCCTTCACCTTCTTGCGTGTGGCGTCGGAGACGTCGGGCGAGTTGTTGATGACGCGCGAGACGGTCTGATGACTCACCCCCGCGAGTTTGGCCACTGCGAACATCGAGGGTCGTTTGCTGGCGTTGCGTCCGGAACCCATACTGCTTCTCCCTTCCGCAGGTCGCGTCGGCGCGGTGTGCGCCATCGTGCGTTTCATGTCGCGTTCTGTCGTGTTCTGCGATTCGGCACGTCGTCGTGCGCGATGCGCCCGTGACGTCGCGCGCGGCGTCGCTTCTGTCAGCTTATCGCGATTGCCGACGCGACACGTGAGCGCTCACAGTCACATATTCCGTGTCGTTTTCGTCTCGCGTCCGCTTCCGATGACGTTTGCGGCGTGGAGACGTCGCCGTCCGACGTCCCTCAGACGAGCTTCCAGCTGAGGCGATGCAGGTCGCTCGGGCCGTGTTCCTCGATGGCGGCGCGGTGCGCCTCGGTGCCGTACCCCTTGTTGTGCTCCCACTCGTACGGCGCGTACTTGGGGTCGGACGCGGCGATGCGGGTCATCAGCCGGTCGCGGGTCACCTTGGCGATGACGGCCGCCGTGGCCACGGCGGCGCAGGAGCGGTCGCCCTTGACCTTGGTGGTCACGTGCGCCGGAACCGGTACGTCGGGCGCGTCGAACGTGTTCATCGCCTTGGTGATGTAGTCGTTCGGCCCGTCGAGGATCGCGCCGACGCGCACGGCGCTTGCGTCGACGCCGTCTCGCACCCCGTCCAGCCCGAGCCTGCGTTCGGTTTCGGCGAGCGCGCGCAGCGCCGCCACGCCGAGCGCGTAGGAGATGCCCCATTCGTCGATCTCCACGTTGCTCGCCTCCCCCACGGCCCATGCGGCCGCCCAGTCGGTGAGCTCGTCGTAGATGGCCTCACGGCGATGCTCGGTGAGGAGCTTCGAATCGGCCACGCCGGCAGGCACGTCGAGCGGGACGGACGCACCGGACGGCACGACGCCATCGGACGCATCCGCATCGGACGCCAGCAGGTCGCGCGACCACACGGCGGCGCACCCCACCATCACCGGGCCGGCGAGCGCGCCGCGCCCCACCTCGTCGAACCCGCAGACGAGGTCGTACCCCTCGCGGGCGAGCGAACGCTCCAGGTCGAGCGTGGGCGTGATCATCGCAGGCTCCT
Organism: Bifidobacterium sp. CP2; assembly: GCF_018555635.1. Taxonomy (NCBI): domain Bacteria; kingdom Bacillati; phylum Actinomycetota; class Actinomycetes; order Bifidobacteriales; family Bifidobacteriaceae; genus Bifidobacterium; species Bifidobacterium sp. CP2. Next base: position 184,836 of record NZ_JAFEJX010000002.1, on the reverse strand, counting down.
TTCAAGAATGCGCATGGAACGCGCGTGAACGAAGACGACATGCGCCGCCGGAGACAGACCCGACGGCGGCGGGACGTCACTTGGTGACGGACGAGACGCCGGGCACGTCGGCGAACACCTCGTTGTGCGCATCCAACGCACCGAGACGGTCCAACGGCCAGTAGCGGGCGAGGCCCACGCCCACCACGTCGCTGACGGGCACGAGCCCATGGTCGCCGTCGTCCTGATGGTAGCGGGAGTCGGCGGAGTTGCCGCGGTTGTCGCCCATGACGAACACGTGTCCCTCGGTGACGGTCACGCTGAACGGGAAGGCGCTGGGCTGCACACCGGCCTTGAGGTAGACGCTTTCGTCGATGGCCACGCCGTTGATGGTGATGGGCTGGCCCGCACCCTTGCACGCCACCACGTCGCCCGGCAGACCGATGAGGCGCTTGATGAGATAGTCGCCGCCCAGCGGATTGCTGGTCTGCTCGCCGGCGAGCCAGTTGGCGGGATCATGGAAGACCACCACGTCGCCGCGCTGCAGGCCCACCACGCGCGGCGCGATCTTGAGCGTGACGACGCGGTCGCCGGGTTCGATGGTGCTTTCCATGGACCGGGTGGGAATCTCGTAGAAGCCGATGAGGAACACGCGGATGAGCACCACGATGAGGATGGGGATGCCGCACCAGATGAGCGTGTCCTTCCAGGAGAAGGAGCCCCCACGGTTCGCCGTGTCCGAGCCGGACGCGGAGCCGGCGCCACCCGCCGCCTCCACGCCGTCGCCGCGCGAGGGCGCACGGTGGGCGCCCCGGCCGCGCGTGTGGGAGGAGCCGGAACCGGGCGCCCCGGACGCGTCCGTGCCGCCGATGATCTCGTCGAAGCCGGCGACGGACGGCATGTCGTCGGGGGCGATGCCATGACCGGCCACCCGGAGCGTATGTCGGTCGCGTTCGTCGCTGTCAAACTGTGCCATCGGCCCTCCTCACGAAAAACTCCGCCCATTGTAGCCATGCGCATGAACGTGCGGGAGTGTGCGGAAAGTGACGAGCGGGACGCGACCTGCGGAACACGACGGGCGGAAGCGGCGGACGGAAGTCCCGCATCCGCCCCGAAGACGGCGATGGCCCGGAGACCGTGAAGGTCTCCGGGCCATCGGTTGACGCGCTGTGGCGCATCCGCCGTCACGAAGCGATCGGAATGATCACTTGGTCTTCTTGGCGGAGTTGTCGCGACGCTCGACGATGCGAGCGGCCTTGCCGCGCAGGGCGCGCAGGTAGTAGAGCTTGGCGCGGCGCACACGACCACGACGGACCAGCTTGATGGAGTCGATGGACGGGGAGTGCACCGGGAAGCGGCGCTCCACACCGGTGCCGAAGCTGATCTTGCGGACCACGAAGGTCTCACGCAGACCGGCGCCCTGACGGGCGATCACCACGCCGGTGAAGGTCTGGATACGGGAGTTGTTGCCTTCCTTGATCTTCACGTTCACGTCGACGGTGTCGCCGGGACGGAAGGCCGGGATCTCCTCGGCCGGCTTCATGTGCTTGGCGTCGAAAGCCTCGATGGCGTTGACCATGATTGTTCCTTCAGTGCTGCCGCATATCAGCCCCAGGTCGGGACCGCGCGTCCGTGTTGTTGCGTTGCCGGAGCGCGATCGAATGTGTTCCCCCGCGGGTCTGCCCTTGGGAGGCCTGCCGATCCGCCGGAAGTCACGCCTCGCGGCGGCCCGGCTGGACCCGTGGAGAGACCGGCTTATGCGGCGGCCCGTCTCTCGACACAGCAATCGTCAAGTCTACGGTCGCTTGTGGACACACGGCTTCTCTACTCGCCAATGGCGGTTCGACAACGCCAATAGCATCTCATCTGCATGCGAACATCATTTGACCTCATTGAGGTCGATCTTAAGGAAATCACCTATGTAATACCACTTTGCGTGGTAATGCCCCCAGATGATTTCACCATCGCTTCCGACCTTCAGCATTTCCGATTGCACATCGGACGGCATGCCGCTATTCCTGGCTACGCAATCGAATAGTTGACGGGTCTTTGTAACTTCGGCTTGCATGGTCAGCTCTCCCTTGGCTTTCCATGTCTTATTCTCAACTACTTCTCCAATGAAATTATCCGCATCCGACAAACTTTTCCCCTCGGTAATCATTTCCGAGTACTTCGAGCAAGTGGCATTGATATATCTGATCGGGTTGGTCACTTTGAGATACACCCTTGCACCCACCTGCCACGACAGAAGCCCAACGACCGCTACCAATACGAAGACAATGACAACGCGCGCATACAGAGGCAATCGAAGGAAACGACGCTTGAAATCATCAACAGCAACCGACACTGGGCTCTCCAAACGCGAAGCCCCTCTCTTTGCCGTATGTTGCGGAACCGTTGCGGCGACAACAGGCTCCGGCGACGTCAGCACCGCTGATGCTTTGGAAACCTCATCAACCACATTGTTCATAAAGACGGTCAAATCATCGAAATATCGGGAAATAATTTCGGCATCATCTCCCGTCACATAAACAGAAACCTCGTTGTTCTTCACTTCAATTTGAAGGACACCATCAGCAGCAGTAGCAATATCGAATTCGGTATTCTCAATTGGAGAGTATCCGAATTGCATGCATGACATCCGGAATCCTCTGACGATGTCCACAAGCTGCGAGTTTGGCACATCGAATCGTTTTGTCTGTTGCACCATCGTCTTCTCTTCTCTCTCGGTAATGCGACAACAATGCAGAAGATTACCTCGCTTAGACATTTCACCACGACTGAAGTATGGCGGAATCCGCTATGCGAAATTGCATGCACTCGAGACGGCAACTGGTACGCAGGACCTGATGTCAGAGATTCGCACTTGCGTACCGCCCTTGGTATGCAACCACAGAACGCCAAGTACCCTGTCTGTGTACCCGAAATCCGCGGTACACAACACGGATAACGGCCATCTTCACGTTTCATACCATTAGCCTTTCGGCTTCCACCTATTACCCATCCTTGGATATCGTTGCAATTCCAATGATTTTCCCATGCCGGACACTGGTACGCAAACTCTGATGACAGGACTCTGCGGTTGCGTACCACGACGGCATGGTACACAACCACGGAATGTCCTGCATACAGTTTGCATACCACGAATCCGTGGTACGCAAACGATTCACCGCCCGCTCGGACGTCAAGTCCCAAAACGGAAACCGCCTACCGGCCCATGAGCCGGGCGACGGCGGCGCGGATGGCGATCTCGGCCTCGTTCAGGTCGCCGACGCCGATGCGCTCGACCGACCGTTCGATCGGACACATGCCGGTCCGCTCCCGGTCGAGAATGACCGGCACGAGCGTGCCGTAGGACGCGTCGATGCCATGCGCGCGCAGCGCGGCGAGACCGGCCTCGCTCATCGTCGCCGCCCAGACGGACCGGACGCCGAGCTTCGCGTACAGCAGGGCCGCGCCCTTGCCGACCACGCGGTCGGCGGCGGAGAAGCCGTCGAGACGCACGCCGGACGCAAGCCACTGGAGCAGCGGTCGCACTCCCCTGCCGGTACCGGTCAGCGTCTCGACGTGGCCGTCCGACGCAGGCCCGTCCGTACGGTAAGCGACGACGCCAAGCGCGTCGTCGCCCAACAGCGCGGCCCTCGCACGTGCCGAATCGGACGCGGCCGTCGCCTTCACCGAATCGGACGCGTCCGCAACCGTCGCATCAGTCACGATGCCGCTCCACGGCGAACATGACCACCGGAATGAGCACCCACTGCAGGACGAGTCCCGGCAGACCGGTGCCGACGGCGGTCCACACACTCGCGACGGACATCTGCGCGTTGCCGAGCACGTACACGGCCACGGCGATGGCGAGCGCGTCGACGAGACGTCCGCCGACCTGCGCGGCGACGAGCTTCGCCAGCCAGCCGAGCGGCGACGGCACGGCGTCGGGCACGCGGACCCCACGCAGCAGCCCGGCGAACAGACCGTAGGAGGCGAGTTCGATGACCATGAACGGGACCATCGGCGCCATCGGCATGCCGGTGAGCGCGAAGCTCGCGATGGGCGCGAGCGCGCCGGTGGCGAGGCCCGCGTACGGGCCGGCAAGCAGGCCCACCAACAGGACGGGCAGGTGCATGGGCAGCAGGGTCTGGCCGATTATCGTGCCGAGGCCCATCGCCGCGCCGGCCACATGGAACACCTGCGGCAGGGCCACGGCGGCGACCACGGCGAGCAGCGCCGCGGCGGTCTGGAACTTCACGGACGGCAGCGCGTAGGCGCGCGCGGTGGATGTGGATTGCGATTGCATGGATACTCCCTTTCTTCAGCTGCTTCAGCGTTCAGCGCTTGTCGAGGTCGACGAGCTGGTATTCGCGGCTGCCGAGGCCCATCTCGACGGCATGTTCGATAGTGTGGATGCCGTGACGGGACTCGATGCGTTCGATGAGCGGCTCCTTGTTGTCCTTCGAGACGTACACCATGTCGACGCACGCCTGGTCCACGGCCACCGGGTCAAGCGAGGCGCAGATGCCGATATCGTCCATGACGGGCGCATGCGGGTGCCCGTCGCAGTCGCAGTCGACGGACAGGTTGTTCATCACGTTGATGAAGAGCATGTTGCCCTTGAGCGTGTTGAACACGGCGGTGGCGGCCTCGGCCATGGCCTCGAGGAACGCGTCCTGGTCGCCGCTGAACGGGTTCGGCAGAATCTCGTCCTGGCCGGAGTGCAGGCGCTTCTTGCCGTTCGAGGAGGCCATGCCGATGGAGATGTTCTTCAGCGCGCCGCCGAAGCCGCCCATCATGTGGCCTTTGAAGTGGGAGAGCACGGCGTAGTAGTCGTAGTTCGGGAAGTGCGAGCCGACGATGTCGCCGGTGATGCGTTTGCCGCCTTCCACCGGGATCTCGATCTCGCCCTCCTCGTCCTGGATGTCGCAGGGGGCGATGTCCGTGAAGCCGTGCTCCCGGATGGTCTTCCAGTGGTGTTCGGACGTGTCGCGCGTGCCGGCGTACGCCGTGTTGCATTCGACGATGGTGCCGTTCAGATGCTGCACGAGGTCCTTGATGAGCGCCGGCTGCAGGTAGTGCGTGTTGCCGCCTTCGCCGGAGCTCAGCTTGACCGCGACCTTGCCTTGCGGATGCGCGCCGAGCGCCTCGTAGACGCGCATGAGCCCGGCCGGGCTGATGTCGCGTGTGAAGTAGACCTTGGCCGCCATCGGATAGTCGGTTTCGTGGGCGCCCGGGGTGCGCGCCTGTGGGGTCGTCTCCGTCATCGTTGCCTCCTTGCCTGTGATGCGATTCATGTTGACTTCCCGCCTTCTAGGATAGTCCGGTTCACGGCTCCCCGACGGCCCCCATATGCATCAGCCCCCGTATGAGTAGGCCGCTGAGAGTGAGTCAGAGACCGATTGCCGCGGCGATAGGCACCGCACCGCGACTATCGGCCGCTGACCACGGGCAAGAGGCCGATTACCGCTGACAATGGAATCCACCGCGAATATCGGCCGCCGAGAGCCAGCCAGAGGCCGATAATCGCGGAAGCAGCCCCGCCAATGCGACTATCGGCCGCTGACCACGGGCAAGAGGCCGATTGCCGCGGGAACTGACGCCCTATCGCGACTATCGGCCGCTACGACGGGGCCGGCCGATGGGCAGCGGAGCCGGGCGACCCGTTCTTTGCGTTTCCTCTATGGTTTTATCGATAAATTTATCGATACACGCATGATATTATCGATAAAGCAGCTTGCCAAAACACGCCGCCGAACACCATGAAAACCGTTGCAGGACAACGCGACACGCCGTATCGCACATGCGGGGCGCCACGATGGCGCCACGCACGCCATGGCGGCCCGCGTCATGGACGACACACGGACCGCATACGCATCGCATGCGGAATATGGACGGCCACGCGGAACGAGGCAAGGACGACACCCAAGGAAAGGACGGAACCATGACGGATCCGACGGACACCACGACGCAAGGCGCCTTCACCGGCGAAGGCAAGACCCACATGCGCCCCGTCTCCGTGCGCGTGCGCAACGGGGAGCAGGGCAAGGCCATCAGCCGCAACCTGTGGGGCATCTTCCTCGAGGACATCAACTACGCGGTGGACGGCGGCCTCAACGCCGAACTCGTCCAGAACGGCGCCTTCGAGTACGACCGGGCCGACGACCCGCACTGGTCGTCCCTGAGCTGCTGGACCATCGGACACGAGGGACCGGGAAGCCGCGACGTCTCCATCCGCACCGACACGCCGGTGGCCGAGGAGAACCCCCACCATCTCGCCGTGCGTCTGGAATCCGGCGTCACCACGCTCGCCAACCGCGGCTTCGACGGCATGGTCCTCCACGCCGGGCGGCGCTACCGCCTCTCCCTCTGGGCGCGCGCGGACGGATGCGCCGCCACGCTCGAGGCGGATCTCGTCGACTGCGACGTGCCGACGGTCCGTCAGGACGCGCGGGACGCCGACGCGCACGACACGAACGCCGACGAACACGACGGACACGACGCCACGACCGACGTCGTCGCCCACGCCGCCACCGTCGTCGGAGACCGTGACGGCCGCACGGCCGCGACCGACGGGACCGCGACGGGTGACGCGGACGGCGCACGCGCCGCACACGGCGCGTGGACGCGCGTCGAACTGGACCTCGTCGCCGCGAGGGACGTCACGAACGGCGCGCTGCGCCTGACGGTCCGCAACGCCGCAACCACGCAGGACGCAGGCGGCGCGGAACGGCCGTCGGCGGACACCGTGCCGATCGTCCCCGCGCCCACGGAACCCGCCGATCGCGCCACGACCAACGCGCCCACCGCACCCGCCACGCTGCGTCTCGACTGGGTGTCGCTGAGACCGTGCGGCGAGGACGGCGAACCGCTCCTCTTCCGCCCTGACCTCCTCGAAGCGCTCAAGGACCTTTCCCCGCGCTTCATGCGCTTCCCCGGCGGCTGCATCACCCACGGGCTCGGCACCGGCAACATGTACCGGTGGAAGCGCACCATCGGGCAGGTGGAGCATCGTCCGCACCAGTTCAACCTGTGGGGCTACCACCAGTCGTTCACCATCGGATTCCACGAATACTTCCTCCTGTGCGAGGCCATCGGCGCCGAACCCGTGCCGATCCTGCCCGTCGGCGTGTCCTGCCAGAACACGCCCGGCGGCGTCACCACCGTGCCGATGGAGGAGATGCAGGACATCGTGGACGACGCGCTCGACCTCATCGAATACGCGAACGGCCCCGCGGACAGCCCCTGGGGCGCCCGCCGCGCCGCGGCCGGACACCCGGAGCCGTTCGGACTCACCCATCTGGGCCTCGGCAACGAGGACTCCATCACCGCGGCGTTCAAGGAACGGTTCGCGCTCGTCGCCGACGCGGTGAAACGCCGGTATCCGGACGTCACCGTCATCGGCACCGTGGGCCCCGTGCCCGCCGGCCCCGACTACGACGCCGGCTGGGCGTTCGCCCGCGAGCGCCACGTGGACATGGTGGACGAGCACGCCTACAAGTCGCCGCAATGGTGGTTCTCCCACCTCGACCACTACGACGGGCGCGACGGCGCGGACGCCGACGGCTCCACCACGCCGCGCATCTACCTGGGCGAATACGGGTCGTGGTCGAACATGCAGTTGAGCGCCCTGTCCGAGGCGGCCGTCATGACCTCCCTCGAACGCAACGGCGACGTGGTGCGCATGGCCTCCTACGCGCCGCTGTTCGGCCGCGTCGGGCACACGCAATGGCATCCGGACCTCATCTACTTCGACGGCGGGCGCGTCATGCGCACCGCCAGCTATTGGGTGCAGCGCATGTTCGCCCGCACCGCCTGCACGCGCACGCTCGACGTCGCGCTCGCCGACGCGCCGCGCCTCACCCCGGCGCCACGCGACCGCACCGGCCTGCGGTTCGCCGTCACCGGCTCCGACGCCGTGTCCGTCGGCGACATCCGCATCGCCGCGGTCGGACCGGACGGCCGCGGGCGCAACGTCGCCGCACCGGACGTCGTCGTCGGCGAAGGCACGCCGACGGTCGACACCGGACTCGACGTCACGGCGGACGACTACCGCATCGCGTTCACCGTGCGCCGTCTCACCGGACAGGACGGCATGACCGTCGACTTCGGCGCGTTGGACGGCCGCGACCACTTCCGGTGGGCGTTCGGCGACTGGGGCAACAAGTACATGATCCTCAAACGCGTGGGCGACGGCATCGCCGACGAGGCCGTCCCCGCCGTGGAGGGCGGCGTCCAGGCGGGCGAGACCTACCGCGTGGAGTTCGCGGTGGAACGGCAGGGCGCGCACGTCACCGTGCGCGTGAACGGCCGTCTCGTCCACGAGTACCGCGATTCCAGCGAGGAGACGCGGTTCGTGGCGGCCGCCGGACGCGATGAGACGCACGGCGAGACCGTCGTGCGTCTCGTCAACGCCACGCCGGACGCGCACGACGTCGCGTTGGCGTTCGACGCGCCCCTCGACGGGAAGGCGACGGCCACGGTCACGACGCTCGCCGCGCCGTGGGACGCGGGACGCCCGTTCGAGGAGTCGCCCGCGCAGCCGACGACGCGACACGTCGACGCGGCGACGCTGGGAAGGACCACGGTGCCGCCGTTCTCCCTGACCGTCATCGCCGTGCCGGACGCGACGACGGCGCGGCGCGCCTGACCGCCGTCCCCGTATCGTCTCCATATGCTGGAACCAGTCGAAAGCGAGAACACCCAATGGTCACCATGAAGGATGTGGGACGCGAGGCCGGAGTGTCGGCCATGACCGTGTCCAACGTGCTGCGGGGCAACGACAACGTCTCCCCCGCCACCGCGCAACGCGTGCGCGAGGCCGCGGACAAGCTCCACTACAGGCTCAACACCACGAGCCTGTCCGCGCGCAGCCTGCGCGTGAACACGAGCCGCAAGGCGGACCGGTACGGCACCATCGGCCTCGCGATCTACGAGCTCGACCGCCCCTACCCCTCGCAGCTCGCCTCGCTCATCTCGCAGGCGGCGGAGGCGCGCGGCTACCAGACCGTCGTGCAGGAGACGCGCATCAACGAACGCAACGAGCGTTCCATCATCCAACGCATGTCCAACCAGTTCTGCGACGGACTCATCTTCAGCTCCAGCCGGCTGACCGTCCAAGAGATCGAACAGCTCTCCAACCACCGGCCCACCGTGCTGCTCGACGACGACCGCCCGCAGCAGGACATCGACACCATCCTCACCCCCTGCAAGGTCGGCGCGTACGACGCCATCCGATACCTGTACGGCAGGGGGTACCGGCGCATCGGCATCATCGGCGGCGACAGCGCCGAATGGGAGTCCGAAACGGCCCTGCTCGCCAACCACGACGTGCGCCACCGCCGTCTGCTCGGATGCCGGCGCGCGTTCGACGAGCTGGGCGTACCGCGCGAGACTGTCCGGCTCGTCGACTGCGAATGGAACGAGACCGCCGCGCGCGAGGCCATGCACCGCAACGAGACGGCCGTGCGCGAATGCGACGCTCTGTTCTGTATGACGGACACCATCGCGTTCGGCACCATCAGGGGCCTGAAGGACCTGGGGATCGGCGTGCCCGAGGATGTGGCGGTGATGGGCTTCGACGGCATCGCGATGGGCGAGATCACCGTGCCCTCGCTCACCACCGTAGCGGTGGACATCGGCGAGGTGGCGCGGCGGGCCATAGACCTGCTCATCCGGCGCATCGTCAGCGAGCCCGGGCTGGCACGCCAACGCGTGATCGTGGGGCATCGCATCGAACGGCGCGAATCGGCGTGAATCGGACGGGACGGCGTGAAACGGACAGGAACGACCTGAAACGGACGGACGCGCCGACCGCACGCGATCGTCCGCCGGTTGTCCGATCGCGACACGTCCGATCGCGACGTGACCTGCCCGATCGCGGCGCGACCCACCCGGAAACGACAGGAGCCCGGCACCATGAACGGTGCCGGGCTCCTTGCCTACCCGAGGCTCACGGCCCTACGGCCGGACGGCCGCAGGAACCATGATGGTCTCTCAGAACTCGCGACGTGAATGGTCGCCAGACCATTCACCAGACAACACAGCTGCGGTCGCAAGAACCGTGAGTTCGGACCGCAGCCTGCGGAGGTCAGAACTCGCGACGTGAATGGTCGCCAGACCATTCACCAGACAACACAGCTGCGGTCGCAAGAACCGTGAGTTCGGACCGCAGCCTGCGGAGGTCAGAACTCGCGGTTCTTGCGGTAGAACTCGATGAGGCTCTGAGTGGAGGCGTCCTGCTTGGCGAGCGCCTCGTCATCCTGGGAGATGGCCGGGGTGATCTGCTTCGCCAGCTGCTTACCGAGCTCGACGCCCCACTGATCGTAGGAGTCGAGGCCCCACACGGTGCCCTCGACGAAGGTGATGTGCTCGTACAGGGCGATGAGCTCGCCGAGCGCGAACGGGGTCAGCGCGACGCCGAAGATGGAGGTGGTCGGGCGGTTGCCGGTGAACACGCGGGCCGGGACGATCTCCTCCGGGGTGCCCTCGGCGCGGACCTCGTCGGCGGTCTTGCCGAACGCGAGCGCCTTGGTCTGTGCGAAGTAGTTGCCGAGGAACAGCTCGTGCACGTCCTGGTCGCCATCCTTGGTCGGGTTCGGGGTGTTCACGAACGCGATGAAGTCGGCCGGGATGAGCTGGGTGCCCTGGTGGATCAGCTGGTAGAAGGCGTGCTGGCCGTTGGTGCCCGGCTCGCCCCAGAAGATCTCGCCGGTCTCGGTGGTGACCGGGGTGCCGTCCCAACGCACGGACTTGCCGTTGGACTCCATGGTCAGCTGCTGCAGGTAGGCCGGGAAACGGTGCAGGTACTGGTCGTACGGCAGCACGGCGTGGGAGGCGGCCTTGAAGAAGTTGCGGTACCAGACGTTCAGCATGCCGAGCAGCACCACGACGTTCTTCTCGAACGGGGTGTTGGCGAAGTACTCGTCGATCTCGTGGAAGCCGTGCAGGAACTCCTCGAAGCGGGCCGGGCCGAAGACGACGGCCAGGGAGGTGCCGACGGCGGAGTCGACGGAGTAACGGCCGCCGACCCAGTTCCAGAAGCCGAACGCGTTGGCCGGGTCGATGCCGAACTCGGCGACCTTCTCCAGGTTGGTGGAGACGGCCACGAAGTGCTTCTTGATGGCCTCGGCCTTCTGCTCCTCGTCGCCGGAGGTGATGGCGCCGTTGGCCTCGAGCTCCTCGAGCAGCCAGGTGCGGGCCTCGCGGGCGTTGGTCAGGGTCTCCAGGGTGGTGAAGGTCTTGGAGACGATGATGAACAGGGTGGTCTCCGGATCGAGGCCCTTGGTCTTCTCGGCCAGGTCGTTCGGGTCGATGTTGGAGATGTAGCGGGCGGAGATGCCGGCGTCGGCGTACGGCTTGAGCGCCTCGTACGCCATGACGGGACCCAGGTCGGAGCCGCCGATGCCGATGTTGACGACGGTCTCGATCTTGCGGCCGGTGATGCCGGTCCACTTGCCGGAGCGGACCTCGTCGGCGAACTTGTAGATGCGGTCGAGGACCTCACGCACGTCCTTGACGGTGTCCTGGCCGTCGACGATGTACTTGCCCTCGTCCTCCACCGGGCGGCGCAGCGCGGTGTGCAGCACGGCGCGGTCCTCGGTGTTGTTGATGTGCACGCCGTGGTACATGGCCTTGATGCGCTCGTCGAGCTTGACTTCCTTGGCGAGGTGCACGAACAGCTGGAGGGTCTCCGGCTTGATGAGGTTCTTGGACAGGTCGAAGTGCAGGTCGCCGGCGTCGAAGCTCAGCTCCTTGACACGGTCGCTGTCCTCGGCGAACCACTGCTTGAGGCTGATGCCCTCGGACTGCAGCTCGTCGTAGTGCTTCTGCAGCGCGACCCACGCGGGGGTCTTGGTGGCGTCAATGGGAGGATTGATGGCCATGGATTCCATTCCTTTCATCATCGATGGAAACGGCGCATGTTCCCGGCCGGGGCCCGTCGCGTGCGCCACTCCGTATCACCCAACAAGATACTCACAAAAGGGGACACAACAAAACAAAAAGAACACGCGGCTACGGGACGGCAACGTAACGGCGTCGCGCCGGCGACGGCACGGTGAACACGGCCATCGGGCATCGGAAGACACGGGCGTGGCGCATGCGACACGCACCGCATCCGCACACGCGACACGCATGCCGCACGCCACACATCGCATGCGACACACACCGCACATCGCACGCGCGACACGGCGACGACACCACGGGTTGCGTTTGACGACACCTGCCCCTATACTCTTTCTCTTGTGCATGGGTAGCGTATGCTTCCCAAGCGCAAAGCCACTTTAGCTCAGTCGGTAGAGCGGCTCACTCGTAATGAGCAGGTCGTCAGTTCGATTCTGACAAGTGGCTCCACCACCCCGGACGGCAACGTCCGGGGTTTTGTTTTCCGGGACGATGCGGCCGGTTCTCGCAGCCGGCTGGTAGATTGTCCCCTGTTCGCGCGAGTGGCGTAATGGTAGCCGCGCAGGATTTAGGTTCCTGTGTCTTCGGACGTGTGGGTTCGAGTCCCATCTCGCGCACTTCCGCTCCGGAACGGCAGCTCCGGGGAACACCCTCCGTCCCATCCGGATCCGCACCGGACGGGACGGGCAGGGCGGTGAGGCCCCGCGGAAACCCCACGGCATCAGAGACACCAAAGAAGAGAAGAAGAGCCCACAAGCGGAAGAGGGATTCCATGACCGCGCTGCTCAAACCGATCGCGTTCCTGCTCATCATCGCCGCCGCATACCTGGTCAAACGCGCCGGACTGTTCCGCCCGCGCGACTATCGCGTCATGCAGGTCGTCGTCTTCGACTTCACGCTGCCGGCCTCGATCATCGTCTCGTTCGCCACGAACCCGCATCACCTGAGCATGCTGCTCATCTCGCTGGTCGCGATCGTGTTCGGCCTGCTGCCGCTGTTGCTCGTCTACGCGGCCACGCGCCACAGGCCCGTGGCGGACCGCGCGTTCCTCATGCTCAACTGCTCCGGGTTCAACATCGGCAACTTCTGCTTCCCGGTGATCCAGGCGTTCATGGGCCCCTCCGCGCTCGTCACCGCCGCGATGTTCGACATCGGCAATTCGGTGGTCGTCACGGCCGGGTCGAACGTGATGACCACGTCGCTGCTGCACATCGACATGAACAGGACGCTCGCCGAACAGCACGCCGGCTCCGCGCCGACGATGCCGTACACGAGGCCGACCGACCGGGACGCCCGCCGGCTCGCCCGCCGCGCGAAGGTCAGGCAGGTGCTCAAGGGCTTCCTCACGTCCGTCCCGTTCGACATCTACCTGCTGATGATCGTCGTGATGGTGTTCTCCATCCGAATTCCCTCGTTCATCCCCACGCTGCTGCAGCCGCTGGCCGACGCGAACTCGTTCTGCTCGGTGTTCATGGTGGGCATGCTCATGGACCTGCCGAAGACCCGCAAAGATGTTACGGACGTGCTTGAGGTGCTTGGTTGGAGGCTGCCGCTCGGCTTCCTGTTCGCGGCGTTCTGCTGGTTCGTGCTGCCGTTCGACGCGGGCGTCAGGAAGGCGGCGGTCATGCTGTCGCTCGCGCCGTCCGCCGTGTTCTCCACGCTGTTCACCGACCGCGTGCTCGGCAACGCGAAGCTCGCCGGGTTCACGCTGTCGGTGACGGCGATCATCGCGATTGCGCTGATGACCGCCGTCAACATGCTGATTCCGGCGTGATTCCGGCGTAGGGCCTCGTAGGCCAGGGCGGTGCCGGCCGGCTCAGTGCAGCAGCGCCTCGATGGCCGGCACCAGCGCCTTCAGCGCCTTGCCGCGATGGGAGATCGCGTTCTTCTCCGCAGGGGTCATTTCGGCGCTCGTCAGCGGCTCGCCCTCATGGTCCGGGTCGTCGCTGGTGCGGCCGGGCTGGTCGTCCGGTACGAAGATCGGATCGTAGCCGAAGCCGTGTTCACCGCGTTCCTTCCGGATGATGCGGCCGGGCATCTCCCCCACCTCGACCGTTTCGGAGACGATGACGTGGTGCGCGGCGACCGCCGAACCTTCGCCCGCGGCCAGCGCCGTGCCCGTGGTGGCGTCCACGTCGTCGCCGGGCACGACGAGCGCGGCGGCGCAGCGGAAGCGCGCGGTGCGCTTGTCGTCCGGGATGTCCTCGATCTGGGCGAGCAGCAGCGCGTTGTTGGCTTTGTCATGTCCGTGCGCGCCGGCCCAGCGGGCGGATAGGATGCCCGGGGCGGCGCCCATCACGTCCACGATGAGGCCGGAGTCGTCGGCGATGGCCGGCAGCCCGGTGCGCCGGGCCACATCGCGCGCCTTCAGGAGCGCGTTCTCCTGGAAGGTGACGCCGGTCTCGACCGGGTCGGGCAGGTGCAGCGAGCCGGCGGAGACGAGCTCCACCCGCGCGGCGTCGGCGCCGAGGTCCTGTTCGAGGATGCGGCGGATCTCGACGAGCTTGCCTTCGTTATGCGTGGCGACCACGAGTTTCATAGGTGTTCCTTTCATCAGGCGCCTACGGAATGACGGAAACTGTCTCAGTCGAGGGCGAGCGCGGCGCGCTGGGCGGCCTGCAGCTCCTTGTTGCCCTTTTCGGCGAGGTCGAGCAGCGTGCCCAGTTCGGCACGGTTGAACGGACGGTGTTCGGCGGTGCCCTGGATCTCGATGAACGTGCCGGAGCCGGTCATCGCGACGTTCATGTCGGTCATGGCCTGGCTGTCCTCCACGTACGGCAGGTCGAGCATCGGCGTGCCGCTGATGACGCCGACGGACACGGCGGACACGTAGTCCTTGATGACCTTGTCGGCGGACTTGATGTGGTGGTTGCGTTCAGCCCAGCGGACCGCGTCGACGAGCGCGACGAACGCGCCGGTCACGGACGCGGTGCGCGTGCCGCCGTCGGCCTGGAGCACGTCGCAGTCGAGCTGGATCTGGTTCTCGCCGAGGGCCTTCATGTCGATGACGCCCCTGAGGCACCGTCCGATGAGTCGGCTGATCTCGTGCGTGCGGCCGCCGATCTTGCCCTTGACGGATTCGCGGTCGGTGCGCTCCTTGGTGGCGCGCGGCAGCATCGCGTATTCGGCGGTGACCCAACCCAGTCCGGAGTCCTTGCGCCAGCGGGGCACGGTGGGCGTGAACGTGGCGGTGCACATCACGCGCGTGTTGCCGCATTCGATGAGCACGGAACCTTCCGGGGCGTCCGTGAAGTGACGGGTGATGCGGACCGGGCGCAGCTCGTCCACCTTGCGTCCGTCCTGACGCGTGATGGAACGATCGCCGAGCATATCTGTGATTTCAACCATACGGCCCAGCTTACGCCCTTCCACAGCTCTTGCCCCGCTCACACCTCTCCGGCCCTCAGCCGACGAGCGGTTTGGCCGGCAGGATTCTGTCGATGAGGAACGTCACGAGCCCGATGCCGAGGAACGCGAGCGCCAGCTGGAAGCAGTTGATGCCGAACTGGATCAGGCCGAGCGCCTTGAGGTCGATGAACGCGTACGGGTACGGGTTGCCGCCGGCCGCCGGCCCCGCCGTGGGCCACAGGGCCGCGCGGATGACCACGAACGCCAGGTAGACCGGGAAGTACGCGAGCCACGAGAACATGTAGTGCCAGGGGAACCGGCGGTGCGGATCGAACAGGAGGAAGTCGGCGACGGCGAGGATCGGCGCCACCCGGTGCAGCCACGTGTTCGTCATGAGGCCCAGCACGGCGGGCACGTAGGCGGGATCGTCGGGCGGCATCATGACGAACGCCACGGCGGCGGTGATGACGGCGTACACCGTCACGCATCCTTTGAGCCAGGCCGGCGGCTGGATGCCCTTGAGGATGGTGGCCGCGCCGGACCACAGCATGACGAAGCCGAGCGCGAACCCCGCCTGGAACGTGAAGTAGGTCCAGTATTCGGGCTTGGACCACGCCTCGTACGTGCCCATGAAGCACATGGCGGCGATGACAAGCCGGAACAATCCCACGATGAATCTCATGGCTCCCCAGTGTACGCAGTTCCCGGTTTCCGCGCCCGGAATATCGGGAACCGGAACCGCACGGAACCACACATCCGCGTCAATCGGAATCGGCGTCGTTCCGGGCTTCGCGTTGTTCATATGCACGGGCTTCCGGTTCCCGGTTTTCGCATCCCGGAAATCGTGAACCGGAGTAGGCTGGTACCCAGCGAAAATCACGGGCGGCAAACCCTGCTAAGGAGCGAACATGGACTATTCACCGGCATTGATGACCGACATGTACGAATACACGATGCTCGACGCGTGCCTCAAGGACGGTACCGCGGACCGCAAGTGCGTCTTCGAGGTGTTCACCCGGCATCTGCCGCTGGGACGCCGCTACGGCGTGGTGGCCGGCACCGGCCGCATCCTCGACGCGCTCGAGCGCTTCCACCTCGACGACGAGGACCTGAGGTTCCTCGCGGACCGGCACGTGGTGAGCCCGGAGACCATCAAGTGGCTGGAGAACTTCCACTTCTCCGGCACCGTCAAGGGCTACCGCGAGGGCGAGATGTTCTTCCCGAACTCCCCCATCCTCGAAATCGAAGGCACGTTCGGCGAGTGCACGCTGCTCGAGACGCTCGTGCTGTCCGTGCTCAACTATGATTCCGCCGTCGCCTCCGCCGCCTCCCGCATGGTCTCCGCCGCAAAGGACCGCCCGTGCATGGACATGGGCGGACGCCGCACGAACGAATGGGCCGCGGTGGCCGCCGCGCGCGCCGCCGTGGTGGGCGGCTTCCAGGGCACCGCGAACCTGCTCGCCGCGCAGATGTACGGGCTCAAGGCCATCGGCACGGCCGCGCACTGCTTCACGCTCGTGCATGACAGCGAGCGTCAGGCGTTCGAATCGCAGATCGCCGCGCTGGGGAGGAACACCACGCTGCTGGTGGACACGTACAACATCGAGGAGGCCGTGAAGACCGCGGTCGAGGTGGCCGGACCGGATCTCGGCGGCGTGCGCATCGACTCGGGCGACCTTGCGCTCATGGCGCAGCGTGTGCGCAACCAGCTCGACGCGCTGGGCGCCACGAACACACGCATCACCGTGACGAACGACCTCGACGAGTACGCGCTGGCCGCGCTGCAGACCGCGCCGGTCGATTCGTACGGCGTGGGCACGATGCTCGTCACCGGTTCCGGCGCCCCCACCTGCGCGATGGTGTACAAGCTCACCGAGCGCGAGGGCGCGGACGGCGTGATGACGCCGGTCATGAAGAAGTCGAAGGACAAGGCCACCGTGCCGGGCCGCAAGGTCGCCTACCGCTCGTACGAGTACAACCTGGCCGACGTGGAGCACGTCATCTCCGGTTCGGAGGACAAGCTGGCCGCCTTCCAGCCCGAGGAGGGATGGAAGGACCTCATGGTCACGTACGTGGACCACGGCGACATCGATGCCCAATGGCAGGGTCACGAGGCCATCCAGCGCGCCCACGACTACCGTGCGAAGGCGCTCGCCGAGCTGCCCATCGCCGCGCAGAGCCTCATGCGCGGCGACCCTGTGATTCCGACCGAGGTCACCGTCCTGTAGTCCTCGCTGCAGCCTCGCCGCAGCCCCGCTGTAGGCCCGCTGTAGCCCCGCTGCAGCCGGCCTCACGACGATCGAAGGCCCGTCCGCATGCTCATGCGGACGGGCCTTCGCGCTACGACAGACCTTCTGCGCTACATCACCTTGGTGCTTTCGAGGTTGCGGATGATCCAGTCGTTGAGGCGGATCACCGGCCGCCGCAGCACCAGTCCGAGCACCAGCGAGGGGATGAGGAACAGCGCGAGCTTGCCCATCGCCACCCAATACTCCATGCCGTAGGCGCCGGCCATGGCGGAATGCATGGCGTCCACCGCGTACGGGAACAGCAGCCAGTGCGAGACCGCCTGGAAGAAGGGCGGCAGCGTCTCCACGGGGAACGTGCCGCCGGAGCCGGCCACCTGCATGACGAGCAGCACCACGGCGATCGCCTTGCCGATGTCGCCGAACGAGACGGTGAGCGTGTACACGATGTTCGAGAACACGATCGCCGCCAGCCATCCGACCATGAGGAACTGCACCGGATGCTCGCA
Source organism: Bifidobacterium sp. CP2 (assembly GCF_018555635.1). NCBI lineage: Bacteria > Bacillati > Actinomycetota > Actinomycetes > Bifidobacteriales > Bifidobacteriaceae > Bifidobacterium > Bifidobacterium sp. CP2. The sequence continues at coordinate 166,862 of NZ_JAFEJX010000002.1, read as the reverse complement.
CTGCACGCCGAGATACAGCAGGTCGCCGAGGCAGACGAGCGTGCCCTGCATGAGGGCGAGCACGCCGAACAGCAGGTAGCGTCCGAAATACTCCTGGTGCAGGTGCAGGCCGAACCGTCTCGCGTTGCCGGGTGATTCGGAATGCGGTTTGCGCAGCACGTCGAGCATCGCGCCCGGCCCCGCGGCCCGTCCGATGACCACCGCGTCGTGCAGGTCCACGTCCTCGCCGAGCGGCAGCTCGTTGCCGAGTCCCAGAATCTTCGCCTTCTCATGGTCGGAGATCGTGACCTTGAGCATCGCGACGAGGATGATGGCGCCCACCCAGATCGCGAGGATCGTGTAGAACGGCGCCATCGCGGAGCCGTAGTTCGCGATCGGGTAGATGGCTTCACGGTCCACGGTCACGGGGACGGAGAGGACGGCCGCGATCGCATCCGGATCGGCGGACGCGATCGCGGACAGGTCCACGCCGCCGCCGGATCCGACGCCGCTCAACGCGCCCGCGAACGTCACGTTGAGGTCGTCGAGTTTCACCGCCGACTTGTCGAGCGTCCCGGCGGCCTTGTCCAACGCGTCGCGCACGTCCGACAGCCCGGATGAGATGCCGCCGGACAGGCCGCGTACACTCGCCGTCGTGGAGGTGAGGCCGTCGACCACGCCGCCCGCCTGGGCGACCATGTCCTCCATCGAGGCGGTGAGTGTGTCGATCTGCGGTTTCAGCGTGGACCGGTAGGTGTCGGCGGCTTGGGTGACGGCCTTGCGGGCGTCGGCGATCTGCGATTCGAGGTCGCGCCGCGTCTTGTCCATGTCGGCGGTGCCGTCGGTCACCTGCTTGGCGGCGTCGCCGAGCGTGGAGGCCGCGTCGGACAGTTTGCGCTGCGTGTCCTGCGCCTGGTCGGCGGCCGCGTTCAGCGCGTCCTTCACCGCGGGGAGGGTGGCCGCGTCGGCCAGCGAGCGCAGCGCCTTGGCGTAGTCGCCGTACGCGCCGGCCTGCTTGTCGACGTTCGACTGCAGCGTGGTGAGCGCGCCGGCCACCTGCCCGGATTGCGTGCCCACGTCGCCGAACGCCTGGTCGATCTGCTTGTCGATGCCGTCGTAGGCGTCGCCCGCCTTCCTGAGCGCGTCGCCGACGCCTCCGGTCGCGCCGGACAGCGCCGCGTCGAGGCTTTTCACGCCTTTCGAACCCTGCTTGAGGGCCTTCTTCGCGCTGGTGGCGCCCGATCCGGCGGATCCGAGCAGCTGGTCGGTGGAGTCGATGATGCCGTCGGCCGCGCCGAGCAGCGCCGCGTAGGAGGTTGCCTGCGCGCCGGCGCCTTTGAGACGCGTGGACAGGGTCGAAATGTGCTGCGTGGCGTTCGTCACGTATTGCTGCATCTGGGGGCTGTCCGCGTAATCGGCGATGTTCGAGGCGAGTCCCAGCGCCACCTGTCCGAGCGTCTTGACGAACGTCTGGTCGATGGTCGTGGCGACCGTGCTCGCGCCTTGGTCGGTGATGTGCGGCGCGATCGGGTTGATTTTCTCGTTGAGGTAGTAGTCGAGTTTCGCGTGGCGGATCTTCGGCGAGAACAGGGTCATCATGTCGGCGCTGAACGTGGAGGGGATGACGAGCGCCGCGTAGTACGTGCCGGAGTGCACGCCGTCGATGGCCTTGTCCTTGTCGACGAACTGCCAGTCGAGCTGGTGGTTGGCCCTGAGGGCGCTCGTCACCGTCTCGCCCACGTTGATGCGTACCGGCATGAGGTCCGACTTGTACCCTTTGTCCGTGTTCGCGACGGCGACCTTGAGCGATTTCGTGTTGCCGTACGGATCCCAGCTGGCGGCGATGTTGTACCACGCGTACAGCGCGGGCACGATGACGAGTCCCATCGCCACGATGATCGCGATCACGTTGCGCGTGGACTGCTGCACGTCGCGCGCGAAGATTCGCCAGATGTTCCTCATCGCGCGTCTCCTTCCGTCATGTCCGTCGTCATGTCCGTCGCGTGGGCCGCGGCATGCCCGCCGGCCGCGTGCGCGGCCGCATGCCGGCGCCGCCAGATGTAGCCGTTGAGCATCACGTCGCGGAACTGGTCGGCGTTCAGCGCGCTCACGCCCAGTTCGCGCGCATAGTTCTCGCGCGTGTATTCGACGATGATGAGGAACGCGTCGATGATGATGATCGACGCGATCCACGCGGACAGCATCATGATCTTGGCCTTCGTGAAGAACAGGAGCGTGAGGAACAGGAACGGCAGCACGGTGAGCAGCACCAGGCCGGAGACGATCATCTTCGGGTAGCGGTCGAAGAACCGGTGGGCACGGCGTTTGACGAACTCGCGCAGTTCGGCGGAGTTCGCGGCGACGCGGAACGTGGAGGTGAGCCGCACCCGCTCGTTGATCATCGTGTCGTGTTCGGTGATCATCAGGTCGGTGTCGCCGAGGCGGCGGTCGAACAGCGCGTTGAGGTTCATCGCGTAGCGGCGCACCACGAGTCCGACGAACAGCGCGACCGGCAGGTAGCAGAGCAGGTGGCCCAGGTCCAGCCAGTAGTGGTTCGCGTACGTGCCGGCGATGGGTCCGCGCATCGCGTTGATGCCGTAGGTGAACGGCAGCCATGGGTGCAGCGCGCGGAAGAAGTCCGGCATGAGCTCGATCGGGTACAGGCCGGACGCGCCCGGAATCTGCACGATGACGAGGATCACGGCCACAGCCTTGCCGATGTGCCGGAACGCGACGGCCAGCGCGTAGATGATGTTCACGTAGACGAACGAGCAGATGATGCCGGCGAGCAGGAACAGCAGCGGATGCTCGCGTTGGATGCCGAGCACGAGGTCGCCCACGCAGGCGATGACCGCCTGCAGCAGGCCGATGGTGACGAGCAGCGCCCACCGTCCCAGATACGCCTGCGTGGCGGTCAGATGGCGCAGCTCGCCGCGCTTCTCACGGTCCACTTCGAGCTTGTAGATGGCGATGAGCACGAAGCCGCCTACCCATAGGGCGAGGTTCGTGTAGAACGGCGTGACCGCGGAGCCGTAGTTGTCGGTCGGGTAGACGGCGCGCGTGTCCAGTGTGACGGGCGAGCCCATGAACCTGCCGAACTCCTTGTCGTCCAGGTGGAGCCGGTCGCGGATGTCGCGGTAGGTGGCGGAGCTGTCGAGCGCGGCCACGTCGGTGCGCACGCCGGTCACGTCGTCGATGAGCCGGTCGAGCTCGTCCCGCGTGTCCTTCACGGTGCGTTTGGTCTGTCCGATCGTGTCGGACAGCTGTCCGAGCAGTCCGTCGGTCTGGCTGACGGTGTCGGCGAGGGTGGTGAGCGTGCCGGACATCGTGCCGTTCAACGCGCCGAACGAGTCGAGCGAGGCGGTGAGGTTCGGCATGACGGTGCCGGTGAGCGTGCCGCGCGCCACGTTGAGCCCGCTGATGCCGCCGTCGACGGCCGTGCCGGTGGCGTCGGACAGGTTCGTGGCCGCATCCTTGCCGGCGCCGATGAACGTGGTCGTGTTCTTGTGGAAGTCGTCGACCTGCCGCTGCTGCTTCGCGACGGCGTCGGACAGGGCGTTCACCTGCTTCCAGATGCGTTGGCCCGCCGGGTCGGTCGTGTCCTCGCCGATGCCGGCGCGGTTCAATGCGGTCTTGAGGTCGTCGACGGCTGCGGCGGTCTGTCCGAGCGGCGTGGAGATCGCGGTGTGGACGCGGTCGGCAGCGTCCTGGGCGTTGTTGAGTGTGCCGGTCAGGGTGCCGGCCGCCGCGTTCACCTTCACGCCGATGCCGGAGAGTCCCGCCGAGCCTTGGTCGAGGGCGCCGACCATCGTCGTGGACAGCTGCTGCGAGGAGGTCTGCGCCTGCGAGAGCAGCGTGCCGGAGCGTTTCGAGGTGCGTTGCGCGGCGGCGATCGTCTTCCGGAGCGCGGCGAGCGTCTTCCGCGCGTCCGCGATCGTGCCGTCGGAGCCGTCGAGCGTGTCCTGCATGTCGCCGAGCGCCGCGTCCACGTCGCGGATGTCGCCGATGACGGTGTCGAGGTCGTCGACGACGTCGCGCTGCGTCGTGTCCGTCGCGTCGCTCAGGTCCTTTCCCGCCTTGGACACGGCCTTCGCGACGGTGTCGCCCACGGTGGTGACGAACGTCTGGTTGATCTGCTGGTCGATGGTGGTCGCGCCCGTGTCGGTGATCTTCGGGGCGATGGCGTTCTTCTTCTCGTTGACGTAGTACGTGATCTTCGGACGACGTTTGGGGTTGGTGACCGCGTCCACGAGGCTCGCGCTGAAGTCCTTCGGCAGGACGATGGCCGCGTAGCAGTCCCCGGACTGCATGGCGTTGAGCGCGGACGTCTCGTCCATGAACCGCCAGCCGAGCTGGTGGTTGCGCCTGAGCTGCGCGACGACCTGCCGGCCGGCGTTCAGCCTGCCGACGAGCGGCGAGCTGGTGCCGCGGTCGTTGTTCACGACGGCCACCTGGATGTTGCCGGTGGCCGAATACGGGTCCCAGTTCGCGAGGATGTTGAACCACGCGTACAGGGACGGGATGATCGCCACGCCGAGCGTGACGACGACGGCGACCGGATTGCGCAGGATGCGTGTCAGGTCGCGGGTGAACACCCGCCATATCGTTCGCATCGCCCTGTTTCCTCCCATCGGTTGCGCGGGCGTGCGGTCCGACGGTGCGGCGCGTCCGTGGCCCCGATCCACGTGCGCGTCCCCATGCGCGCGGGTTGGGGGCTTGAAAAACCGCACCTCCGTCCTTCGGCCCGAAATCGTCCGGGTGAAGGTCGTGGTGCGGTCTGTGTGGTGTTGTGTTGGTCTTGTCGGTCTGTGGCCGTGCCCTGCGGCGGCGCGGTCCGGCCCTCAGCGTGCGCGGAAGGCCGGACCGGCGGGGCTCAGCGTCCGGTGATCTCGGAGCCGAGCACCTTCTCGCTCAGCGCCTTCGGCCCGCGGGTGACGGCCACGGAGCCGGAGCGCACGAGCTCGATGACGCCGTAGTGCTCGAGGAGCCCCAGCAGCGCGTCGATCTTGCCTTCGGCGCCGGTGGCCTCGATGGTGAGCGACTCCGGGTTCACGTCGACGACGCGCACGCGGAACAGGCGCACGATCTCGAGCACGTCGGAGCGGGTGGACTGGTCGGCGGCCACCTTGATGAGCACGAGCTCGCGCTCCACGGTGGTGTTCGGGTCGAGTTCGACGATCTTGAGCACGTGCAGCAGCTTGTTGAGCTGCTTGATGATCTGCTCGAGCGGCACGGCCTCCACGTCGGCGGTGACCGTCACGCGGGAGATGTCCGGACGTTCGGTGGGCGAGACGCTCAGCGAGTTGATGTTGAACGCGCGACGGGCGAACAGGCCGGCGATGCGGGCCAGCACGCCCGGACGGTTCTCGACCAGCACGGACAGCGTGTGGCGTTCGGAGCCGGGCTTGGATGCGGGGTAGTTCGCGGGCATGTCAGTTCTCCTTCCCGTCCGTGGCGGCGTCCGCGGCGGCCGCGGCGTTCACCGCCGCGTCGCCTTCGGTGTCGTCCAACAAGGGCTTCACGCCGGGCTTGTAGGTCACCTCGTCGTTGGAGGCGCCGGCGGCGACCATCGGCCACACCATGGCGTCCTTCCAGACGCGGAAGTCGATGAGCACCGGACGGTCGTCGATGGCGTTGGCCTGCTTGATGGCCTCGATGGCCTCCTCCTCGGTGAACGCACGCAACGCCACGCAACCGTAGGCTTCGGCGAGCTTGACGAAGTCGGGCACCTCGAGCGGCAGTTCGCCGGCCGCGGCCTGCGCGTCGCCCTCGGCGCCGTGCGCCTCGCCGTCGAGCAGGTTGGTCTGCGAATAGTGGTGGTCGTAGAACAGGGTCTGCCACTGGCGGACCATGCCGTACACGGAGTTGTTGAGCAGCGCGATCTTGACGGGCGTGTGCGCGAAGAACGCGGCGGCCAGCTCTTCGCTGGTCATCTGGAACGAACCGTCGCCGTCGATGAGCCACACGGGCTTCTTCCCGTCGAATTCGCGGGCGGAGCCCACGGACGCGCCGATGGCGGCCGGCAGGCCGTAGCCCATGGTGCCGAGGCCGCCGGAGGAGATCCAGGACTTCGGACGTTCGAAGTCGATGAACTGGCTGGCCCACATCTGGTGCTGGCCCACGCCGGTCACCCAGATCGTGGAGGGATCGGCGTGTTCGGAAAGCTGGCGGATCACCCACTGCGGGGCGAGGGAGCCGTCGGTCGGCTCGTCCCAGGTCATCGGGTACTGGCGGCGCCAGTAGTTGAGGCGGTCCCACCACGGCTTGCGGTTCGGCCTGGGGGTGATGGCCTGCGTGCGCTCGATCTCGGGGATGAGGTCGTCGAGCACGGTGGCCACGTCGCCCACAATCGGGACGTCCGGCGTACGGTTCTTGCCGATCTCGGCCGGGTCGATGTCGATGTGGATGACGCGCGCGCCGGGGGCGAACGCGTCGAGTTTGCCGGTGACACGGTCGTCGAAGCGGGCGCCGATGGCGACGAGCAGGTCGCAGCGCTGCACGGCGCCGGTGGCGGCCACCGTACCGTGCATGCCGAGCATGCCGAGGTTGTGCGGGTCGGAGTCGGGCACGATGCCGCGCGCGGGCAGCGTGGTGACGACGGGCGCGTCGGTGAGTTCGGCCAGTCGCTTGACCTGCTCGCCGGCGTTGGAGCGCATGGCGCCGCCGCCCACGTACAGCACGGGGCGGTACGACTGGTTGAACAGCTTCGCCGCGTCGGACAGCACGCGTCCGTGGGCCTTCGTGGTGGGGTTGTAGCCGGGCAGGATCATGCGCTGCGGCCACGAGTAGTACATGGTGCCGGTCTGGGCGGTCTTGGTGAGGTCCACCACCACGGGGCCGGGGCGGCCGGTGGCGGCCACGTGGAACGCCTCGGCGAGCACGCGCGGGATGTCCTGCGCGCGGGTGACGAGGTAGGAGTGCTTGGACACCGGGTAGGTGATGCCCACGATGTCCGCCTCCTGGAAGGCGTCGGTGCCGATGGCGTTGACGCCGACCTGTCCGGTGATGACGACCATCGGCACGGAATCCATGTTGGCGTCCGCGATGGCGGTGACGACGTTGGTGGCGCCCGGTCCGGACGTCACGATGCACACGCCCACCTTGCCGGTGGCGATGGCGTAGCCTTCGGCCGCGTGGCCGGCGGCCTGCTCGTGACGCATGAGCACGAACCGGAACTTCAGATCATCGGTGATCTGGTGATAGACGGGCAGGATGGCGCCGCCGGGGATGCCGAAGACGTCGGTGACGCCCAAGTCCTCCAGGGAACGGACCAGCGCCTGCGCGCCGGTCATCTTCTCGCCGTCGACGATGGTCTGCTTGTCGTTCACGGGTGCCTTGGGCACACCGCTGAAAGCCTGCAAGGGCGTGGGTAAAGCCATATTCCTCTCACACTTCACTTCTGCTGTTCTCTGCCGGTCGGCGGCCGATCCGACGGAATGCGGTTGGTTCCGCCGACGCCTTCCGGCTGCGGTTGCGTGTCCGGGGCGGTTTGTGGCCGCCTTCACGCGTGTCCTACCAGTCTATGCGCGTGGACGACGAAGCGTCCCCACGCGCCCGAAGCGTGGGAAACGCCACGTTTCCGCGCCATGGTCGATGCGGCCCGCCGCGTGCGACGTCCCCACGCCGCCGGCGTTCAGTCCTTGCCGCCGGCGGGCTTGCCGCCGTCCGCTTCGTCGAGCTTGTGCCATGCGGCTTCGGCGGCGGCGAGCTGCGCCTTGCGCTTGCTCGAGCCACGGCCGAGTCCCAGCACGGCATCGTCGTCGCCGAGGGTGACGCGCGCGGTGAACACCTGCGCGTATTCCGGCCCGGAGACGGCCATGTGGTAGACGGGGTCGCCCTTGCCCATGTGGTGCGATTTGACCTCGAGCGAGGTCTTCCAATCGAGCGCGGGGCCTTCGGTGGCCACTTCGGCGAGCGTGTCGTCGACGAGGCGATGGACCACGGTGCGTGCGCCGTCGATGCCATGTTCGACGAACGTGGCGCCGATGAGGGATTCGACGATGTCGCACAGGATGGAGCTCTTGTTGGCGCCGCCCTGCGCGGCCTCGCCGCGGCCGAGCAGGATGTACGGTTCGACGTGCAGCTTGGTGCGGGCGATGGCGCTCAGCGCCTCCTCGCTCACGGCCTTGGCGCGCATCTTGGCGAGCTGGCCTTCGGTCATGTCCGGGTGGATGCGGAACAGGGTCTCGGTGGCGACGAGTTCGAGCACCGCATCGCCGAGGAATTCGAGCCGTTCGTAGTGCTTGACGCCCGGATGCTCATGCGCGAAGGAGCGGTGGGTGAGCGCCTGGACGAGCAGTTCGGGGCTGATGGTGGTGCCGAGCCGTTCGAGCAGTTCGTTCGTGGCTTCGTTGGAGGGGCCGGCGGTGCGGGTGATGGGGGTGGTGTGTTCGGTGCTCATGCTTCCTGTTTCTATGCGAAAGCCCCGCCACCCGTCGATGGCAGGGCTTTCTTCATGCCGTTGTTACAGCTTCCGGTCGGCTCACTTGGTGTGGGCGGAGCGGATGGCTTCGCGGTAGACGCGGCCGCGGTAGGAACCGCAGCTCGGGCAGGCCACGTGCGCCAGGGTCGGAGCGCCGCAGTTCGGGCAGCTCACGGTGGCGACGGGGGTCGCCTTCCAGTTCGCGCGACGCGAGTGCGTGTTGGCGCGCGAGGTCTTGTACTTAGGCAGTGCCATTTCAGTATCCTCTGTTTCGTTCGAACGTTTGAGCTTAAGCGTTCAGTACTCTAGCGCAATGTCCGTACATTGTCACGCGGGTGTCGCCGGCGGCGTTCCGTCGGCGTCGGCGTCGCGTCCGTGGCGGAGCACCGTCCCCGTCGCCGCGTGGGGTGTCCGCTCAGGCCTGTTCCTCGGAATCCGCCGACCCGGCGTCCCCCGCCTGGGATTCGAGTTCGGCCTTGAGACCGGCGAGCATGGCGAACCGGTCGTCCACCACCTCGTGATGGTGGTCGGGATGCTCGTTGAGGTCCACGCCGCACTGCGGGCACAGGCCCTTGCAGTCCTCGCGGCACAGGGGCTGCAGCGGCAGCGCCTCGACGAGCGTGTCGCGCAGCAGGGCCTCGAGGTCGGCGAACGCGCCGCCGGAGAGCAGCGGGTACGTGTCCTCGGACTCCTCTTCGCCGGCCACGATGTCGACCTCGCCCTTGCCGTCGTCATGGCCACGTGCGTCGTCGGACTCGTAGGGGAAGAACGCGGTGACGTTCACGGTCCAGTCGCGTTTGATGGGGTTGAGGCACCGGGTGCATTCGGCGTGCACGGGCGCGCTGACGCGTGCGGTGAGGATCAGGCCGTCGACGATGGAGTCGAACGATCCGCTCACGTGGACGGGCGCGCCCTCCTCGACGCCGATCACGGCGTCGCCGATGCCGCTGGGCGCGGGATAGTCGGCGTCGATGAGCTTCGACTGGCCGGCGCGCGAGGCGACCTGCGCCACGGGCACGGCCCACTGGGAGTCTTCGGGACGGGGCATGTCACTGCCTTTCTTCTGGGATGTCGTTCCGGGTGCCTTCGGGGCGCCCGCTTGGTTCACTGCGCTTCAGGATAGTCGTCGTCGTTGAGGTGCGGCAGGTCGCGTGCGGCGGCCTTGCGGCGCTCGTACAGCACGTTGAGGCCGGCGTCCACGTCGCCGCCCATCTTGGTGAGCTGGGCGCGCAGTGTCTCCATCACCTTGGTGGAGTAGTCGTCGGCGCCTTGGGTGAGGTGGTCGGCCTTGGCCTGCGCGTCCTCGAGGATGCGCCGCGCCTTCTGTCGGGCCAGGGCGGTGACGTTCTCCTGTCCGGCGAGGAACTGCGCCTGCTCCTCGGCCTCCTTGATGCGGTCGGCGGCGCGGCTCTGCGCGGAGGCGACGATGGCGTTCGACTGCGTCTGCGCGCTTTCCAGCCGGCGTTCGGCCTCGCGCATGAGCGCGGAGGCGCGTTCGAGCTGGACGGGCAGCATGTGCTTGAGCTCGTCGAGGTCGCCGGCGAATTCGTCGCGGTACACGCGCACCGTGCCGGGGAAGAAGATGGAGCCTTTCGCCTCCTCGAGACGGGCTTCGAGCCGGTCGATGATGTCGTACACGGTGGTGAACTCGTCGCGGCTGGCGTCCGCGTCCGATTCGGCGTCGGCGTCGGCGCGCAGGTCCGGCAGCGGGAACGGCGACTTGAGGACGTTCGGCGTGCCGTCGTCGTCGCCTTCGGCGTGCGGGTCCTGCGACGTCGCGGCGTCCGGGAACAGCGGTTCCGGCGCCGCCTCGTGCGCGATGGGCGACAGCGGCATCGCGTACGCCTCCGTCTCCGGCTGGGACTGCGGCTCCCCGACGGCGTCCGACGGGACGGCCGGCGGCGCGGGCGGTTCGGCCGCGGCCTCCGGGGCCGCGTCGTGGTCCTGCGGCGCCGCGGCACCGCCCTCCGTCACGTCCACCGGTTCATTGTCCTCGTTCATGATGCGCTCCTTCCGCTGCGCGTTTCACGACGTTCCTTCTCCTGACGCAGCGCCTCGCCCAGCATCGGCACCACGCAGTCGGGCACCATGCCGGTCACGTCGCCGCCGTGGCGGGCCACGTCCTTGACGATGGAGCTGGAGATGTGCTCCAGCACCGGGTCCGCAGGCAGGAACATGGTCTCCACCTCGCCGATCTTGCGGTTGACGAGCGCCATGCCGAGCTCGGCCTCGTAGTCGCCGTTCTGACGCAGGCCCTTGACGATGACGGTGGCGCCCACCTTGCGGCAGTAGTCGGTGATGAGCCCGTCTGTGGAGGAGACGACGACGTTCTCATAGCCGTCCTTGGCGAGGGCGCGGCGGATCACGTCCACGCGGGTTTCGGTGGGGAACATCGGCGTCTTCGCGGCGTTCACCGCCACCACCACGTGCACCTCGTCGAAGAGGCGCGCGCTGCGTTCTATTACATCGAGATGTCCGGCGGTCACGGGGTCGTACGAGCCGGGGCACACTGCTTTGGTCATATCTCCATAGACTACCGCGTCATCGGCCTTCCGCGCCGGCCATACCCGCCCGTTGACGCGACGACACTATGATGGTGGGCAGCATACGCTTCAAGGAGGTTGCCATGAGCATGAGGGAATACCGTTGGTCCGATGATGCGGACACGTCGTCGCCGCTGTCCGATCCGGACGCGGCCACCGGCACCGCGGTGCTGGAACGCCCGGAGACGAAGGAGGAGACCAAGCGCTCCGACGACGGCGACGCGGACCGGTTCGCGCACTACGTGTCCCGCGACCGCATCGCCGAATCGCAGATGACCGGGCGCCCGGTGGTGGCGTTGTGCGGCAAGGTGTGGGTGCCAAAGCACGATCCGTCCAAGTACCCGGTGTGCCCGGACTGCAAGCGCATCTACGACGAGATGCGCGGCTGGTGACGCGCGGCGGTGCCCGGCCGCCCATATCGCCCATATGACATGACGCCGTGACGTCCGGTCCCCGCGGGCCGGACGTCACGGCGTCATGTCGTCTCCGCGCCCCTCCCCCGAAGGCCGCGGAACCGCGCTCAGCGCTGGGAGATCTCGTCGATCCTGGCGAGCTCCTCGGCGCTGAACGTGGTGTTCTTCAGGGCGCCGATGTTGTCGAGGATCTGCTGCGGCTTGGAGGCGCCGGCGAGCACGGAGGTGACGACGCCGTCGTGCAGCAGCCAGGCGAGGCTCATCTCGGCGAGCGTCTGGCCACGGGCGATGGCGATGTCGTTGAGCTCGCGGATCTGCTGGAGACGTTCCGGCGTGAGCGCGGAATCCTTGAGGAAGCGCGGGTCGAGGGCGATGCGGCTGTCGGCCGGCACGCCGTGGAGGTAGCGGTTGGTCAGGAGTCCCTGCGCGAGCGGCGAGAAGGTGATGATGCCCTTGCCGAGGCGCTTGGCGGTGTCCTTGAGCCCGTTGCGTTCGATGGTGCGGTCGAAGATGTTGTACTTGTTCTGGTTGATGATGAACGGCACGTGCAGTTCGTCGAGGATCGCGGCCGCCCGCTCCATGGTGGGGCCGTCGTAGTTGGACAGGCCCACGTACAGCGCCTTGCCGGAGTTCACGATCTGCGCGAGCGCGCCCATGGTCTCCTCGAGCGGGGTCTCCGGGTCCGGACGGTGGTGGTAGAAGATGTCCACGTAGTCGAGGCCGAGGCGTTCGAGGGACTGGTCGAGCGAGGCGATGAGGTACTTGCGCGAGCCGTGGTCACCGTACGGGCCGGGCCACATGTCGTAGCCGGCCTTGGTGGAGATGACGAGCTCGTCGCGGTGGCCCTTGAAGTACTTGCCGAGCAGCAGGCCGCAGTTGGCTTCGGCCTTGCCGTATTCGGGACCGTAGTTGTTGGCGAGGTCGAAGTGGGTGATGCCGTTGTCGAACGCGGTGAACACCAGCTGCTTCATGTGCTCGAACGGCGTGAGGTCGCCGAAGTTGTGCCAGAAGCCGAGCGAGACGGCCGGCAGCTTGAGGCCGGAGGCCCCGCAGCGGTTGTAGGTCATCGAATCATAGCGGGTGGCGGCGGGTGTGTATGCGGCGATGAAGTCGGGCATCGTTGGTCTCCTTCGTGACGTGACGGTCCATGTCTGTTTCCGACAACATCATCGCGGTCCAAGTAGACCTCGCGGCCGTGGCATGCCCTCCGGCGTGTCGGGAGGGGGCGGGCGGAGCGGACCCGGGCGCCCCTATCCGAGCAGGCCGAGCCCGCCGGCGACCGACATCGCGATGGCCAGATACAGCGCGATGAGACCGACCATCGCCATCCGGTTCCAGAGCAGGGGCCCCGGGGTGACGGCGCGGATCCACACCCGGTTCACCCGGTCGTAGACGCGGCGCGTCCTGAAGACCCCGTCCCGTCCCATCCGTCCGGTCGCCCGCACCGCATGTCCGAGCGTGAACGAGCCTCCGCGGATGGCGCCGCGCAGCAGCATGACGCATTCGCCGCCATCCGCGAGGCGGACGCGCACCAGGGTCTCCGGCACCGCCGAACCGCCCACCGACGAGGTGAACAGGCCGAGGCCCATCCCGTTCGCGGAACCGAACCGGAAGGCCGCCGGCGCGAGCACGCGCAGGGACCGCGGTATCAGCAGCAGAATGAACAGCGCGAGGCGCACCGGCAGCATCAGCAGCAGATGGCACACGTGCAGGGCGACGTCGACGGCGCCGAACGCGGCGGCGCCCTCGCGTCGTTCGGGAGGGGCGCACACCACGCCCTCGACCGTGCCGTCGTCCGGCCTTCCCTCCGCATCGGCGGGGACGGCCTGGGGACTGCGGACGGCAGACGGACGGGCCTCGGTCGGCCCCGGCCCGGGCGTCCCGGACGACGGGACCACCGTCTGAGGGGCGCCGCACCGGCGGCACGTCCCGTCGACGACCGTGCCGACGCCGCCGCAGCCGAACGGATAGGGGGCGCAATCGGCCTGCGCCGGGGCCGCGCCCGCCGGATCCCCGGCCGGGCGGAGACGTTCGGTGACATCGAATCCACTCATGGCGTCCCCTTCCTACGCGGCTTTCGCCACATGCCGTTCGTCCGACGGCGTCCGCACCGGCCGCGTCGGCCGCAACGGCGTGCGGACCAACGCGCTCTGGGCCGGGTCGGCGAGCGCCTGCGCGAGCTGGAGACGGATCAGCCGTTTGATGGCGTCCTCGCGTTCGTGCAGGACCTCGAACTGCCGGTCGCGTTCCCTGGTGAACCGTCCGCGCATGTCGTCCAGCGCCGTCATGTCCCTGACGAGACGCTCGGTTTCAGCCAGGCGCGCCGCCCGCCGTCGCTCCGCGCGGACGGCGGCCCGCTGGATGCCGCGCATGCGGTGGTATGTGCCGCTGAAGTAGGCGTGCGAGGTGGCGAACAGGTCGAGTCCCGCGAGCACGTACACGACGAGCATGAACAGGCCGAACGGCACGCTGGAGGCGTAGTTCGCCCTGACCCCTTCTATCTGCGCTTCGAAGATGCGCAGGAGGGCCATGGACGCGCCGAGCAGCCCCCAGAAGACCGCGAGACCGAGATGGACCGGGGACGGCGCGTCCCGGTTCCCGGGCCGACGGCGCGCCGCATGCCAGCCAACCGCCAGGGGGATGCCGATCGTGCCGGCGACGACGCTGCCCACGATGACGCAGGAGACCGGGCTCACCCCGAACGGCGTGGTGCCGGGCATGTTGAGCAGCGCGTCGAAGAGGGAGGCGCTCATGATGGGGTCCGCCAGTTCCGCGAGCAGGCCGCATGCCAGGAAGAGCAGCAGGGGCCAGGGACGTGCGCAGGGTTCGGTGGGGTTCCGCCTGTCGCGCGCCCCGGCGTCGTCCCCGTCGCCGGCCGCGGCGGCCGCGGCCGCCGTGACGTCGCTGGCGGGGTCCGCGGCGGCGACGGCGGTGTCGTGACGGTCGTCACCTGCCTTCTCCCATCCGCGCGCACGCCACCAGCCGAGGCGCGTGCGCCAGTCGACGCCGCCGTGCGCGCGTCGCAGGGCGAGACATTCCTCGTAGACGGCCGCGTATTGGGCCGACAGGTCGGCGGAGGCGTCCGCGGCGGCGTCGGCGGCGGACCGTGAGCGGGACAGCCGTCCGACGAGATCGCCTTCGCTCCGGTCGAGGATGCGCAGACCGTCGTGGTAGGCGCGTTCGGCGCGTTGGTAGACCGGCGCGGCGAGGTTCGCGACGTAGTCGTCCATGATGTCGCCGTGCGCCGAATCCAGCGCGTGCGCGTCGATAAGCCCCTGCAGCCGGCCCATGGCCTTCGTCTCGACGTCGTCGAGCGCGGCGTCCTCGACGAATGCGGGGAGCGTGGGGAGCGTGTCACGGTGCGGCATGGTCATGATGGTTCCTTCCTTGCGATGTCCGGATATGGGATATGGGCGTCAGCCGATCGTGCAGGAGACGTTCCCGGCACCGCTGATCGAGAGTTCGACGCGGCGGTCCGCTTCGGGATTGGACGGGGCGGACGGGTCGTCCGCGTTCGCCGGCTGGCTCGCCCCGACGCCGCGCACGATGGTGCGGGAGGCGTCGACGCCGTAGTCCCGGACCAGCAGGTCCGCGATGGCCTGGGCGCGCGCCTGGGACATGCTCTGGTATTGCTCCTCCGTATCGCCGGGACTGGCGTAGACGTGTCCGACGATGGTGGCCGTGGCGTCCGGCGCGTCCGTCAGGATGCGGGCGGGTTCGGCGAGTTCGTCCTTGGCCGCGGCCGTCGGCGTGGCCGAGTCCGGTTCGAACAGGAGCGCCGACGGCAGGGTGTAGTCCACCCGCTGCTCGTCGCAGGTCACCGTGGCGGAGGGCAGCGCGACCGGCGTGACCTGTTCCGTGGCGCCCTTGGCGTGGCCGCCGGAGAGCGGCGTCCGATCCATGGCGACGTCCGAGGGTTTGAACGCCTGCAGGGTCCGTGTCCACACCTGTTCGAGGAGGGTGCGGACCGCGGCCGTCGGCCGGTGCTGCCCGGACGGCGCGTCATCGGCGACGTAGCCGGTGCCGGTCATGCGCACGGCCACGCCGTCGAGGGAGAGCCCCGGATTGGCCTTGCCGACCGCCATGGCGACCTCGTCGGGGTCGCCGGTCGCAAGCCATTTCGTCATGTCCATCTGCCCCACCGAGTCCATGCCGTTGGAGTGGATCAGCAGCAGGCCGGGCCGGGTGCCGTCGGCACGCGCGCGGAGGAAATCGGCCGCCATCGCGACGGCTTCGAAGGTGTTCTGCTCGGCGGTCTTCGCGTGCATGGACGCCATGGCGTCGCCGAGTTCGAGCATGTTGGACTTCGCGCGCACGTTGTTGCCGGTCGGGTTGCCTTCGGACGGGTCGAATTCGACGAAATCCGGGTGGACCACCGCGGGCTCGCCGCCGGCGGACACGAGCATCACGGCGTCGGTTCCGGCGGAGAGCATGACGTCCTTCACCGTGCGCTCCTCCCCGTCCGTGAGCCGCGGCGCCGGATTCGTGATGGTGTCCGCGGCCACGATGGCCACCGCCGAATACCGTGATCCCTCATCGGCGTCGGCCGTGGTCGTGCCGCATCCCGCGAGCGGGACGAGCAGCGCGGCCGCGCACAGCATGGCGAGCGCGGTCCCGGCCGCATGCGGTCCGTACTGGTTGCTGGTGAACATGATGGTGCTCCTTTCCTTGGCCGGGACCCGCACATCCCGGCGTGCGTGTCCCGGCTGCGGGCCGTTGCCGCGGCCCGTTGCCCCATGAAGGCGCATCCGCCCGGCGTATACGGGAAAACCGGGGAGGCGGGTTCCCGCCCACTCCCGGGCGTGTCGCGCACGGCGCCGGCGGACGGGGCCGCGGCGTCACAGGGCCGCGGCGGCGGCCTCGGCCCCGCGGCGCATGGCCTCCTCCCGGGAGGATGCCTGTCCGTCCGGCCCGCCGGCGTCGTCGGACCCGTCGGACCCGTTGGGCCCATCGGCCGCATCCGTCCCGGGGACGCCTTCGTCCGCACCGGGCCGTTCGCCCGGCACCATGTCGGGCAGGACCGGGAACGGCTCCGGCTCCTCGAATCCGCAGGGGAAGTCAGGCAGGACCGGCGGCTCCCCCTCGCGCAGGCACCGGCGCAGCGTGCGGCGGACGAAATCGTCCATGCGGATCATGTAGTACGAGCGCACCACCACGGCACGGGTCAGGAACGCGCCCTGGTGGAACCAGAACGTGTCCCTGAGCGTGACGTACTCGCCTCTCAGGGCGGCGAAGCGCCGACGCGCGGCGGCCACCATCGACTCGCCGTCGCGCAACGCGCGTTCGCGTTCCCGCCGACGACGGCGTGCGACGTCGTCCGGCGATTCGTAACGTTCCGCCGCCGTCGCGGGCTCCCCGTCGCCGTCCGTCCGCGCGACGGCCTCGCGGGCCTGCTCCCGGGAGCGCAACAACGCGGGCAATCCCTCCTGCAGTCCGCGGTATTCCTCGATGAGCTCCAGGGCGCGGCAGCGCAGCACCTCCTGCAGGAGGAGCGTGTCCTGCCGTTCCATGGCGATCGCGCCCAGATACCCTTCGATGAGCACGTGGAGATATCCCTCGTCCGGAAGATGAGGGTCCGCACGGTAGCGTGCGGCCATCGTGCCGCGGTCGAACAGCGCGGCCCACCAGTCGCGCGACGGTCTGGGGCGTCCTCCCGCCCTGATGACGATGGCCCGCTGCACGGTGCGTGCCGCCTCCGGCATGAACGCGTGCTCCGCGGAGAGCTTCATCAACTGCATCTTGCGTATCGTTCCCATGATGTCCGCCCCTTTCGGCGTCGGATGTCGAAATCGTGTTCCTTGCGACGGCCCGTCCGGAACCGTCATCCTCCATAGGCCCATCCGTCGCGGAATCAGGGGGAAAACCGGGAAGGCCCGCGGCCGTCGATGACGGTCGTCGATGACGGGCCCACGCGACACGCCGGGAAAAAATCCTTTGCGAAACCGTCGGGATGCGCCTTCCATAACGCGTACGGGGCGACACGGCCCCATGACAACCGACAGGAGGACATCATGACCGACATCGAACACGACGAGCGCATCGACCGGACCGCAACCGAGTACGCCGCGACGGAACACGATATCCGACGCGACCTGTGCGCAAAGCGCATGTCGCTGAAGCTCGCACGGATGGCTGGGCTCTTCGCCGATCTGTTCGAGGACGCCGCCTCGCCGCTTCCCACCAACCGGGCGGAGGCCGAGGCCCTGGCGTCGTCCGCGCATGCCGCCGACTACGTCTGGTACGGCGACGTCACGGCGGCGCCGGACGACCAGGAGGCCATCGACACCTTGGGCGAGCGCGCCCTGACGGACGCCGTCGCGGGAGAGCTGCCGTCCACCGCCTGCGAGGCGTACTTCCGCGTCGATATGCCGCTGTCGATGGACTTCAGGCAGGTCGGCGCGCTGTCCGCGGGCCCGAAACTGCCGGCCGAACCCCACGTGGCGGTCACCTGGTCCATGGTCTCCCGCGACGACCTCGACCGCGTGCGCGTCCGGGTGCTCCTGTTCGGACGCGAGAACCACTGAGCATCGCGAGGAGACGACGATGGGAGCATGGCGGCACGGCGGCATCGAACACGCGGGCTTCGGACATGCCGGAGGCGAGACGCGCGGCGGCATGGGCGAGACCGGGTGGGGGCATACCACCGGCGAGACCGGATGGGGACGAACCACCGGCGAGACGGCGTGGAATCATGGCACGGCGGAGACCCACCGCAACCAGATCATCTCCGTCGACCCGAAGGAGACGCGGCTGCACGGCGCCGAGGAGCCCCGCATCTTCACCGAAGGCAGGGAGGGCTACCGCGAACCCGCCGAGACGCCGACCGGTCCGATGGAACGGTTCCGCGACCCGCACGCGCTGGTGGACGGCATCAACCCGCGGTTCGGGCTGGAATCCGCCTACGAGACGAACTGCGCCGACTGCGCCCGCGCGTTCGAGGCCGCATGGCGCGGCTACGGCGTGGAGGCGGCGGGGCGTCTGCTCGTTCCCGAAGCCACGTCCGATCCGGAGCATCCCGTCACGCTCGCATCGGGCGAACGGCTCGACGTCACCGAACAGTGGGCGCATGAGTCGTACGCGCCCACCGACGCACGCACCCTGTACCGCCGGCTCGACGAGGCCGGCCCCGGCGCGAGCGCCATCGTCTCCTCCCACTGGGCCGATGCCGAAGGGCATATCAGCGGCCACGCCTACAACGTGGTCAACCACGAGGGGCGCATCCTCGTGGCGGACGCCCAGACCCACGAGGTGTTCGTCTACTCCCCGGACGCGATCGCGCCCTGGCTGGAGGGCGAGGACGTCGTCGCCCAATACGCGATGGCCTGGGACGCGGCCGGCGGACGCATCGACACGACACGGACCATCATCGGCTGAAAGGAGCCATCATGACCGACGGCACCGCACCCAACGGACACACCGGCCCCACCGGGCCCGGACCCACCGGCGTCCGGATCGAGGATCCGCTGTTCCCCGCCGCCATGGCCGCGCTCGGCCGGGCCGCGCGGGACGCGACGGCCATGTGGGACGCGGCCGGCGAATCCGACGCGAGGCACGGCCTGGAGACCCTCGACGCGCTGCGCTACGGCGGGTTCGCGCCCTCCGGCACACGCCCCGTCCCGATCGGCGGCGTCCTGTGGACGGCCGTCGACGAGATCGAACGCGCGACGCCGGGACGTCCGAACATGATCGAACGGCTGCTGCGCGCGTGGAACGGCGCGGACGGCGAACTCGACATCGTCATTCGCAGGCGCGACGACGGCCTGCGTCTCATGCTCGGCGGATACGCCGCCGAGGACCGCATCGGCAAGGCCCGCATGACGCTCGCGCCGACGGCCGCGCTCCGCCGCGTCGGACGGGACGAGGCGCTGCCGCGGCGCCCCCGTCATGCCAGGAGCCTCATGTTCCGCATGCAGGAGCCCGGCGGCGCCGTCCGAGAGGCCGCGGAGGGGATGCCGGGCGTCCGGGGCGACGCCGCCCCGGGATTCCCGCTGCTCGAACGGCTGCAGACGTCGTCAGGCGATTGGACGCTGGCGTTGTGCTGCACGCCGGCGTGGGACGGCATGCGTTCGCGCCTGTCCTGGGAGCTCGGCGCGATCGGCGACGCCGCGGCCTGTCGGATGACCCGCACCGTCCAGACCGGCGGCACCGTCACCGCCACGGTGACGTCCGACCCGTGGCGGCGGGTCCACGATTGGACCCTCGCCTACCAACGCTGGATGAACGAGGCGGGCGCGTGCGGCATGTGGTCGGTGCGCGCCGTCGTGATGGCCGACGACGGGGATGCGGTCATGCACGTGGTCTCCGCCCTCGAGGGCGCGGTCACGGCCACGGACGGCACCGCGTACGAGACGTTCTCGGCGCCCGTGGTCCCGGACGCCGCGGAGCCGGATGCCACCGGCCCGGCCGCCACGGCCGCATCCCCGCCTCCGGCCTTCGCAAGCCTGCTGACCTCCCGTGAGATCGGCGCCCTGCTGGCCCCGCCCGCCTACGGCATGCCCGGATTGGCGGTGCGCATGCCGCAGCCGGCGTCCCGACGCCGCCCCGCCGGCCGCGACGTCGTCGACCTCGGCGTCTTCCGGGGCACGTCGCTGCGCGCGGGCCTGCCGGTCCACGATCTGGCCGGGCATGGTCTGATCTGCGGCAGCGCCGGCTCCGGCAAATCCACCACGATCCGCCGTCTGCTCGCCGAGGCATGGAACCAGCACGGCATCCCCTTCCTGCTCGTCGACCCGCTGAAGGACGACTACACACCCATCGCCGACCGGTTCGACGGCGGCCTGCACGTGGTGCACGGCCGGCAGCTGCGCATGAACCTGATGGAGCCGTGGCCGGGGACGCGTATGACCGACCACCTCATGCGGGTGGCGGAGGCGCTCCGCGGCGCGTTCGCCCTTCCCTCCCCCACACCACTCGTGCTCACGCGGCTGTTCCGCGCCGTCGCCGAACGGTACGGGGACGGCACCGGCGGGACGCCGTCGCTGTTCGACGTGCGTGCCATGGCCGACGGTTTCGTACACGGTCTGGGCTACTGCCCCGAGGTCGAGTCGAACATCCGCGCGGCCCTCTGCCTGCGGCTCGACACGCTGCTCGACCGCGACATGGCGCCGTTCTTCTGCTGGCGCGACTCGTCGATGGTCGTCGGGCTCTTCGACCGTCCCACCGTGGTCTGTCTGGACGACGTTCCGGACGAGGAGACCAGGTCGTTCCTGATGCTGCTGCTCGCGCAGGCCGTATGGTGGCATGCGCGACGGTCCGGCCCATCCGACGACGTACGGCATCTGTTCGTGCTGGAGGAGGCGCATCGCGTGATGCCCCCGGTGGACGACGCCCTGGACGACGACCCGGAGAAGGGGTCGTCGCGGCGCAGCGCGTCGCGCATGCTGTCCACGATGATGGCGGAGATCCGCGGGTTCGGCGAGTCGATGATCGTGGTCGACCAGAGCCCGTCGCGCATCGCCCGCGACGCCGCGCGCAACACCGGGTTCAAGATCGCGCACCGCCTCACGGAGACGGCCGACCGCACGCTCATGGCGGACATGATCGGCCTGCCGGAACCATCGTCGCAGGCGCTGTCGGAGCTCGCGCCGGGCACCTGCATGATGTCCTCGCGGTTCGAGCCGTCGCCGCAGGTCGTGTCGGTCGTCGCGGCACCCGCGCCGGGCGGCCGGCCACGCGATGACGGGGAGGCGCGGCCATGACGCCCGTGCCCGAGCCGCCGCTCCGGGTGGCCACCCGCATCGGTCTGCTGCTCATGAGCGCGCCGGTGCGGGCGTGGGCGACCCTGCGCCGGGTCGCCGCATGGGCGTTCGTATGCTTCGCCGTGGAGGCGGTCGGCTACCGGTGCCTCACGCTCGCGGACGACGTGCGGGCGTACGGCCCGGACCCCGACCGGCTGACGCGCGCCGACGCCTACGGCATGCTCGCCGGCGCCGACCTGCTGCGGCCGTGGCTGGCGCCCGTCCGTTGCGGCATGCCCGACGCCGTCCCGTTCACCGGTGCGCTGCCGGGCATGCTGCTGCTGGCGATGTTCGTCGCGCAGGCCACATGGCCGCCCCGCGGGTTCCGTCGCGGCGACGGACGTCCGGACAGGGACGCCCCGATGCGCCGAAGCGCCGCCCGATCGGCGCGATGCCTGTGGCATGCGGCCGTCACCTTGGTGTTCTCGGTGGGGTTGCAGGCGCTCGGCGCGCTGGCGGCGTTGGAATCCCACGATGCTCCGGTGGCGGCCGCGGCGTGGTGCGCGTTGGCGGCGTGCGTACTGTACGCCGGCCTCGAGCTGCTGCGGCATCTCGCCTACGCGATTGTGGAGCGGTCCTTCGCCTTCGCGGCCCATCTCGGCCTGTCCGCCGTCGTCGTCTGCGCCGTCACCTCGTGCGTCGCCGTCATGCTGTGGCGCGCGGACGGCGTGGCCGGCGCATGGTGCGCGGCGACGGCGGCGATCCTCTACGTCGCGGCATCCGTCGATGGGACGCTGGAACTGCCCGAACCGGTGTCCCCGTCCCCGGCCGGCCGGCTGGCGGCATGGCTTGGGTTCGGCCGGCGGCGGTGACGCAGGCTCAGTGCCGCACGCCTTCCGGCCAGATCACGACGACGCGCTTGCGTCGCGCCTTGGCGTAGGCCACGGCGTCCCCGGTCCCGCCTTTGCCGGCGGCCGGCAGTCCGTCCCAGAACGCCACGAGGATGTCGGATTCGTCCACCACGCGTTTGCCGGCGGCGAGGTACGCGTCCTCGCCCGGCTCGGGGAAGTCCAGGGTCACCGCGGTGCGCACCTGTTCCATGAGCCGGTCGTAGGCGGCGAGCCCCTCCCCCGTGAACGTGGCGCGGTAGCCGCGGCAGGGGATGATGGCCGTGACCGGGTGTCCCGCGCGGAGCATGGCGTCGGCGAACAGCTGGTCGGCCCCGTAGGCCATCGAGCTCAATCCGGTGACGTCCGCCCCGTCGTATCCGCGCAGGAACTCGTCGAGTCCGCGTTCCACGTAGGCCCGCGCCTCGTCGGGGATGCGCTGGTGGCCGGTCACGCCTATGTTCATGGTGCTCTCGTTTCCCCGCGGCGTGCGCCGCGGTCTCGTCGTTTCGTTTGGTTCTGATGGTCTGGGACGGTCCGATGGTCCGGCCGGTCGGACGGCCCGGTGGGGGATCGCCCGTCATGATGCGCGTCAGCGCGCCGCCACGCTGATGCGCACCGGCAGCGCGCCGCCGGGGGACGCCACCCTGCCGAATCGGATGGGGCGTGTGGCGGCCCCCGCCGTGACGGGTTCCAGCGTGCTCGACGTGCCGTCGGGCCAGTGGAGGGTAATCCGGTAGGTCCGCAGGTCGGCGTCCGATTCCAGCCGGACGACGATCGCATGCGGGTTCGTGTCGTGGCGGCGGGCGAGCACCGTCAGATGGTCGGCGTGGAACTGCACCTCCCAGGGTTCCGTCCGCTCCGCCCGTCCCGTCACCGTTCCGGCGGACGCGGGTCCGTCGTCGCCGCGCACGCCGACCGCGGCGAGCGTCGTCCCGTCGAACGCGCACGCCTCCAGTTCGAGGCTGAACAGGTCCGCGTCCCAGTCGGCGTCGGTCCAGCAGCGTCCGGCGGCGTGCGCGATGTCCAGGTTGAGCTTCGGCAGGCCGTCGCGTTCCTCCTGCCGGATGGCGCGCCGGAATCCGACGGGCAGCGCGTCGAGCCCGGTCCGATTCGCCGCGCCGGTGGCCGTCTGCAGCGACTCCCAGATGCCGTTCACCTGGCTGACGAGCGCCCCGTCGGCCAGCACGACGCGTGCCAGGTCCTCGCCGAACCCGCCGGTCGCCCCCTGGCTGATGGTCCATGCGGAGACCTCCGGTCCCACCCGTCCGTGCCAGATCTCCCGAGCCGCCTCGCGGAACGACGGGTCGGACAGCAGGTCTTCCGGCCGCTCGTCCATGGGGGTCGCGCCATCGGCCTTGCCGGTCATGTCGTCATCCATGTCGGACGCTCCTTTCGCCGTCGCCTTCCAACGTCCCGCCGCGGGGGACGCCGCCCGGTCGTCCCGTGGGACGTCCCTGTCCATGTCCGGCGGTTCCGGACCGCCATATCGGGGAGACGTCCACGCCGGGACAGTCCGGCTCGTCCACGCACAGCGGCGGCATGCGGTCGCCTTGGATGCCGGCGATGACGTGCTCCGCCGTGTGCAGCGCGGACAGGTCGTCCCCCGTCACGCCCGCGGTCTCCAGATCGGCGCGGACCGTGTCGAGGTTCTCGATCAGGTAGTTCTTCTTCCTGCGTCCGACGACGCCGTTGCGCGCCGAGACGACCGTGTCCCACCACCTGCCGACGTCGATCCGGTAGTTCAGGTCGTCCGGGTCCCCGCCCCGCCTGGACGCGGCCTGGATGGAGTACCTCGCCAACTGGATGCTGTCCTTGGCGATGCGGGCCTTGCCGTAGGCCTCGTCCAGTCGGCGGACGGCGGCCTCGATGGCGTCCGCGGAGGCGAAGCTGTTGCGTCCGAGCGCGCCGATCATGTACATGACGCGCCGCAGCAGCTCCTCGCCCTGGACCATGGCCCCGCGGTCGGCGGCGGCCCCGCCCGTGTCGTACGCGGCCTGCACGGCGTCGGCCCAGCCGCTCCGGACGCGGAACGGCACGCAATGGTCGTGGGTCGCGCGGCTTTCGTTCCGCTCCCGTTCCAGCCAGGACAGCAGCGAAAACGCCATGGATCCGACGTGTCCGGCGTCGACGGGGTTGACGGACGTGGAGGCGTCCGGCATCGACTCGAACAGGTCCGTGCCGCTGTCCCCGCCGTCGTCCGACGGCGCCGTGCTGCTCTGGGGAGCCTCGTACCACACCCGGATCTCGCGGGTGACGTCGTCCTGCCCCTCGCGCACGACGTGGCCGTGCCGGTCCCGGAGGACGACCTGCCTGCGCTGCCGGTATCCGGCGCGGTGCAGCCATTGGCGCGCCAGATTGACGTAGCACGACGAAGGTTCGGCCCTGACGATGGGGTCTCTGACGGCCAGCACGTATCCGACGGCCTGGCTGCGGATCGTGTCGGACAGCGTGGGCGCGTTCCCGGCGGCGGGCGGCCGCACGGCCGCCGTCGCGCCGGTCTTCGGGTCCTTCGCGGATGATGGCGTGACGGCCATGACGATGACGGCCATGACGTCGACGTCGGAGCCGTCGGCCGGACGCCGCGTGGCGTCGTGCACGACGGCGCAGGCGCGGTTGGCGCAGACGCGGACCCATTGGAGCGCGACCGACCGGATCAGCGACGCGGCCTCGGCGTCGACGGCTTCCCGGTCGGCGCCTCTCCCGTCGTCCATACCGCCGCCGCGCCGCCAGGCGTCCATGCCGCGGCATACGCCTCTGGCCGGCCCCAGGGCGTCGGCCGCCCAGGTCGTCGCCCCGTCCCGTCCGTCGTGCAGCAGGACGGCCAGCAGGACGGCGTAGACCGTCATCCACACCTCCACGTCCGCGCGGGCCCTGGGGGTGTCCCTGACGGCGAAGTCCGCGGTCCCCTTCCGCCATGGCATGAACGTCGCCCTGAAGCGTTTCACGCCGATCGCGTCGATCCATGTCCTCCGGGCGATGCCCAGGTTCGCCGCGGCCCGTTCGACGTACCGGTCCCTGTCCTGCGCCGGCAGATCGTCCCACGCCCGTCCCGGGCGGCCGCCGGCCGCGGGCCTGCCCGCACGGTTCCTGGACCGCCGCACGCGGAATCCCACGTCGTGGAGCAGCCTGCCGACGGCCTCCGGATCCGGGGACGCCTCGTCCGCCACGGATTCGGCGATGCCGCCATACCATTGCTCGGCGAGACGGCATGCGACTTCGAGATGGTCGCCATACGTCCCGTCCCGCTTCGCCGCGCTTCCGTTCCGGAATGCGAGGCACCACCGACGCGCCCACGCGTTGTGCAGGGAGGCCAGTTCGGCCTTCGCGCCGTTGATGAGCGCCTGTTCGGCCGCGTACCTGTCGGGTTCGGTCCGCTGATCGGACCGCAGGTACCGTTCGATGGAGAATCCCGACTCCTTGACCGGCATGGGGCGTTCGACCGTGCCGTCCTGGTCCTTCAGCAGGCACGCGTAGGCGAAGATCGTGCCGTGCCGTGACATCACGTTGTCCACCAGCTCGACCTTCACGTCGTCGATGAACTTCCGGGCGGCTTTGGGCAGCGTGCCGAATTCGGGCAGGTCACGGTAGTCGGCCCCGGGGGCCGGCGCCTTCCCCGACGTCGTCCCCGGAACGTCGTCATCGACCGCGGCAGAGGGAATCATGGCGTCCTCCGTTTCGAACCGGACCCGTACAATGGCCATTGTAGTCCGGCCGTCCGCGACGGCCGGGACGCCAGTGCGAGAGGGAGGGCCGTGATGACGCGTCAGGCGTTGTTCGTGGGCATCGAACAGTATGACCGGCATGCGCCGCTGCGATGCTGCCGCAAGGATGCCCGGGCGATGGCGAAGACGCTGGAGTTCGAGGACGGAGGCCGCCCGAACTGGTCCGGCAGGGTGCTCGTCGACGGCGCCAGCCGCGACGTCGGACAGGACGATCTGGTCGCGGGCGTCTCCCATCTGCTCGACAGCACCGATCAGGACGACGTGCTGTTCTACTATTCCGGACACGCATTCCTGCTCGGCGACGGCGATCTGCTGCTGGCCAGCTGCGAGGACGACCCCGCCTCACCGGACGGGGAACGCAGCGGGCTGCGTCTCTCGGAGCTCATCGCCCACGTGAAGCGACGCGCGGCGCGTCTGCGTTCCGTCGTCGTCATCCTGGACTGCTGCCATGCGGGAGCCGCCGTGGTGGACGCCGCCTTCCCCGGCGACGTACGCAACATGGCGGTGCTCGCGGCGTCCCGCGACGACCAGCAGGCCCGGGAGGTCGGCGAACACGGCAGGTTCACCGCATCCCTGCTGGCCGGGCTCGAAGGCGACAGCGCCGACATCTTCGGCAACATCTCCGTCGTCTCGCTGTTCGCGGACGCCAGCGAATCGCTGGAGCGGAGGGACGTCACGCAGAAGCCCGTACTGAAGGCGTGCCTGGAGCACGACATCATCATCAAGCGCGTCAGCGCCACCATCACCGAACAGTCCCTGCAGTCCCTCGTGCGGACCAGGGACCCGCGCAACGGCGGCCACGTCTTCGAGACCAGCCGCACCGTGTTCCACCCCTACCCGGACATGGAGGCCCCGGAGCCCGCCGACGGCGGCCGACGCAGCCGGCAGGGCAACGAACACGCGAAGGACCTCAACGAGCATCAGCGGCTCATGGAGACCATCAAGAAATGGCGGGACGCGCGCCTGATCGCGATCACCGACGACTCCGGCGCCACACGCGACCTGTACTGGGCGTGCCTCAACGGCGGCAGCGTCCGTCTGACCCCACGCGGCAGATACTATTTCGACCTGATGAAACGCCGTATGGAGGATTTCTGACCGGTTTTCCCGCGCGAGCGCCTCGGATGCATGGGGGTGGTGCAAACACGACACGCCGACTAAGGTTTTCCCGCGCGAGCGCCTCGGATGCCCCTAGATAAGGCGTCACGACGGCCATAGAGGCCGTCCACGTCGAAAGGAACCGAGATGGTCCACGTCACCAATCCCCTTGCACGGCAGGTTCGACGCTATCTGGACGACGGAGGCGTCCGCTATGTCCACGACGACGACCCCTGCCGATTCCAGTTCGTCCCATCCATCCCATGCGCCCTGGAGCGAATCTGGGTGATCATCATCGCCGAGGACGGATTCCTCACGGTCATCGCCTCCCCGCTCCTCACCCCCGACCCCCACGACACGGAGGCCATCCGGAACGTGGAGACGATGTTCACCCGCATCAACTGCCATCTGCGCGCCGGCTCGTTCAGCATCGACGTCCGCAACGGGAAGACGAACTACCGCATCGGCGCGCCGTACATGGACGTTCCCTCGTTCAGGACGCTGGACGTGCTGATGGCGTTGGTATGCCTCAGCTGGGAGCGTCATGGGGACGAATACCTGCGTCTCGCGTTCCCCGGAGGTCTCCCGTTCGACGACGAGGACGACGGGAACGACGGTGACGACGGGAACGACGGGAACGACGGGAACGACGGGAACGACGGGAACGACGGGAACGACGGGAACGACGGGAACGACGGGAACGACGGGAACGACGGGAACGACGGGAACGACGGGAACGACGGGAACGACGGCCGTGACCTCGTCGCCGAATTCGACGCCCTGTTCGGGGAAGGCGACGGGGACGACGACGCGGACGATGACGACGATATGGACGCAGGCGACGACACGGACGCATCGGACACGTCGGACACATCGGACGGCGACCTGACGGACCGGGAGCGGAGCCTGCTGGAATCCGCGGACGACGCCTGCCGCCGCGGCATCGACTGCGAGCGACGCGGCGAACTGCGCCAGGCGCTGGACCACTATCAGGACGCCCTGCGCGCCTACCTGCCCCTCGAAGGACGCATCCCCGAATACCAGCTCGCCGACGTCTACTTCGAAATCGCCGACATGCAGCTGCGCCTGAGCAACATCGACGAGGCGAAACGCGGGTTCCTCCGCTTCCTGGACGCCCGCAGGCGGATCAGGACCGCATACCACCCGAACCAGCCCTTCGCCGACTACAAGACCGTGGCCGCTCACGCGGCGCTCGCCGACATCTACCGTGCGGCGGGCGACGAGGAGCGGGCGAACCGCGAGACCGCGGAACGCGAGCGGGCGCGGGCGAACATGTCCCTCGAATCCACCTTGGCGTCCCGCGTGAACGGGTACTGCTACTGAACATGCGGGCGGGGCGTCCCACCTCCGCCGCGCCTTGGGCGGAAGCCGCGCCGTCATCAACCGGGACGGCGCGGTTTCCGCCGCCAAACTTCAATTACCATATATGTCGTATCGAATATATATCGCCGTCAGAGGCATATATATGCCAAGGGAGTCTCATCATGTCCGAACAGAGCACCATCGCATCACCCCGAAGGGCCTCCGTCATCCGAGTCGCGATCATCGGCCCGACCGATGCCAACCCCACCAAGAAACTCATCAAGAGAATCCTCGAGCAGTGGAACGATATCTGGGGCGCGGAACGCGGCTACTACCTCGACCCGCGCATGTGGGCCCCGGAACAGTCCACCACCATCTTCGGCGCGGACACCGCACAGGACCAGACGAACCGCCGCATCCTCGACAACGCGGAGATCGTCATCGCCGTCTTCCATTCCCGGCTCGGCACGCCCACCACACGGAACATCCATTCCGGCACGGCCGAGGAGATCCAGCGCGCCATCGACGCGCACAAGCCCTGCCACGTGTTCTTCCGCAACATCGCCGACACGGAGGATCTCGTGGAATACAACCGCCTGCTCACCTACCAGAATGAGCTCAGGCGGAAGAACTATCCGACATCGGCGTGGCCCAAATCCGAGCTGGACTGGAGCAGCACCATCTATCAGGCGATCATGGAGGACCTCCAGCAGCGCATCGACGGTTCCGGTCCCTCCGTGCACGCGCCCGCATCCGCACCCGGGGGTGCGCGCAGGCCCTCCTCCCCCGCCGCGGTGAGCGCCGAAACGGCCGAAGCGGTACGCAAGGCGCTGTTCGGCGACGGCACCACAACCATCGGATCCATCGACGCCGGACAGAAACTCAAGGGCGCCGGCGTGACCTACACCGGCTACAGGCTCATGGAATTCCTGCGCATGGTGGAACGACACGGCGTCATCCGCATCGCACAGGACCCCAACGCCCCCACCACCACACCGCAATACCTCATCAGCCCGGCCGCGCCGGCCGCGGCGACCCCGACTCCGACCCCGACCGGCACGGTCCCGACCATCCCGACCCCGACCATCCCGACCCCGGACGTTCCGACCCCGGCCGCCACGGCTCCGACCGCGGCCGTCCCGACCCCGCGACCCGCGCCCACGCCGAAGACCACGGCGACGCCGCAACCCACACCGACGCCGTCGCCCGCGAACGGCCTCCCCTCGCTGAAGCGATACGTGGACGACGCCACGACGTTCACCACGTGGACGTACGTGCCGCCCACGTCCGCCGCCCATCTGATCGCCCGCATCGGACCGGGGGTCAAGCCGCTCGACTTCCTGAACGAGGCCTGGGGCAAGGCATGCGCCGACCACACCGTGACCGTGGCCGACGACGGCGAAAGCGCCGTCTTCACCGCGGACGCCCCCGAACAGGGCTCCGACGGCCCGACCCCGCTGCGTCTGACGGTGCAACGGTCCCGTCCGGATTCACGCCTGCCGTTCTACCTCAGCCGCGTGGACGAGGCGCACAAGACCGACGCCGTCGCCGCCAAGGACACGTTGCGCACGTTCGCGTTCCTCGGCAACGCCAACCCCGAATCACCGGACTCCTACCAGTCGAAGCTCGACCAGCTCGCCGCCATGGCGCTGCCCGAGAACTGGGAGATGCCGGGACAGCAGCATGCGCACGCCCTGCTGGGGAACTACATCACCTACACGTTCCACCACCTGAAGAAGGAGGGGAAGATCGTCTTCAACGAGGCCATCCCCTCCGGTTTCGCGGCCATCAACACCGGATTGGTGGACCGCGGCTCCTACGAGCCGATCTACATGGTCTTCGACCACAACGTGTGGGTGTACAACAACCCGCAGCTGCCCCAATGGCACCTTCAGGGATTCTGCGTGCTGGGCAACGGACAACTCGGCAAGCAGATGTACCGGAACCTGCCCTCCCGCGACGGACGCACCGAGCTGCCCCGCCGGGCCTCGTACTTCAGGCATCTGAGCGACGTGCTGCTGGATATCCCAGACCCGGACATGCTGAAGGTGGATTACGACCACATCCTCGGCGACAACATCGGACGTCTGCCGAAGGCGTTCCTCGAGCGTGTGATCCGTCCGGACACGCAGGTGCGCCAACGCTTCGACGGGCTCCCCGACGACCTGAACGACCCCACGTGGAAGGCCATCGGGCAGGCCGTGCTCGAGGATTCGGACGCCTTCTCGTCCCTGCGCCAGGAGCTGGAACGCGCCATCAGGCAGACGCTGGTGCGCGTGGGCCTCGACTACAAGGTGGCGCTCCCCTCCTACTATCCGACCACGGACAGCATGCAGTTCCTGCTGCCCATCTGCCTGACCGACCACCTGCACGCGGACGTGGCGCTGGTGGTCCAGTCGCAGGCCAACGGCACGGCGCAGGCGCACACCATCCTGACCCTGCCGATGGCGTTCTCCAACGCCCGCATCATCTGCAAGCCGGACAGCAGCTGGCTGAGCATCTGAGCGTGCGCCGGGCACGCGGCGACGGGCCGGCCGCTCCATCGTCCGATACCGGACAGGGGGTTGGGGATGTCGTACGACATCCCCAACCCCTTTCCCTTCGTCTCCGGCTGCTGTCATTATGACAGCGGATATGACTGCACAATGACAGCACGACGATGTTGCCATGACGAAACGGCGAGGAGGCGACGATGGGTACGAGCGAGACGACCGGCACCATCACCGTCCGCAGGGTGCCTGCGGACTGTCTGGAGACGCTGAAGAGGATGGCGAAGGACAACAACCGATCCATGGAGGCGGAGGTGCGTTCACTGCTGGAGGACTGCACCACCGAATACCTGGCGCACCGCATCACCACGAACGCCGACCTCGTCGAGGAGATGTGGCGGATACTCGACGGCGACGGTCTCGGGC
Source organism: Bifidobacterium sp. CP2 (assembly GCF_018555635.1). Lineage (NCBI taxonomy): Bacteria > Bacillati > Actinomycetota > Actinomycetes > Bifidobacteriales > Bifidobacteriaceae > Bifidobacterium > Bifidobacterium sp. CP2. The sequence continues at coordinate 135,880 of NZ_JAFEJX010000002.1, read as the reverse complement.
CGGATGAGGAACTGTGTCCCCCGCGCAATACCTACGATTTCGGCCCGCGTCCCGTTGACCTCGGTCTCGGGGACGAGGATGCGACGACCTTTGACAAGGACGATGACGACCGGAAGGACGGCCATGATCGTCTTTGACACCAATGTCATCAGCGAAATCCTCAAAGAAGATTCAAGCGACCCGCATGTCATCGATTGGTTCATCGGATTGCCACATCGGGAATGTCGCACTACGGCGATCACGGTGGCGGAACTGATGTACGGCGTCGCCATCGCCCCGAAGGGGAAAAAACGAGCACGTCTCTCCGGCGCCATCCAGGCGTTCACCAGAACCTATGCGGACCGGACGCTGCCGTTCGACCAGCAGTCCGCCGCACATTACGCCTCCATAGCCGCGGCACGACGACGCATGGGACGACCGATAGGTACGCAGGATGCGATGATCGCGGCAATCGCGCGGGCGCACGGCGCGGCCGTGGTGACGCGCAACATCAAGGATTTCGAAGGCACCGGAGTCGCACTCGTGAATCCTTGGGAGCACGACCGCCGGTAGCGCGCGGATACAGCATCGACTACTGTCCGAGCTGCTCGGACAGGTCCATCCATTCCATGGTGAGCTCGTCGGACTCGTCGGCGACGGCCTTGAGCTGGCCGTTGAGCTTGTTGAGCCCCTCGTAGTCGCTCGGGTCGTGCGCGGCCATCCGCTCCTCGAGGTCCTTCTTCTGCTCCTCGAGTTTGGCGAGCTTGCGTTCGATGGCGTTCACCCGCTTGGAGGCGTCGTGGAACGCCTTGCCGGTGAGCTTCGGCGCCGCGGGGGCCTCCTGCGCGCCGGACGTGGCGGACGAAGACGTGGACGAACCGCCGTCGCCGGCGACCGCCGTGGCGGTCACGGCCGTCGCCGCGGAGGAACCGCCCTTGCCCGCGCGTCCGGACCTGCCGCCGGTGCCCGCGAAGCCGGGTTCGTCGGCGGGCAGCCCCTTGCCGTTCTTGAGGTCCTCGACCATGTCGAGGTAGTCCTGCACGCCGCCGGGCAGGTGACGCACCTTGCCGCCGATGAGCGCGAACTGCTGGTCGGTGACGCGTTCGAGCAGGTAGCGGTCGTGGGAGACCACGATGAGCGTGCCCGGCCAGGTGTCGAGCAGGTCCTCCATCACGGCGAGCATGTCGGTGTCGAGGTCGTTGCCGGGCTCGTCCATGATGAGCACGTTCGGTTCGTCGAGCAGGATGAGCAGCAGCTGCATGCGGCGCTTCTGGCCGCCGGACAGGTCGCGGATCGGGGTCATGAGCTGCGCCGACTCGAAGCCGAGCCGTTCCATGAGCTGGCCGGGCGTGACCTCCTTGCCGTCCACGATATAGCTGGGCTTGTAGCGGGAGAGCACTTCCTTGATCTTGTACTTGCCGAGCTTCTCGAGTTCGTCGAGCCGCTGGGAGAGCACCGCGAACTTCACGGTCTTGCCGATGTTCACACGCCCCACGGTGGGGGTGAGCGTGCCGTCGATGAGCTTGAGCAGCGTGGACTTGCCGGCGCCGTTCGCGCCGACGATGCCGAAGCGGTCGCCGGGGCCGATGAGCCAGGTCACGTCGTCGAGGATCTCGCGGCCGGACACGGTCACCTTGCGCGCGGCGGACGTGGCTTCGGCCGCCGTGTCCACGCCGATGGTCTCGCCGCCGGTGTTCATGCGGCGCACCGCACGGTCGTCGTCGGACGACGATGCGCCCGCGCCCTCCCGTTCCGCCTTGACGCGCGCCTCCTCGGCGGCGGCGACGGCCTCCGGCACGCCGGCGTCGACGAGCCTGGGATCGGTCATGTCGGTGACGGCGACCTCCACGGAGCCGTGGAGCTGCGGTTCGGCGTACATGGAGTCCACCACGTCCACACGGGAGGCGGAGTCGGCGAGCGCGGCCGCGTCCGGGTCGATGTCGATGGCGGTCTTCTCGAAGATCTGCGTCACGTCGACGAGGTCGACGACCTGCTTGCCGAGGCGCGAGGTGGCCATCTGCTTCAGTTCGAGCGTGTTGCGCATCGGCGGCACGTCGGCGATGAGTTCGCGCGCGGCCTTGACGTGGAACTTCTGCTTGGTGGAGCGGGCGCGGGCGCCGCGGGAGAGCCAGGCGAGCTCCTTGCGGGCGAGGTTGCGGCGTTTGGTCTCGCGCACGTCGGCCTGACGGTCGCGTTCGACGCGCTGCAGCATGTACGCGGAATATCCACCTTCGAACGGTTCGATGACGCCGTCGTGCACCTCCCACATGGATTCGCACACCTCGTCGAGGAACCAGCGGTCGTGGGTGACGAGCAGCAGCGCGCCCTGGCCCTTGGACCAGCGGTTCTTGAGGTGTTCGGCAAGCCAGTGGATGGTGACCACGTCGAGATGGTTGGTGGGCTCGTCGAGCGCGAGGATGTCCCAGTCCTTGAGGAGCAGGCGGGCCAGGTCGGCGCGGCGGCGCTGGCCGCCGGACAGCGAGCCGACCTTCGCGTCGAGGCTCATGCCGCCGAGCAGCGCCTCGACGATCTCACGGGAGGCGTTGTCGGACGCCCACTCGTAGTCGGCGCGGCCTTCGAGCGCGGCCTCGCGGATCGTGGCGTCGTCGTCGAGCGGATCGCGCTGGTCAAGCATGCCGAAGGTGAGTCCGCCGCGCTTCGTCACACGGCCGGAATCAGGCTCCTGCGTACCGCGGAACAGGTGCAGCAGCGTGGACTTGCCGTCGCCGTTGCGGCCGACGATGCCGATGCGGTCGCCTTCGAACACACCCTGCGTCACATCGGTGAAGATGGTCTTGGTGGCGAAGGCGAGCGAAACGTGTTCCAGTCCAATATCGTAAGTCGGCATGGCTCACTAACTTAGCGGCACCACCGGGCATCCCCCGTCTCCCCGCACCTCACGGGACCCTCTCCCGCATCCCATGGTGCGCTCTTTCTCCCATGGCACGGCAACACACTTTCTCCACAACGGCGGAATGACGCCATTCCCCGTCTACCGCACCATGAGGGTTCTACCGCACCATGGGAGAGAGGAGACGTAGGCGGGAGGGTATGGACCGGAGAATCAGCAGATGACCGGGTCCTTGGGACCGTTCTCCGCGTCACGACGGATCAGGCCCTGCGCGTAGCTGTTGCAGCGGGCCGCGAAACCGGTGAACACCTGGTCGGCGAGCGGGTGCAGCAGCGGATTGTACTGGGCGAAATCCTCGCGCAACTGCGATTTGGAGCCGCCCGCGGCCTTGAGGTCTTTGACCATGCTCGGCTCGTCGAGCCATTCCTCGAGCAGGGCGGCGCTCACCTCGAGATGGAACTGGAGGCCCAGCGCGGAGCCAGCGCGGAACGCCTGCACCTTGGTGAGCGGCGAACGGGCGAGCAACTGGGCGCCTTCCGGCAGGCCCACCACGTCGTTGTGCCAGTGGAGCACGTTGATCTGCTTGTCCCACATGGAGAAGTAGTCATGCTTGTCGACGCGCTTGATGGGAGCGAAGCCGATCTCCGGCTTCTCGCCGCGATGCAGCTTCGCACCGAGCGCGGTGGCGATGATCTGATGGCCGAGGCACACGCCGAGCACCGGCTTGTTCACGGCGATGGCGGCGCGCGCCAGCTTCGCCTCCGCCTTGAGGCCCGGATGCTTGTCGTAGTCGGTGGCGCCCATGGGACCACCCATGATGACCACGCCGGCGACCTCGTCGAACGAGGGGAGGTCGGGCTTCTTGGTATCCACCACGTTGAGGATCTGGTAGCCGAGACCGATCTCGTCGAATGCGGTGGCGATGCGCCCGGGCTTCTCCCAGGGGACATGTTGCAGAACAAGCACTTGTGGCGTCATGCCTCCTATTGTGACACGACCCGCGTAAACCCGGGACACACGCTCCCATCCGCACTCCTCGAGCTCCCCGTACTTCCCCGCGTCCCCCGCATTTCCCGCATTTTCCCCGCCCGTTCCTATAGAATCGGACGTTCCACGGGCGCCACACCCACAATCCCGCCACATCCTACAGAATCGGACGCACACACCCATCACCACACCACTCAAACCGCCCGTTCCTATAGAATCGGACGTTCCCCGGGCTCCCCCACCCCACGATTCCGCCACATCCTATAGAAACGGACACCATACACACCCCATCAGCCCCGCAACCGTCCGTTCCTATAGAAACGGACGCAACGCACACCCCAACAACCCCACAGACACCCATTCCTATAGAAACGGACGCAACACACGCCCCAACAGCACCACAGACGTCCGTTCCTATAGAAACGGACGGCACACACACCGGCGGGCGGAAACCACGCACCGGCGGACGAAAACCGCACCCGTCACCCCCCGCGGACCATGGGTATACTCTTGACGTATGGGAAACAGCCAAGAACCGCATGATTTCAATACTTCCGTGATGCCTTCGGCCCTCACGCCGGCGAAGGTCGCCAAGGCGGCCGCAGGCCTCAGGCTCTACGACACCGCCTCGCACACCACGAGCGTGTTCACGCCGATCAAGCCGGGCGAGGTCGGCATCTACGTGTGCGGCGCCACCGTGCAGTCGTCGCCGCACATCGGCCACATCCGCGCGGCCGTGGCGTTCGACATCATCCGCCGCTGGTTCCTCAAGCTCGGCTACAAGGTGACGTTCGTGCGCAACGTCACCGACATCGACGACAAGATTCTCGACAAGGCCGCCGCCGCGGGCCAGCAGTGGTGGGCACGCGCCTACTACTACGAGCGCGAGTTCACGCACGCGTACGAGACGCTGGGCGTGCTGCCGCCCACGGTGGAGCCGCGCGCCACCGGCCACATGTCGGACATGATCGACCTCATCGAACGCATCATCGCGAACGGCCACGGCTACGTGGTGACGGACGCGGACGGCAAGCCCACCGGCAACGTGTATTTCGACGTCGCCTCCTGGCCGCACTACGGCGAGCTGACGCACCAGAAGCAGACCGCGGAGGTGGACGAGGCGGCGGCCGTGGCGGACCGCATGGGCCCGTCCGTCGACGCCGCCGGCGACGACAAGTACAATCCGGTCGATCCGGCGGACGCCTCCCCGGACAAGCACGACCCGCGCGACTTCGCCCTGTGGAAGGCCCCGAAGGACACCGACCCGCTCGACGCCCGCTGGAACACGCCGTTCGGCGTGGGCCGCCCGGGCTGGCACATCGAATGCTCGGCGATGAGCCACCGCTACCTGAAGGACGGCTTCGACATCCACGGCGGCGGCCTGGACCTGCGTTTCCCGCACCATGAGAACGAGATGGCGCAGACGCGCGCCGCCGGCTACGAGTCGGCCGCCCGTTGGATGCATTCCGCGTGGGTGACCGCCAAGGGCGAGAAGATGTCGAAGTCCCTGGGCACAGGCCTGTCCGTGCCGAGCGTGCTCGCCGAGCATTCCGCGTGGGTGGTGCGTTACGCCTTGGGTTCCGTCCAGTACCGTTCGATGCTCGAGTGGTCCGATCAGGCGCTCGTGGAGGCGCAGGCCGCGTACGAGCGCATCGCGAACTTCATCGAACGCGCGGGCGTGGCGTTGGGCGGCCAGCCGTCGCGCGACGAGGTGGCGGCCGTGTCCGCCGACGACCTGCCGGCCGATTTCGTCGCCGCGATGAACGACGACGTGAACGTGTCCGGCGCGACCGCGGCCGTCTTCACCGGCGTGCGCAACGGCAACACGCTGCTGTCCCGTCTCACCGACCACGCCGATTCCGACGAGGCCCGCGCCGAGGTGCGCGCCTCTCTGCTCGCGGTGCGCGCGATGCTCGACACGCTGGGTCTGGACCCGCTTGCCGAGCCGTGGGTGTCCGCCGGTGCGGCGGGCGCCGCCGGCGACGGCGCGGACGAGTCCCCGGAGCACAAGGCGCTCGAGGCGCTGATCGGCGAGCAGCTGACCGCCCGCGCCGAGGCCCGCAAGGCCCGTGATTTCGCCAAGGCGGATGCGATCCGCGACGCGTTGGCCGCGGCGGGCGTCGCCATCGAGGATGGTCCGCAGGGCTCCACCTGGTCGCTCAAGTGACGTCGCGACGTATGGCGCCGCGTCCGCGACCGGTCCGTCCGTGACCGGACGATGCATGACCGGACGACGAAGGGGGCGGAACTTCACGTGAGGTTCCGCCCCCTTCGTCATGACGTGCGCCGCGTACGTCGCGACGACGCCGTCAGTCGAACACGAAGTCGACGTCGACGATGTGCAGCCGCTTCTTCAGTTCCGTCTCCAGCGAGCGCTTGCATTCGATGAGGTCCGCGACGTCGATGACGTCGCTCACGCCGGCGAGGTACACGTCGACCGTGTAGTTCATGCCGGTTTTGAAGATCAGCGTCTTCTCGTATTCGGTGCCTTGCGGCAGGTGCCGCAGGGCGACGGCCTCCACGTGCGCGTTGGTCTCGTCGTCGTCGTGGATGCCGCCGACGAGTTCGACGAACGCCTCCTTCAGCACGCCGAATGGCTCCCTGATGGTGCACAGCACCAGCGCCACGGTGATGAAGAAGTCGCCGGTGTAGTGGAGGAAGTCGAACGGGCCGTCGGTGGGCAGGATCATCAGCGCCACGGCCACCGCGCCGATGCCGGCGGACATGGCGCCGTCGACGAGCGTGCTGTTGCATTCGGCCGTGAGCATGGTGCTCGCGTTGCGGATGGACCGGTTGCGTCTCCGGTAGAACACCCACAGGGAGAAGCAAGCGACGACGGTCGCGATTTCGTAGACGACGACCGGTCCGGTCTCGATGCGCTCGCCCTCGCCGAGCACGAACCAGTCGTAGGCGACCTGGGAGACGTCGAGCAGGGAGTAGACGAGCAGGGAGAGGGTGAGAATCGCCTTGGCGATCGCGTAGATCGGTTCGAGGGCGAACAGTCCGTTGGGGAACCGTTCGGTGGTGCGCACGGTGCGCGAGGACAGGTAGACGGCGATCAGCCCGGACAAGACGGAGATCGCGGTGAAGGAGAAGTCGAGGAACATCGCCTTGAGGCCGGTCATGAAGAAGACGGCCATGCCGGCGGCGACCTGCGCCGTGTTGACGACGATGCCGACGGTCAGCGCCCGGCGTTCGACCTGTTTGTGGTCGAGGCGGCCGCGCGCGCGTCCGCCTCCGTTCCCGGTTCCGGCTCCGGTTCCGCCGACGTTGCGGATGGTCGCGATGATGCTGTTGGTCATATGGTGGGCCTTCCGTTGCTTGGCTTGTCCGCGTTGGCCCCGACCCGGCGAAGGGCGCGGCTCACAGCAGTCAAACTCAGGGGTGTCCACGGAGATCGACAAAGGAAGGCCGCGCGACTCGGGGTCCGATGCGGCCGACGTGGGTCAATATCCACGGAATTTCTTGCCGTTCCATGGTACCGGACGCCCCCGATGGGGCGACGTCCGGTTTCACCCGGGGCCGACCCGTCGACCGTTCCCCGTTTTCCCGCGTGGCGGCTAGACTTGGCCGATTATGGCAGCATTTAGTTCTCTGACAGACAAGCTCTCGAATGCGTTCAAGCATCTGAAGAGCAAGGGCAAGCTTTCCGAGACGGACATCGACGGCACGATCCGCGAGATCCGCCGCGCGCTGCTCGACGCCGACGTGGCGCTCGAGGTGGTGCGCCCGTTCACCGCGCGCATCCGCGAGCGCGCTCTTGGCACCGAGGTGTCCGAGGCGCTGAACCCGGCGCAGCAGGTCGTGAAGATCGTCAACGAGGAGCTGACGGCGGTGCTCGGCGCCGGCGTGGACCGGCCGCTGAACTTCGCGAAGAACCCGCCGACGATCATCATGCTCGCCGGTCTGCAGGGCGCCGGCAAGACCACGCTGGCCGGCAAGCTCGGCTACTGGCTGAAGGACGCCGGCCACACGCCGCTGCTCGTGGCGGCCGATCTGCAGCGTCCGAACGCGGTCACCCAGCTGCAGGTGGTGGGCGAGCGCGCCGGCGTGCCGGTGTACGCGCCGGAGAAGGGCGTGCAGTCCGACGGCGGCGACGCCGTGTCCGCGCCCGGCCTGACCACCGGCGATCCGGTGAAGGTGGCGCGCGATTCCATCGAGTTCGCGAAGCAGAAGCTGTATGACACGGTCATCATCGATACCGCCGGCCGTCTGGGCGTGGACGAGGAGCTCATGCGTCAGGCGCGCGACATCCGCGACGCCGTGAACCCGAACGAGATCCTGTTCGTCATCGACGCGATGATCGGCCAGGATGCGGTGCGCACCGCGAAGGCGTTCGACGAGGGCGTGGACTTCACCGGCGTGGTCCTGTCCAAGCTGGATGGCGACGCCCGCGGCGGCGCGGCCCTGTCCGTGGCGTCCGTCACCGGCAAGCCGATCCTGTTCGCCTCGAACGGCGAGGGCCTGAAGGACTTCGAGGTGTTCCACCCGGACCGCATGGCCTCCCGCATCCTCGACATGGGCGACATCCTCACGCTCATCGAGCAGGCGCAGAAGCAGTTCGACGAGGCGCAGGCGCGCGAGGCCGCGCAGAAGATGGCGGAGGGCGAATTCGGTCTGGACGACTTCCTCGCGCAGCTGCAGCAGGTCCGCAAGCTCGGTTCGATGAAGTCGCTGCTCGGCATGATCCCGGGCATGGCGGCCCACCGCAAGGAGCTGGAGCAGTTCGACGAGCGCGAGATCGACCGCACGGAGGCCATCATCCGTTCGATGACGCCCGCAGAGCGGCGCAATCCGAAGATCATCGACGGCTCCCGCCGCGCGCGCATCGCCTATGGCTCCGGCAACACGGTGTCCGCGGTGAACGCGCTGCTGCAGCGGTTCGAGCAGGCCGCGAAGATGATGAAGCGCATGTCCAACAAGGCCGGTCTGGGCGGCATGCCCGGTCTCGGCGGCCCGGCCATGGGCGGCGGCAAGAAGAACAAGGGCAAGAACAAGAAGCGCAAGGGCAAGTCCGGCAACCCGATGAAGCGCGAGGCCGAGGAGAGGGCGTTGCGCGACAAGCTGGCCGGCAAGTCCGGCACCTCGGGCGGCTCCGCGTTCGCCAAGAAGCCGCAGAACCCGGCGCTGCCGGCCGGTCTGCAGCAGGCGTTGGATGCGAACGGCGGCGAACTGCCGCCGAACTTCGGCGGTGGTCTGTCCGGCCTGCTTCACTGACCGGTCTTGTCGTGAATGGGCGCCCTCCCTGTCGGGAGGGCGCCCATTCCCCGTATTGGACGACGGCGTACCATGGTCGCTACGACGTGCGTCATACGACGAAAGGAGCTTCCCATGCTGATGATCGCCTTGGCCATCTGGGCCATCGTGTGCGCGGTGTGGATCGCGCTGGGCGCCTTGCCGGCCGGATTGGACGGGTACATGCCGTTGCCGTATCTCATCGCGTTGTCCCCGTTCCTGTGGATCCCCTCGCTGGCGCTGGCCGCCCTGGCCGCATGGCAGGGAGAGTGGGGCATGACATGGACGTTGGGCGCCCTGGCGCTGGCGGCGCCGTCGCGTCGCGTCGAATACTGGCGCAAGGGCTTCCGCAGGCGTCCATCACTGGCGGACAGGATCGTCGAGCGGACGCGTCACGACGACCACAACCGTGAAACATCACGTGAAACGGAATCCAAGGGCCGTGGAACAGCGCGTGAAACATCCCTGGAGGCGCCGTCGCAGCTGCGGCTCATGACGCTGAACTGCCGGTTCGGACGTGCGGACGCGGCGGACATCGTACGGCAGGCGCGTGAACGGGACGTCGACGTGCTCGCGTTGGAGGAGGTCTCCGAAAGCCTCGTCGCGCGGCTCGAAGAGGCCGGCATCACACGGCTCCTCCCCTATCGGCAATCAGGCGAGCCGAAGACCGGCGACAACGGCGGGTTCAACATCCTGTTCCTCCGTCATGAGCCGGCGGCGGGCGTGCCGGACGTCGTCGACATCCCGGCCGCGGACGTCCCGGCCGTCGTCCTGCGCATGGCGGACGGCCGCACCGTCACCGTCGCCGCCGCGCACACGAAGTCGCCGATGCGCGGATGCGCCCAATGGTCGGCCGGCATCATCGGATTGGGCGAACTCGCCAAGGCCGAACACATCGGCGACCGGGACATCGCCGTGGTGATGGGCGACCTCAACGCATCCCTCGAGCATCCGAGCTTCCGCGCACTGCTCCGATCGGGATTCCGCGACGCAAGCCTCACGCAGGGACGGGGACCGAGCCTCACGTTCCCCAGCTGGACGCCGTGGCCGCGCATCGAACTCGACCATATCCTCGCCACGCCGGGCGTCACGTTCCATGACGTCGAGCCGGTGCGCGTCGCAGGCACCGACCATCTCGCCCTCACCGCCAGGCTGCGACTGCGCGAGGCGCGGATACAGGGGCGTTGAACGTCCGCTGGCCACGTCGCAAGGTTGTTCACCGCAGGTTCACCGCGTCCTCCTTTCCAGCCACCCCATACGGGGGTAGCATGGAGTCACAGGGACCGATTGTCGGCCCCTCCCAAGGAAGGGAGATTCCCATGAGCAACCCGAACGCCAACTATGGAGGCCCCGCCGTCCCGCCGCCGCCCGCCGCGCCGGTGCCGCAGCAGCCGTACCAGCCGCAGCAGCCGCAGAACGAGAAGACGAACATCTTCGCCATCCTCAGCCTAATCTTCGGCATCCTCGGAGGCTGGCTGGGCTTGCTGTTCGGCATCATCGCCATCGTCCAGATCAACAAGAAGGGCGGCAAGGGCAAGGGTCTGGCCATCGCCGGCATCGTCATCTTCCTGGTGTGGATCGTGATTCTCATCGTCATGAACGCCGCCGGAGCGTGATCCATGCGCCGACCCTGACGCACGTCCGGGCGCACACCGCATACGGACCGTACGTCTTGCGCCGGGACGACACGCGACTTCTTGGATTCCGCGCCCCGGACCGTTTCCGCGCACGCCTCACGGCGTGTCGGACGGTCCGGGGCGCGGCGCTATAATGGGTCAGTTATTCGCGCGCGCGTGGCGCCCTCTACACCCCGTGCCGCGAGGAACACGTGGGCTCGGCGAGCTGCGCCCCACAATGCGAACCGAACACACACCCCTCATACATAAGGAGAGCCATTTTGGCAACCAAGATTCGTCTGAAGCGCATGGGTAAGAAGTTCTACGCGTACTACCGCGTGGTAATCATGGATTCCCGTACCAAGCGCGATGGCCGCGCCATCGAGGAGATCGGTACGTACGATCCGAACACCCAGCCCTCCACGATCAAGATCGACTCCGAGCGCGCCCAGTACTGGCTGGGTGTCGGCGCCCAGCCGACCGAGCAGGTCTTCAAGCTCCTCAACATCACCGGCGACTGGCAGAAGTTCAAGGGCCTCGACGGTGCCGAAGGCACGCTGAAGACCGCTGAGGCCGGCCCGGATGCCGCCGCCCGTGTCGAGGCCGTCGAGGCCGAGGCCCAGAAGCTCAAGGCCGCCAAGTCCGAGGCCGAGGCGAAGGCCAAGGCTGAGGCCGAAGCCGCCGCCGAGGAGGCCCCGGCCGAGGAGCAGGCCGCCGACGCCGAGTGAGCCCCGTACAGGCTTCGAAGCAACAGGCACGACAGCAGAAAGGCTGATTGGACATGCTCGCACAGGCTGTGGAACACCTCATCAAGAACATCGTCGACTTCCCGGATGACGTCACGGTCAAGTCTCACGAGAACGCGCGCGGCGAACTGCTTCGCGTGCGCGTGAACCCGGAGGACATCGGCCGCGTCATCGGTCGCTCCGGCCGCACGGCCAACGCGATCCGCACCGTGGTGCAGGCTCTGGCCGACCACAAGGTGCGCGTCGACATCATGGATGTCCGTCGGTAAGACGTTCCGCGCAGCCACGACGGCGGTGCCGGCCTTACGGTACACTGCCTAGCATGGCAGATCAGCGCAATATGCAGGATGACCCTCAGCAGCCCGAGCTGCTGAGGGTTTGTCGTATCGGACGGGCCCAGGGCATGAAGGGCGAGGTCACCGTCCAGGTGTTCACCGACGAGCCGGAATGGCGGTTCGAACCGGGGTCCGTATTGTATTCGAAGGACGGCGGAACCGAATACGTGGTGGAATCCTCGCGCACGTTCAAGAAGCGATGGATCATCAAACTCGAGGGATGCGACGACCGCAACGCCTCGGAGGCGTTGAACGGCACCGAACTGTATGGCGAGGCCGACGACCCGGACGACATGCTCGAGGCGGACGAATGGTATCCGAAGGACCTCATCGGGCTTGAGGCGCGCATGGACGCGGAGAACGGGCTCGGCATCGAGGCCGGCCGCGTGGTGGGAACGGTGGTCGACGTCATCGACTCCCCCGCCCAGTCGCTGCTCAAGATCAGACTCGCCGATCCGGTGCAGGTCGGCACCGCGAAGGACGGCACGCCCGTGATGGAGAAGACCACCCTGGTGCCGTTCGTCGACGAGCTCGTCCCCGAGATCGACCTCGAAGAGGGCTACCTCACGCTGGATCCGCCGGGCGGTCTGATTCCCGGCCTGTGAGCGTCCTCTCCGTACAGCCATCGACTATCGGATCATAAGCAGCCACCCTATCGCACGGATTCCGCACCGCACGATAGGGTGGTTGCTTATGAAGATCGACATCGTTTCCGTGTTCCCCGAGTATTTCGACGTGCTCAACCTGAGCCTGTTCGGCAAGGCGCAGGAGAAGGGACTCATCGAGGTCAGGGCGCACAACCTGCGTGACTGGACCCATGACGTCCATCATTCGGTGGACGATACGCCGGTGGGCGGCGGCGCCGGCATGGTGATGAAGCCGGCCGTCTGGGCGGAATGCCTCGACGATCTGCTTGGATTCGCCGGCACGTCCGAAGATTCCATGTCGGCGACGGCATCCACCACTGCCGCCACCGTCGAATCGGGATCCTCAGTCACCGGCAATGGCAAGCTGGTGTCCGATGAGACACCGGCTTGCCATGCGTCCCAAGCACAAACCACGGTCACGCCGGCCTCGGCATCAAACGGTTCTGGCTCCGGCTCCGATATCCAGGCGCCGGTCCTCATCTTCCCGAACCCGTCGGCCCCGTTGTTCACGCAGCGTGACGCCACCGAGCTCTCCCATGCGGAGCATCTCCTGTTCGGTTGCGGCCGCTACGAGGGCTATGACGCACGCATCCCCGAGTACTACCGTTCGCGCGGCGTGGACGTGCGCGAGTATTCGATCGGCGACTACGTGCTCAACGGCGGCGAGGTGGCGACCTCGGTGATGCTGGAGGCGATCACCCGCCTCATCCCCGGGTTCATGGGCAATGCCGACTCCATCGTCGAGGAATCCTATACGGGCGCCAACGCGCTGCTGGAGCACAAGCAGTACACGAAACCGGCGGAATGGCGCGGACTCAAGGTGCCGGACGTACTGCTCTCCGGCGACCATGGCAAGGTGGACCGGTTCCGTCGCGACGAGGCGCTGACGCGTACGAACGAGATCAGGCCGGACCTCATCGAACGGCTCGACTGCAAGACGCTGGACAAGGCGGACCGCAAGACGCTCATGGCCTTGGGCTGGGAGGTGTCCGCCGCGCATCCGCGTAAACTGCGGTAGATATGACTTGGCCCCCTCACCAGAGGGGGCCAAGTCACACAGTCCTACAGGCCAAAGACCTTGATTTACAGGCCGAAGACCTTGACGCGCTCGTCGGCCGGCTTCTTCTCGACCGGGCCGGCGGGCTGGGCGACGACGCCGAACGGCATCTGGGCCTGGAGCTTCCAGCTCTTCAGCAGACCGAATTCGGCGGCCACGGCCTCGTCGATGAGCGGGTTGTAGTGCTGCAGGGAGGCGCCCAGACCCTTCTCGGCGAGGGCGGTCCACACGGCGAGCTGCAGCATGCCGGCGGCGTCGCGGGCGAAGCCCGGGAAGTTGGCGGCGTAGGCCGGGATGTTCTCCTGCAGCTGCTTGGTGACGTCCTCATCGTCGTAGAAGAGCACGGTGCCGTGGCCGGCGGCGAAGGAGTCGATCTTCGCCTCGGTGGACTTGAAGGCTTCCTCGTCGTTCACGACCTTGCGCAGGGTCTCCTTGACGATGTCCCACAGCTTCTGGTTGGCGTCGCCGAAGAGGACGACGGCGCGCTGCGGCTGGGAGTTGAAGGCGCTCGGCACGTCCACGGTGACCTTCTTGACGAGGTCGGCAATCTCCTGATCGCTGATCGGGGAGGCGTCGGTGAGCGCGTACTGGGAGCGGCGGGTTTCCAGGGCGGTGACGAAGGACATGGGATTCCCTTTCCGTATTCGTCCGTCCGCGGGCCGGCGCACCGTTCCATGATGTTCCCTTCGGAATCGGCGTCGTCCACACGGACACTGATATATCTCGTTTCGAGATATCAATATACATGCATATATCGATTCGAGAGGTCAAACGGCGTTTTCCAACGGCTCCGACGGCGTGTCGCACCGCGTCGTCCACGGGCCGCACGTCGCGGCACATCGCCGCACGGTCGCACCGCACCGGGACGGACGGACATCAGTCCCGCCTGCGTTCGATGGTGAACACCGCGGTCTCGCCATAGTCGCGCCTGTCGGACGTCTCCCAACCTTCCGGCGGCGTGGGATCGTCCGACCGCACGGAACGCTCCAGCACGATGACGGTACCGTCTGCGGCCAGTCCGGACGCCACCAGATTCGCAAGGAGTGCGTCGCACGCCACGGTCTCCATCGCGTACGGCGGATCGATGAAGATGACGTCGAAGGCGCGTGACGACGTCGCAACCGTCCCCTCCGCCGGCGTCTCCGCCGACGACGCGGCCTGCACGTTCCCCGCCGCGGCGACGTGCGCCGGCGCCGCGAACCGTTCCGCCGTGCCGCGCACCACCCGCGCGCGCATCCCCTGCTCCCACCCGCGGGAACGCTTCAGCGAGACGAGCGTCTTCGCGATGAGCGCGGCAGCCGGACCGTTCGATTCAACGGCGACAAGCTCACGCGCGCCGCGCGACAGCGCTTCGATGCCCAACGCGCCGGTGCCGGCGAACAGGTCGAGCACGCGCGCGTCGTCAAGCACGCCCCATGCGTCGAGGCGAGAGAAGATCGCCTCCTTCGTACGGTCGGTGGTGGGGCGCGTCACGCTTTTCGGCGTGGTCAGCGCCATGCCCTTGAATCGTCCGGAAATCACTCGCATGCACACCACTGTACCGGCAGCGGCCGCACGCCGGACCGCACGCCGGACCGTGAGCCGGACCGCACGACAAGCCGCACGCCGGACCACCCGTCAGTTGGAGGTGAGGAACGTCTCGTTGCCGCGCGTGAAGTCGAGCACGGCGCCGGCGAGCTGCGGATGGCCCGCAAGGTCCGGTTCGGCGGCGAGCAGACGTTCGGCGCGCGTGCGCGCGTCGGTGATGAGCTCGGCGTCCTTGACGACGCGCAGCAGCTTGAGGCTGGATTTCGCGCCGGACTGAGCGTCGCCGAGCACGTCGCCCGCACCGCGGAATTCGAGGTCGGCCTGCGCGATCTCGGCACCGTCGAGCGAATCGTGGATGACTTCGAGACGGGCCTCGCCCGGCGTGCCGGCTTCGGCGCGCGAGACGAGGAACGCCCAGCTGTTGGTGCCACCGCGTCCCACGCGTCCGCGCAGCTGGTGCAGCTGGGACAGACCGTATCGGTCCGCGTCGAAGATGACGATGCAGCTGGCCTGCTTGACGTCCACGCCCACCTCGATGACGGTGGTGGCCACGAGGATCGGCGTCTCGCCGGAGGCGAACGACGCCATGACGGCGGTCTTCGTCTCGTCCTTGTCGCGTCCGGTGAGTGTGGCGAAGCGGATGCCGCGGAACTGCGGCAGGGATTCGAGCCGTGCGACGATCTCCCCCACCGCGTGCAGCGGCGGGCGGGCCACGGTCTCGCCGTTCTCGTCCAACGGCTCGTACGCGTCGTCGATGCCGTCCGTACCAGCCGATTCGCCGCGTCCCGCGCCCTTCGCCCGCGTGCGGGAGGTGGAGGAGCCGTCCTCGTCGTCGCTTTCGTCGGCGTCGATGCGCGCGCACACGATGTACGCCCGCTCCCCCGCGTCGATGCGGTTGCGGATGTGCGTGAACATGCGCGCCATCGTGGGGCCGTCGTTCTCGTTGACCACGATGGTGCGGATGGGTTTGCGTCCGCCGGGCAGCTCAGTGAGCCAGGAGATGTCGAGGTCGCCAAACCAGGTCATGGCGGCGGTGCGCGGGATGGGCGTGGCGGTCATGACGAGCAGGTGCGGCGTGGTGCCGTCCTCCGATTTCGCGTTCAGGGATTCGCGCTGCTCCACGCCGAACCGGTGCTGTTCGTCGATGACGACGAGCGCCAGGTTGGGTGCCTGGAACGTCTTGGAGAACGCGGCGTGCGTGGCCACGATGATGCCGGGCGTACCGCTCGAAGCCGCAGCGAGCGCCTTGCGTCTGGCGGCGAGGCGCATGCCTCCGGTGAGCAACGTGACCGGCACGTCGAGGTCTTCGACCATGCGTGCGATGGTGTCGTGGTGCTGTTCGGCGAGGACCTGCGTGGGGGCGACGAGCACGGCCTGATAGCCTGCGCCGACGGCCTGGAGCATGGCGGCGAGCGCTACGACGGTCTTGCCGGAGCCGACTTCGCCCTGCAGGAGGCGCTGCATGGGCGTGGGTTCGGCCATGTCGGCGGCGATGTCGTCAATCACCTGCCGCTGTCCGTTGGTGAGCGTGAACGGCAGGGAGGCGATGAAGCGGTCGCGCAGACCCGTACCGGGTTCGTCCGGGCAGGGGTGGGCGGGCGACGTGTGCGCGTTGCGTCGCGCTTGGAGGAGCGCGGTCTGGCAGACGAACGCCTCCTCGTATCGGAGGGTGGCGATGCCGCGTCGGAACGCTTCGGTGGACTGCGGTTCGTGGATAGCGCGGAACGCCTCCGCCCGATGCATGAGGCCGCGTTCGGCCCGCACCTCCTCGGGCAGGATGTCCGGGATGGCTTCGGCGAGCGTGCCGGAGAAGCGTTCCTCGTCATCGTGGCGCTGCAGGGCGATGTCGTCGGTGCCGGGGGGCGTCATGTCGCGTCCGCCGAGCGCCCACATGAGGCTCAGAATCGTCTCGTGGATGCGTTCGCTGGACAGTCTTGCGGACGCGTGGTAGACGGGACGCGGCCGGCAGACGCGCGCCATTGCCTCGTCAGCCGAGGGGGCGTCGTACGCGGATGGGCCGGATGCCGGAACCGGGGCGGGCGCTCCCTGCGCGAACGTCGAGGGCGTGGCGAACGCGCGCCACGGATCGGACGCGCCGGAGGCGGGGGCGGGGAACGCAGGCGCCACGGACGTCGGCGCCACGGTGAGGGTCTGCGGATGCTGGAACTGCAACTGGCCGTTGTATTCGCTCGGCGCGCCGGCGACGACGACGGTGGCGCCGGGCGCAAGCCGGCGGGACAACCAGTCGATGTACCCCTTCTTACCGGAGAAGAACACGAGCTGCGCCTGCCCCTGCGGCATGCCGCGGGAGGCGGCGGTCGCAGCGTCGTCCACCGTCGCCACCAATCGCATGGATCGGCCCTGGAACACACGGGAGGAACGCACCTGGGCGACGAACGCCATCGGCTCGCCGACGCGCGCCTCGCGCAGGGCGCGGGCGGGCACCGGATCGGCCACGCGGAACGGGAAATACGTCAACGCGTCGCCCACGGTGACGATGCCGAACGATTTGAGCGTGGACGCACGGCGCCTGTTCGTCAGGAGCGACGCTACGGGGGTATCCATCGAAATGCTCATAGCCATCCATTCTTGCCGTGCGCACGGACGCCGGCCCGGGCAAAAACGAAGGCCCCATCGGCGAACCGATGGGGCCTTCGAACGTTTACGCTATCGCGCACTCACGCAACAACCGCACGCTGAACCTTGCCGGCCTTGAGGCACTTGACGCACACGCGGAGGCGGACATTCTCGCCCTCGACGGTGGTACGCACGGACTGAAGGTTCGGACGGAAGGTGCGCTTGTTGCGGATATGCGAGTGAGACACGGTGTATCCGACCTGCGGACCCTTGCCGCACACTGCACAACGAGCTGCCATGATGGACTTCCTTTACCCTTGACTGTCAAGTCTTTCGCGATTCGGCCGGGCGCACGGGAGCTCCCGCGCATCTAGCCGAACACACAACTTCACGAATATATCCCGAAACGCGGACAACCGCAACACGCGCCGCGAACCGCCGCCGCGACGGGGCGGCCGGGCACGTTCGGAAGGACGGCATGAGGACTATATGAGGACTATATGAGGACGGCATCCCCGGTTTTCCGGGCGAAATCATCCCCGATGACCATTGCGTACTTTCAGCAAACGTCCATAGACTTGCCGTACAACGACATTATCTCGTCGTCAAGGAGGATGCCATGATCAGCCATATCGGGGAACGTCTCGCACAGCTCAAGGAACAACGCGAATGGGATGAGGCATCGCAGGGCGGCGACCCCGCGGACCACGCGACCGGCACCGGCGACGACGGATCGGGGCTCACGCACATCCCCTCCGTCATCTCGCTCGGCCAGGTGTGGGTCGACATCATGATGAACGTGGACGAACTGCCTTCCAGCGGCGGGTTCGCCGTGGCCGAGGCCGCGCACCCCTCCGTCGGCGGCAGCTACCGCGTGCTCGACGCGGCCAGCCGCATGGGCGCGCCCGCCGAGCACGCCGGCATCATCGGCAACGGCGTGTGGGCCTCGATGATCCGCGACGCCTACGAGCATGCCGGCATCGCGCATGTGGGGCCGAGCCGCCTCGACGCCGACTCCGGCTTCCGCCTCGTCTTCCACGACGGTGACGGCCGCAAGACGTTCGTCGCCCACTACGGCGCGGAGGCGGGAGGCGACGAGCACACGTTCGAGGCGCTCGAGCCGGACGCCGGCGACGTCGTCCACATCTCCGGCAACACGCTGCTCGACCACACGGCCGCCGGCATCGACGAGTTCATGGACTTCGCCGGCACCGATCCGAAGGCCCGCGACTACCGGCTCGTCATCAACCCCACCAACACGCTCAAACTCGTCAACGACCATCTGCTCGAGGACCTCGTGCTGGCACGCCCCATCTGGTCCTGCAACCGTCAGGAGGCGGGCACGTTGGCCGAACGGCTCGGCGTGGTCCTCGACGACGACGCGGCGCTCACCGTGGGCGGCGGGTTCGACGAGGCGATGAACGCGCTGTGCGAGGCGCTCGGCTCCACGCTGCGCGCGCCGCTCGTGGTGCGCGCCGGCTCGCGCGGCGCCTGGGTGCGCGAGCCCGGCGGCGGCACGGTGCATGTGGAGGGGTATCCCACCAAGGGCGTGCACACCCGCTCCGCCGGCTCCTGCCATACCGGAGCCATGTGCGCGATGCTCGCGCGCGGGTGGTCGCTGCCGGACGCCGTGAACATCGCGAACGCGGCAGCCTCGCTCGCCATCCAACGCAGCGTGTCCGGCGTGCCCGTCTGCCCCACCGCCGAGGAGGCCATCGCCCTCGCCGGAGTCTCGACGGACGGGTTGTCCGATGGGCCGGCGGACGGGTCATCGGACAGCCCGTCGGATGGGCCGTCGGACAATCGTTCGGAGGCCTGAACCACACGGCATAATTCACCCTGCGTTCATCTGAAACCGGCTTTCGCGGGCTCTCGCCTTCCGTACGATTGCAGATAGTTCCGAATGTCAGGAGTCATCATGTCCGCAAGCACCACCGCGGCCCGGCCCACGCCGCCCACGCCGAACGCGCCGAACGCGTCCGCGAAGCTCACCCCGCGTGAGAAGAAGTGGATCGTCTACGACGTGGGCAACTCCGCGTTCGTGTTGCTGTCCACCGCGGTCGTGCCGATTTATGCGAAGTCGCTGATGCCCGCGGACGGCAACATCGTGTCCGCGTGGGGCTATGCGCAGACGATCGCCTCGCTGGTGATCGCGCTGCTCATGCCGCTGCTCGGCTCGATCGCCGACGTGCAGGGCATGAAGGTCAAGTTCTTCCTCGGTTTCTTCGGCACAGGCGTGGTGACGTGCGCCGCGCTGGCCCTGCCGCTGACGTGGCTGCCGTTCCTCGTCGTGTACGTGCTCGCGACGATCGGGCTGAACGGCTCGCTCACGTTCTATGATTCGATGCTCATCGACACGACGTCGAACGAGCGCATGGACAGGGTGTCGTCGCACGGCTACGGCTGGGGCTACGTCGGTTCGACCGTGCCGTTCATCGCCTGCATCGCGCTGATCTTCGGCGGGCCCGCGCTGCTCGGCTGGTCGACGGCCGCCTGCACACGCGCCACGTTCGTCATCACGGCCCTGTGGTGGGCGGCGTTCACGATTCCGCTGCTCACGAGCTACCGTCAGGTCCATTACCGTGCGACCCGCGACCATACGCGCGAGGCGGTGCGCGGCACGTTCACCGAGCTTGCGGGGACGCTGCGCAAGCTGGTCAAGAACAAGCCGCTGTGGATGTTCATGATCGCGTTCTTCTTCTACATCGACGCGGTGAACACGGTCATCTCGATGAGCACATCGTACGGCACGCAGCTCGGCATCGATTCGACGCAGCTGGTCGTGGCGCTGCTGGTCACGCAGTTCGTCGCGTTCCCGTGCGCGATCCTCTACGGGCGTCTGGCCGGCCGGTTCGGTTGCAAGCCGATGATCGTCGCAGCCGTGATTGCGTACATGTGCATCGTGTTCTTCGCCGCGTTCTTCCTGCGCTCGGCCGTGGAGTTCTGGATCCTCGCGATTCTGGTCGGCATGTTCCAGGGCGGCATCCAGGCGCTGTCGCGCTCCTACTACGGCAAGATCATCCCCAAGGAGCACGCCAACGAGTACTACGGCCTGTACGACATCTTCGGCAAGACGGCGAGCATTCTGGGCACGTTCCTCGTCGCCACGACCACGTCCCTGACCGGCAACGCCTCGCTCGGCGTCCTGTCGATCGCGATCCTGCTCGTGGTGGCGTTGGTCTTCCTCACCCTCCAGAAGGACCCCACCAAGACGGTGTGAGGTTCGGCCCACGCTCCATTGCATTGCCCGTATCATGGAGCATAAAGGAGGTTGCAATGACGGAACGGGAATCTCGCGCGATCGGTGTAGCCGAAGTCATCCATTCCTCGCATCTGGAAGGCGGTGACGTCACGCCCGGTTTTCTCACCGACGCCCGCGACTATATCAAGGAGAAAATCGATGTACGGGAACTGCTCAATCGCACCCGCCGCCGCTACGGGTTGAATATCGCATGATCGATTAGGATGCGCAAAACCGCAAGTACACAGGTGTCCACCTACGCCCCTGCATCCGATTACGCGCCGATACGCTAGGAACCGTTTGGGGAAAAATCACCAATCCGACCGGAAGGCGGGGATGCCGATGCACGACGACACGAAGGACCGGCCGCGATACGGCCATATGCTCGGCGGACACCTGACGCTGGACGCGATCGTCTCGTTCCCGATCAGTCTGCTGGCCGCGTGGCTGGGATTGCGGCTCATCGCGCACGCCGCGTTCGACGCCGGCGAGCTGGCCGCATCACTGGCGATCACATGGCTGGGCGTCTCGCTGATCGACTCGCGTCTCGACTACGAACTGCGACGGGCGACGAACCGCACCGCACCGCCGATGCCGTGGCCGATGGTCGCCGTCAAGATGGCGCTGCCCTTCGCCCTGCCGTGGCTCGCGCTTCTCGCGACCGTATGGCATGCGGACATGGCGACCGTCGCGGCAGCGAGCGTCGCCGCCGGAGCGATCCGCCTGGCGGAGATCATCGGCCTCGAACGACCGTGGCGGGGCGAGGATCAGGAGACGGTCGACCGGCGGCGCCGGGAGCTGCAACGCATCACCCGCGAGACGGCTGAGGAGATCCGCGAGGAACGGCAATCCCGTACCGACACCTACGACCCCTATAACCTGCGCGGCAAACGGTGAATCGCCGTTCCTGCCCCCTCATACTTGGGATTCGTGAGAAAACGGCGAATCGACGCCCATGCAACCAACGGTTGCGCCGTGGTCGCGGCATTGTCCGGTTGCGTTTCACCATGGCAACCGCAAGATGGTGGCGAAAGCGGCGCCACCGTGCCACAGTGGGATCATCGTTCGGACACGACGATCCGACACCACCGACCAGAGGGGATGATGACGATGACTTTCCGCACCAATCTGCAGACTCTGCGTGCAAGGCGCAACATGACGCAGGAGCAGCTGGCCATGCTGCTCGGCGTTTCGCGGCAGGCGATCTCGAAATGGGAATCCGAGAAGGCGTACCCGGAAATGGACAAGCTGCTGGCGATCTGCGACCTGTTCGGCTGTACGCTTGACGATCTGGTGCTTGGCGACGTGGATCGGCCGGCGGCCCCCATGGGAACGACCGAGACCGCCCCGACCATCGCCGATGAGTCTCGCACGGTCGTACAACGGGAGGATGCTCCGACCGCCCCTCTGCCGAAGGACATCACCGGATACGACGCCCACCGCCTCCGATTCTCGATGCTGATCGCATCCGGCGTGACGGCGATCATCGCATCGGTCGGCGTCGCCAACCTGTTCGACCCGGAATATTCGATCATCGGCGTCAATCCGCTCAATGACTTCCTGATGTTCGTCTGCATCTGCGTGGGCGTGATCATCGGACTGGTTCTGTTGGTCCCGGGTGCCATGATGCATGCCGCGTTCAGACGGAATCACCCGTATGTCAAGGACTTCTACACCGAGGATAACCGCCGCAGGGAATCCCGGCTTCTGGCATGCGGCGTGGTCGCGGGCGTGGCGGCAATCCTAATCGGCATCGCGGTCGTCGTATACATGGACGAGGTGCGGGAGGTCACCGCGGGATGGCCGAACGCGGTCATGCTGCTGCTGTCCGCGGCCGCGGTGTTCGGATTCGTCTACTGCGGCATGCGGTACACCATGGTGAACATCGACGGCTACAACAAGGAAATCGAGCGGAGCCGGCGTCAACGTTCCGGTGACGCGCCGCAATCCGTGAAACTGTCCGGGGCGTTGAGCGGCATCATCATGCTCGTCGCCACGATCGTCGGTCTGACGCTGCTGTTCCTCGTCCCTGGGTCGCTGTTCTGGATGTCATGGGTGATCGGCGGTCTGCTGTGCGCCGTCACCGGAATCATCGTCGGCCTGTTCAAGGATCATGTCGACAAGTGAACGAACGGAAGCCACGGGCGGGACACTACGCATGGTGATGCTGTTCCTCCCCTCCCTTCATGAGGATCCGACGCAGGCCGGACCTCAAGGCGCCAACGGTACGCATTGCATACGTCATCGCGTTCCAGATTATACCGTCTGATGCCAATGATCTGTGTCCTGCGATACGGGATGCGAATACGGGGATACGGGGATACGGGGATACGGGGATACGGGGATACGGGGATGCTAACGATTAGTGGGTAGGTCGCAAAACAAAGTCACAGTACTGGCAACCTAGTGTCCGATAAGACACAACCCGATAAGACACAACACCGTCCATCTCCTGAAACGCGACGACAACCACTCAGCAGCCATCAATCGCGCCCTTGTTCATCGATGGCATCGATGAACAAGGGTCTTCGCCAGTCTGTGCGGCGAGAAGTCAGGCTTCGGCGTTGTTGCAGAGCCTTCCCATATGCGGGATATGAGAGAGAGTTCGCCTTGAGCGGGTTGGTTTCCATCACATGCCGGGTTCGAGCCCACCAACATACGCCTTCCCCCACCGCCATCAGTGTCTTATCAGACACCGGCCTGTCATTGGCCCCAAGAAGCATCATCACCATTCTCCGTAGCGGTTGGAAACACAAGCTTCTCGCAGCATTCATATCCATGAGCAATACGTAGGCAACGCCTTGCCGTTCCGGCACTACACTGGGAGGGACGGAACCGGGCGGGATACGCCGGCGCGATACGCGCGCACGATACCCTGTGGGGTTCCGTGAGTCGAACGTCAGTCATCAGTCATAAGGAGGCTGCCATGATCGATCATGTCGGATTGTTTGTCAAGGATGCGAACGAGCGCGCGGACTTCTATGAGAAGCTGCTGGCGCCGCTGGGATACGCGAAGAAGCACGAGTTCCCGGGCGCGGTGTGTTTCGAGAGCGCCGAGGACGGCGACAGCGTGTGGCTGGAATCGCCGAAGGACGGCGCCCCGGTCGTGCCGACGCATCTGGCGTTCCGCGCCGCGGACCAGGATGCAGTCAAGGCGTTCCACGCGGCCGGCCTCGAGGCGGGCGGCACGGACAACGGCCAGCCCGGTCCACGTCCGAACTACGGCCCGACCTACTACGCGGCGTTCATCCACGACCCCGACGGCAACAACATCGAAGCCTGCCTGCAGTAGGCACGGCAGGCATCCCACGGAAGCGGCGTATGAGACGGACGGATGCGCCCGTCCCATACGCCGACGATGCCGCCATCGGCACGTGAGCGCCCCCTCACCCGGGAACCGGATGAAAACCGGGCGAAAACCGGGCGAAGAGCACTCACTCCCACACGTCGAGGCGACGGTCCTTGTAGAAGTATTCACGGTCCTTCTCGCCGATCTCGCGCACGGCCTTGCACGGCACGCCGTACGCGACGGTGTTCGCCGGGATGTCGTGGCTGACGACCGATCCGGCGCCGATCACGCTGTTGTCGCCGATGGTGACGCCGGGCAGGATCGTCACGTTCGCCCCGACCCACACGTTACGTCCGATTGTGACCGGAATGCAGTACACGTAGTGGTGTTCGCGCAGGACCGGCAGCAGCGGATGCCCAGCGGTCGCAATGACGACGTTCGGCCCGAACATGCAGTAGTCGCCGATGGTGATGTCCGCGTCGTCGACGCAGGTGAAGTTCACGTTGCAGTAGACGCCCTTGCCCATATGGACGTGCGCGAACCCCCAGTTGGCATGTGCCGGCGTCTCGACGTGGCATCCCTCGCCGATCTCGGCGAACATCGCCTTGAGCAGCCGCTCCTTGCCGTCCACGTCGGTGGGATGGGTGCGGTTGAACTCCCACAGCTTCTCCTGGCATTCGAGCTGTCCGTCCATGATGTTCGGATCATCGTAGCGGTACGGCAGTTGCGCGGTGCGGCGCTCGGCGTTGGTGAGTTCGGTCATGACACTCCATTTTCCTTTATCGACACAGCGCAATAATCACCATGATGTTTGCGTTATCATTCTATGCCGCGCCGGAACGTCGCGCAATCCGGGAGGGGGCAACGGATACGGTCAGCCCCGGCATCGGGCACCGGCCCGACCGCGCGCCGCACACTCACGCACGGACGCCCGGACCATCGGACGCTCAGTCGCTCAGTCCAACGGCAGCACGGTGGTGGGCGATCCGGCATGCAGCGTCAGGCACCGGACCGGTTCGCCGTCAAAGGCGATGCGGAACACCGTCAGATCGTCCGACACCTCGTTCGCCGCGATGACGACCCGTCCGACCGCGCACAGATGCCGGGGGAGACTGCCCCCGCTGGACACGCCACGCCCACGCCATCCAGGCTTGCCGGCATCGGCGAGACGATGCAGTCGCGATCCATCCCAATGCAGCGCGACGATGCGTTCGGAACCGCGCAAACCCACGTAAACCATGCCGGATTCCGCGCCACGGTCCACGCCGGAGGCTCCGTCACGGCCCACACCGGCGATTCCATCAAGGTCCGCACCACCCCGGCCGTCACCGCCATCCGGCACGAAGGCCAGCGACGCGGCCTGATCGCCATCGTCGCCGCCCAGGTCGACGGTGTCGAGCACCCCGATGCCGCCCGTCTCCGGCTCGCCGCTGCACGGCCCCAGCACCGTGACCGTATCGCCCCATTCGCCGACGACGGCCACACGCCACGCGCCGTCACGCGAGGGCAGCAGGTGCATGTCTCTGGGACCAGTACCCGGTGCGAACACCACCGAGCCCACACGCACGAGCACGCCATCCCGCCAACGATGCACATGGATACGATCGGCGCCCAGATCGGTGCTCAGCACGCGGCCGTCGGGCAACGCGAGCGCCCAATGCGCATGCGGCCCCTCCTGCGCCGGCAGCGGACCATGCCCCTCGCCGTGCAGCACCTGCGCCACCTCGCCCAATCCGCCGCCGTCACCGATCGGGAACACGCAGACGGCCCCGCCGACATAGCATGCGACGATCGCGTGCCTCGCGCCGCGGTCGTCCACGGCGACCGTCACGTGCGTGGGCCCGGCACTGGGCACGGGCACGCGCGACACCAATTCGAGCCTCGGCTCGCCGCCGACGCGGGTCAGACGCAGCGCGGCGAGTTCATCGCTGTTCTCCAGCACCGCGTACACCATGTCGCCGTCCCGCTCCAGCCATGAGGGCGACGGCAGGTCGGACAGCAGTCCGGCGCGTTCCAGCGAAACCCCGGGCACATCGGCGGCCGCATGGATCGCAGGGCCCGCATATCCCGCCGAGTCGGCCGAATCCGCAGAATCCGTACGCCCCATATGTCCCGCACGCCCTACGTAATCCGCATGACCCGTATGTCCCAAGTGCAGCACATACCATTCGATCCCCGGGCTGTGGGACCCCTGCAGGGCGCCGAATCCGCCCACCAGCACGTCGATGTCTTCGCTCATGCCCTCCAGTGTAGGGACCGCCGGCGGCAGGATGCCCCTAGCCGACGCGTGCGAGATGCGTCGATCACGGCAGCAGCAGCGGACGCAGCGTCTCCTCGCCGACGAACCGGATGCCGGTCAGGCCGGACACAGCGGCGGCCGCCGCGTCCGCGTTGCGCTGCTTGTCGTCGACGAACGCCGCATGCGTCGGGTCGACGCCGAACCGTGCGATAGCGCGACGGTAGATCTCCGGGTCCGGCTTGTGTATGCGTTCGGCGCTGGAGACGACGACGCCCTTGAGGACGTCGAGTGCCGGGAACAGTTCGCGCGCCGCATCGACGTATTTGACGGTGAAGTTGGTCAGTCCCCAGCAGCGCACGCCGGCCGCGTCGAGGTCGCGCAGCAACCGCGCCATGCCGGGCAGCATGCCGGCGAGCGCGAGTCGCTGCCGCCGGAAGTACGTCGCGAACGCGCGCAACCGCACCGCCACGTCCGATTCATCCGATACATCCGATTCGCCAGATACGCCGTTCCCGCCGACGATGGCGCGTCGCGCCTCATCCCCGCCGACGCCATGATGTTCCGCGTAGTCGGCGAGGATCCGTTCCTCGTCCCAGCCCAGGTCGGACAGCTCGTCGTAGTGCCAGAATCCGTAGGGGTCGTCGCGGTCGAACAGCCGGTCGAGCACGTCGTCGGGGAACAGCCCCGCGACGGCCCGGCGCGGCCGCCAGTCGACCAGCACGTCGCAGAAATCGAAGATCACGTCGTCATAGGCGAACACGGCACTCATACGCGCCACTGTACGCCACGGCGTGTGCGCGAACGGACGGTCTCTCGGGAACCGGCACGGGAGGCCCTTCACTCGCCTGCGATTCCGCCGTTTTCGGCGCCTCCGTCCACGCACCCGCCCATATGAAGAGACCTGTCTCGAAAAGACGAGACGCGATGCTATGGTGTGATGCCGTCAAATACGGTGCCCGTCCCAAGTGATTCACGAAATCGACGGAGGGTCGCCACCTGAAATACCGCGTCTGCGGTCGACGTCGACCGGTCGAACCGTTTCGAACGCCGCAGCAACGTGGTGATAGTCCGGAACCACATCCGAAAACCGCATCATCCAAGGAACGAAACCATGAAATACACCGTCATCGGCGCGGGAGCCATGGGCCTGCGCTACGGCATCCTGCTGCAGGAGCACACCGACGCGCACGTCGACTTCATCGACACCTGGCAGCCGCACATCGACAAGATCCGCGAGCAGGGCGGCGTGTACGTCAGCCGCGACCATGAGAACCGCCGTCTCATCCCCATCAACCTGTACACCCCGGAGGAGTACGAGGGCGATCCGGACGTGTGGATCATCTTCATGAAGCAGATGCAGCTCGAGGAGATGCTGGGGCGCTGCGCCCACCTGTTCAAGGACCATCAGGTCGCGTTCAGCGCGATGAACGGCTGGGGCCATTTCGAGAAGATCGCCCAATACTTCCCCGAGGACCGCATCTACGGCGGCACCGCGCTCGTCGCCACCGTGCTCAACGGCCCCGGCGACGTGGACTTCATCGGCAAGTCCGGCGCCGGCACGATGCACATGTGCGCGATGACCAACGAGGTGACCGACATCGAGCAGGCCATCTTCGCCGACTTCCAGCAGGCGAACCTCAACCCGGAGATCGCCGACGACTTCAAGGGCATGTGCATGGCCAAAATCGTGTTCAACTCGGTGGTGAACACCCTGTGCACGATGTACCAGATCACTATGGGCCAGTTCATCAGCTATCCGGGCGCCCGCGACATGGCCATGCAGCTCATCAACGAGGCGTACGACGCGTGCGACCGCGCCGGCATCAAGCTCATCAACACGCGCGCCGAGGAGCTCGAGTCCGTCGACTACGTGAGCCGTACCGGCAACCCCCTGCACTACCCGTCGATGTACCAGGACATGAGCCGCGGCCGCAAGACCGAGGTCGACTACATCAACGGCTACATCGCCAAGCTGGGTCGTGAGAACGACTACGTGTGCCGCACGCACGAATTCC
Organism: Bifidobacterium sp. CP2; assembly: GCF_018555635.1. Classification (NCBI taxonomy): domain Bacteria; kingdom Bacillati; phylum Actinomycetota; class Actinomycetes; order Bifidobacteriales; family Bifidobacteriaceae; genus Bifidobacterium; species Bifidobacterium sp. CP2. The sequence goes on along the minus strand of NZ_JAFEJX010000002.1, from coordinate 107,539 downwards.
TCACCCACGGCGTGCATCTGGCCGAGCTCGCGTTCCAGTACCACCATCAGGGCGAGTGACGGCCTGACGTTCCATCCTTCCGATGGCGGACGAACCGGCCGCGCGACGGTCCGGTAATACGATGCGCGTACCATGCCGGACAATGGTCCGGCATGACCGTCGGACGTCAGGGAACGGAGGGACGACATGACGTATGCGCAGGCGCTGCTGGGGTTCGCGCTGGTGGCCGGTTCGATGGCGCTGCTGCCCGGACTGGACATGATGATGGTGGTCAACGAGACCATCAATTCGACGCGTCGACGCGGCATCGCCGCTGCCTGCGGCATTTCGTTCGGCGTGCTCGCATGGGCGGTGGCAGCCGCCGTTGGCCTCGCCGCGCTCATCAACGCGTTCCCGCTCGCCTACGATGCGATCCGCCTGTTCGGCGGTGTGTACCTGTTGTATCTGGCGCTCAGTCTCGTCCGCCGCCCGCGGAGGAAGGCGTCCGACGCCGCGGCTGCCGATGCCACGGCTGCGTCCGCGACGCGGACCGTCCCTCCCGTACGTTCCGTCGATGCGTCCGACGCGTCCGATGCATCCGATGCGTCCCGCGGCCGCCACGCGGGTTTCGGCACCCCCATCGTATCGTCGTTCGTGCGTGGGTTCCTCACCGACCTGTTCAACCCGAAGATCGGCGTGTTCTACATCGCCGTCATTCCCCAGTTCCTCGTGCCTGGGGTGGACCATCTGCGGATGGGCGTCTCGTTGGGGCTCATCCATTTCACCGAGAGCATGCTGGTGCTCATCACTCTCGCCTGCATGGCGGCGTTCTTCGCCGGCAAGCTCAGGTCGGAGCGGTCACGCCGCGTACTGAGCCTGGTGTCCGCCGGCATCATGGCCGTGCTTGGTGGCGTGACCATCGCCGACGCGGTGCGCAGTCGTCTCGCCGCGTGACCGTCTCGCCGCGGTCGCTTCGATTCCGCGGGTCCGGTCGTCGCCGTGCGGATACGCGAAGACCCGCTTCCGATTCATGTCCCGGTCAACGAGGCATTGTCGGATGCGGGTCTTCACACCGCCGGACGGTGATGCCGGAATCAGGCGTCCTTCTGGCTGATGAGCAGCAGCACGCCGCCGATGATGTTCAGGAAGATGAGGTCGCACACGCCGAAGGCCACGGTGTTGGGCTTCGTGCCCTTGTAGATGCCCCAGCTGCGCAGGGTCATCGGAATGCCCCATGCCAGCGGGATGAGCAGCCAGCACGTGGCGAGGACGCTCAGCAGGTTGAAGATGAAGGCGACCATGCGCAGCGTCTTGTCCGAGCTGGACATGGCGTACGTGGCGCCCGGGGCGATGGTCGTCGCCGGAGCGGCCTGCGCGTAGCCGGCCTGCGCGGGGGCGGCGGCCGGCTGCGGGGCGGCGCCCTGAGCGGGAGCGGTGTTGGCCGTCCACTGGTTGCCATCCCAATAACGAAGCTGCGAAGCGTTGCCGGACGGATCCGGATACCAACCGGGCTGTACTGCGGACATAAGAACCCTCCTTGAAGTACGACGCCCTCTTCTTCGGCGCCTGTTGTCACGTACGGCATTACGTATCTGTCGACGTAATGCATACTGTAGTCGCCGGAATGTCGCATTACCGTCTTTTTCCCATCCCGCAACGCCGAATTCATCCCACAACCGCGCTCAGACAGCGCGCCGCCCGCATGCCGATGCCGCGGACGCGTCCCACGCGTATACTGTTCGGGGCCGCGCAAGGCCGCCGGCCGCAACGAACGTGCGCAAGCAGGAGAAGACCAGAGGGAAGCATGAGCCAACCCGACCATGACACCGCATCCGTCGACGCGACGGACGAACCGAACCAGACCGCCGCCGCATCGCCGGCATCGACGACGGCATCGTCGAACACCCCGGACGCGACGTCCACGGACCATCCGGAACGCAGACACGCCCTGCACACGAACCTCAAACGCGGCATGGAATCGCGCCACCTGCAGATGATCTCCCTGGGCGGCGTGATCGGCACCGGCCTGTTCCTGAGCTCCGGATACACCATCCAGCAGGCGGGCCCCATCGGCACGATCCTCGCATACGGCATCGGCGCGCTCATCGTATACCTCGTGATGCTCACGCTCGGCGAACTGTCCGTGGCGATGCCGGTCACCGGCTCGTTCCACGTGTACGCGGAGAAGTTCATCGGCCCGGCCACCGGATTCGTCATCGCCATCCAGTACTGGCTCACGTGGACGGTGGCGCTCGGCAGCGAGTTCACGGCCGCGGGCCTGCTCATGCAGCGGTGGTTCCCGCACACGCCCACATGGATATGGAGCGCGGCGTGCATCATCCTCATCTTCACGGCGAACGCGCTGTCCGTGCGGTTCTTCGCGGAGGCGGAGTTCGTGTTCGCCTCCATCAAGGTGTTCGCGATCTGCGCGTTCATCGCGATCGGCCTGCTCGCCATCTTCGGCATCATCCCCATCGCCGGATACACGCATGCGCCCATGTTCGGCAACCTCGTCAAGGACGGCGTCTTCCCGAACGGCTTCATGCCGGTGTTCGCCACGATCCTCACGGTGAACTTCGCGTTCTCCGGCACCGAGCTCATCGGCGTGACCGCCGGCGAGACCCGCAACCCGGAGGTGGCGGTGCCGAAGGCCATCCACACCACGCTGTGGCGTCTCGTGCTGTTCTTCATCGGCTCGATCACGGTGATGTGCGCGCTGATCCCGTGGCGCCAGGCGGGCGTGGGCGAAAGCCCGTTCGTGCTCGTGTTCAACTCCATAGGCATCCCGTACGCGGCGGACATCATGAACTTCGTGGTGCTCACGGCCGTGCTGTCCGCCTCGAACTCCGGCCTGTACGCGTCCACGCGCATGGTGTGGTCGATGGGCAACGAAGGCATGATCCCCCGCTGGTTCGCGAAGACGAACCGTCACGGCGTGCCGATGCTGGCCCTGTGCGCGGCCATGGCCGGCGGCCTGCTCGCCCTGCTGAGCTCGGTGGTCGCGGCCTCCACCGTGTATCTGGTGCTGGTGGCGCTGTCCGGCCTCTCGGCCGTGGTGGTGTGGATCGCGATCGCGTACTGCCAGATCGCATTCCGCCGCAAATGGGTGGCGTCCGGCCACTCGGCGGACGAGCTCGTCTACCGCACGCCCGGATACCCGTACACCTCGTGGGGCGCGTTCATCCTGTGCACGGCCTCGTTCCTGCTGGTGTTCTTCGACAAGGAGCAGCGGTTCGCGCTGGGCGCGGAGCTCGTGTTCATCGCGGTCTGCTACGCGGCGTACTTCCTGCAGCAGTGGTGGCGTCGCCGTCACCCGGTGGCCGAAGTCCAGCTGCCATAGGGCGGCGGCGCATACGCGTTGTCCGTCACGATGTGCATCGCGCCGGACAACGTGACGGACACCATTGCGGGCAGCCGCATATGTAGCGCAGGATGAACAGCACGCGACGCTGCGATGAAATCCGTCACCCACGCGGAGAGCGGCCCGCGGACGCTCCGTACACTGGGGAACCGTGAACATCATCGCGCCACCGTCGCCCGCCGGAACCGACGGTTCCTCATCAGACGAGGCCGTCGGCCGCACGGAGGCCGACGCGACGTTCGGACGACGTCTCCTGCGCGTCCTCGTCGTCAGCGAATCGTCGCTGGAACAGACGAACGGCGTGTCCGGCAGCATCCGACACATCCTCGACCGGTTCGCCGAACGCGGGTTCGACGCGCGCGTCATCGCACCGGGACCGGCGCCGGAAGGCGGCGCATACGCGGGATATCCCGTCGAAGAGACGCCGTCGTTCCCGATCCAACGGTTCAACGTGGCGGTCACGACGAAATCCTCGGTGATCCGCGACATCCTCGATGGGCCGAAACCGGACGTCATCCACGTCGCCGCGCCGATCTCGAAACTCGGCCATGCGGCGCTCATCGCAGGCGACGAACTGCACGTGCCGACCGTCGCCATCTACCAGACCGACGTGGCGCAGTACGCGCGCCGGTTCGCACGCGAAGCGGTGACCGGCGAGAAAGGCGTGGACGGCACGGCACCGTCCGCAGCCGAGCGTTCCGCAGCCGACCGTTCCGCATCGAAGAAGGACGCCGACAGCGCCTGGCCCCGGCATACGAAATGGCTCCGGCGCATCGGCAAGGCGGCCGGGGAACAGGCGGAACGCATCGTGGCGGAACGCATGGCCCGCATGCACAATCTCGCCACCATGACGCTCGCCCCCACCGAGGATGCGCGCGACCGGCTCGAATCGTTCGGCGTGGACCCCGACCTCATCCGGCTGTGGGGCCGCGGCGTGGACACCACGCTGTTCTCCCCCACGCGCGCCGACGACCCGCAGGCCCGCGCATGGCATCGGGAATGGAGCGACGACGGGCGGCTGCCGGTCGTCGGGTACGTGGGCCGGCTCGCCCCGGAGAAGCAGGTGGAACGCCTCGTCGCGCTTGATGGGCTGCGCATGCGGCTGGTCGTGGTGGGCGGCGGCGTGAGCGCACGGGAGCTGCGCAGACGTCTGCCGCACGCGGTGTTCACCGGCATGCTGCACGGACGCGACCTCGCCGACGCCTACGCGGCGCTGGACGTGTTCGTGCACACCGGTGCGGAGGAGACGTTCGGCCAGACCATCCAGGAGGCGATGGCGAGCGGACTGCCCGTGGTGGCGCCGGCGAGCGGAGGCCCGCTCGACCTGGTGGACGAGGGCAGGACCGGACTGCTGTTCGACCCGCACGACGAGGACGACGCCGACCTGCACGACCGCGTGGGCAGGCTCATCGACGACGACGCGCTGCGGCACGGCATGGGGGCCGCCGGACTGGAAGCCGTCCAAGGACGCACCTGGCCGGCGATGGTCGACCGGCTCATCGACTACTATCATCTCGCCATGGAGCTGCGCATGGCGCAGGACGGATGACCGCGTTCCGCGGGGTTGGGAGGCCGATATGACCGGTCGGATCAGTGCATGCCGCTTCGGTGTGGTCATGCTGCGCATATTCTGGTGGACGACGCTGGTGTTGGGGCTGGCGTTGGCGGTCACGTTGGCGACGCTGCTGACGGTTTCATGGCCGACGTCGTGGGGCGACGGCTGGCCCGCATGGACGATCGCGCTGGTGCTGGTGTTCCTGATTGAATCGGTGGTGTTCTGGACCGGCATCATCACCGTGTATCTCACGTCGGTGCAGTTGGGGTTGAAGATTCGCGTGATCGGCATCCTGTGCGGCTGGATTCCGATCGCGAACCTGGTGGCGCTGCATCTCATCATCCGCACCGTGGCGGAGGAGGTGCGATTCGAATCGGCGAAGGAGCGTCTGGACCGTTCGCGTGCGGCGGCACGCGTGTGCGCGACCCGTTATCCGGTGCTGCTCGTGCACGGCGTCTTCTTCCGCGACACGAAGGCGCTCAACTATTGGGGCCGCGTGCCGGCGGAGCTGGAGCGCAACGGCGCGACCATCTATTACGGCGAACACCAGTCGGCCGCATCCGTCGCGGACAGCGCGCAGGAGCTGACCGCGCGCATCCGCGGCATCGTCGAGACGACCGGCTGCGGGAAGGTGAACGTCATCGCCCATTCGAAGGGCGGACTGGACATGCGCTATGCGATCGCCCGCTGCGGTGCGGGACGTTGGGTGGCGTCGCTGACGACCATCAACACGCCGCATCGCGGTTGCGGGTTCGCCGACTATCTGCTGACGAAGATCCCGGCCGGGGTGCAGCGGCGTGTGGCGTCCGCCTACAATGCGGCCGCCTCGCATCTGGGCGACAAGCAGCCCGATTTCATGGCCGCCGTGCATGACCTCACGCAATCCGGGTGCGCCCGGCTCAACGGGGAGATCGGCGACGGCGCGCTGCTGGCGCAGGGTGCGGCCGCGGCCGCCCGGCCCACGTTCCCCGGAACGCCGGCGGGCACGCCGACGTGGCCGGCACCCGGCACGGCCGTCCCTCAGGTCGTCCCGACGGCGGTCACGCCGGTCACACCGTCGTCCTCCATGACCGTCGGTTCCGCCGCGTCGCACGACGACCCGTTCGCCGGCATCGTCTGCCGCAGCGTCGGCTCGAAGCTGGCGCACGCCACGACCGGCAAGTTCCCGTTGAACTTCACGTATCCGCTGGTGAAATGGTTCGACGGCCCAAACGACGGCCTGGTGTCGTTGCCGTCGTTCCCGTGGGGCGAGAGCTTCACCTGGCTGGAGCCGAACGGCGTGCGCGGCATCTCGCACGCGGACATGATCGACCTGAACCGCGAGAACATCCCCGGATTCGACGTGCGCGAGTTCTACGTGCAGCTGGTGGCGGATCTGAAGCGTCGCGGATTGTAGGGACCGCGGGGTGCGTCGCCGTTCTCGGCACCGCCCCTTGTCGTCCGTCCGGTCCATCCGGGTTTCCTTGCGCTGGGAACATCTCAGCGCAACAAATCCCGGCAGTCGACCGGAATCCCCGGGATTCCTTGCACTCAATCAGTCTCAGCACAAGAAAACCCGGGGCTCTCGGCACAGGCAGAACGAACCTCGGTCTATGAACGACGCCGGAACGCAAAAGGCCACCGCTACTGCGGTGGCCTTGACGGGTGGGCGATGTAGGAATCGAACCTACGACCCCTTCGGTGTGAACGAAGTGCGCTAGCCGCTGCGCCAATCGCCCGTGCATATTGAATTGTCAGGTCGAAAAACAAAACCGGCAGTCACCTGCCGGCCGCTATTCGAGTGGGCGATACAAGATTCGAACTTGTGACCCCTTCCGTGTCAGGGAAGTGCGCTAGCCACTGCGCCAACCGCCCGGTTGTCGTCAGCCGGCGAACCGGCTTTCAGAGAGCGGACAACGGGACTCGAACCCGCGGTCTCAACCTTGGCAAGGTTGCGCTTTACCAACTAAGCTATGTCCGCAGTGCTTCGTGCGAAGCAACAGGTGGAAAAGATACGCGGTTTTCGTCGACCATGCAAATCGCGGCGCGTCGTCGGCGTGTCGCACACAACGAAACGCAACGGCACGACGGCTTCCGTCGCGTTATACCGCCATGTCACACGATTACAATGGGGCTGGTTGAAGCCTTGCACGACGGGGAGGTGACGATGGCCAACGTATTCGATTATGTGAAGCGCGAGACGCGGCAGCTCACCGACCCCGACGCGCCGTTCAACGAGGTGGATGCGCTCGTGTTCGCCTCCCTCGCCTACGAGGACGTGGCGCGCATCTCCCCCACGCTGTCGCTGGCGGACGACAAGGCCGTCTCGTTCGCCGCCCGTCTGCGTGCGTTCCGTCCGCGCCATCCATGGATGTGGGTCAAGGGCCTGGTCGACGAGCCGTTCCCCTCGATGACGCTCGTGGAGGCGAACGACGCGCTGCACCGCGGCGACGACGTCGCGCGCGAACCGTCGGACGACGACGCACAGGAACCGGAATCGGCCGGCACGGACCGACGGGCCGACGGCGCGGCGACGCACGACGTGGAGATGGTCGGACTCGCCGACCCCGAGGAGACGCACGCGTTCTTCCGCGCCGTGGCCGAATCGCCGCGTTTCGCCGCCACACGGCTGGGCGCGGTGGTGGAACACGTGAATCCGGGCGAACAGACGCAGTTCGCCGCCATGACGTTCCGACTGCCGGACGGCCGCGGCTGGAACGGACGCCCGCTCGCATCGCGCGCAACCGGAACGCAGGACGGAGAGTCGCGACACGGATGGCCGCATCGGAACGTGGACCCGACGCGCGGCGGCACACTGGTCATCGCGTTCCGTGGCACCGACGACTCGCTCATCGGCTGGAAGGAGGACTTCAACATGTCCTTCCAGTATCCGGTGCCGGCGCAACGCGCGGCAAGCGCATACCTGGACATGGTGGCGCGCCTGTGGAAGGGCGACATCGTGCTGACCGGGCACTCGAAGGGCGGCAATCTGGCGGTGTACGCGGCGATGAACGCCGACGAGGAGGTGCGGCGCCGCATCCGACACGTGTATTCGCTGGACGGCCCGGGATTCCCACCGAACGTGGTGACGTCACGCCAGTATCTCGCGACGCAGCCGATGGTGACGAAGATCGTGCCGAGTTCGTCGATCGTGGGGCAGATCTTCGAGACACCGGAGCCGTGCCGCGTGGTGGCGTCCGATTCGGACGGCATCATGCAGCATTTCACGTTCTCATGGCAGGTGGAGGGCGACCATTTCGTGGCCGAACCGGATCTGGCCTCAAGCTCCCAGCTGTTCAACGAGTCGTTGAACGCGTGGATGCGCGATCTGACGGTGGAGCAGCGTGAGCGTGCGGTGGACGCGTTGTTCGCGGTGCTGCATGCGAACGGCGCGACGACGTTCTCCGAGGTGATCGCAGGCTTCCCCGGATCGATTCCGGCGATGGTCGCCTCGATGTTCGGCCTGTCCGCGCAGGACCGCCGTCATCTGCTCGAGGCGACGGCCATCCTGGTCAAGGCCGCGATGGCCCGCGGACCCCGCGGACCCCGTAGCGGCCGATAGCCGCGGAAGCCACCCGCTTGGCGCGAATTCCGGACGCTGGCGAACGTCTCCTTATTGGTTATACTGTCTAGACAAGCTGTCTAGACCGACGCCATAAACGATAATCACAAGGAGGAGCCATGCCACGCCCACGCAGGGATTCGACCATCCCACCCGCCAAGGAGCGCATGGAGAGCGCGTTCTGGAAACTGCTCGGGGAACGCGAATACCGACACATCACGGTCACCGACATCGTCCGCGACGCCCAGGTGAACAGAAACTCGTTCTACTACCACTTCTCCGGGCTGCCGGAACTCGCCGACGCCGCCATCCTCACCGAAGTGCGCTCGTCGCCCCTCGTCCAGGACGTGCCGGACCCGGATGCTGACCCGCAGCTGCAATGGCGCAAACGCATCACCCATTTCATGAACTCGCCGCGCGAACGGGAACGCCTCGACCGACTGGCGCTGCTCGCCGGCCCGCACAGCTCCCCCGAGCTCATCGAGTCGCTGCGTGATTTCGCGCGCATGTCGCTCATGCAGATGCTGGAGCTGACCGCCGACGACCTCGATCTCAAGACCGACCTGACCATCGACTTCTCCGTGGGCGGGCTGCTCGCCATCCTGCACCGCTGGCCCGAACTGCGTCAGAGCGTCTCCATGGACGACCTGCTTAACGAGGACATCGCCGTGCTCGCCATGGGCATGTACATGTCCATGTCCAAGGAGAACATGCTCGCCTACTGGAACCGCATCTTCAACAAATAGCGGACGGGCGACGGGACACGGCAGACCGACGGACCGGTGGCGGACGGTCCGGACGCATGCGCCGACGCGACCGGGACCGGTGGACGCACGCGTCGCGGAAGGAACCCCGCAGAGCCGGCGCAGGCGCACGGACCGTGCATCGTTCCCAGTGCTGTGCGGTTTCTCACAGGGATGAATCGCGCGCGGGTGATGGCGTTTCCCGCCCGGGCGCGGAATGATGGAAGCTATGACGAACGACGATTCCACACGGCAGCTCTTCGACATCGCGGACATCCCCACCGTCGCCCCCATGGCCTGCGGCGCCTCGCACACCGCACACCACGCACGGCTCCGGAGCGACGACGCGAAAGCCGGCGCCACCACCGCGGACGCGGCGGCGGCCGCGCCCACGCAGCGCACGGAACCCCCGCGCACACGCACCGAACACGACTGCATCGGCGAGATGGAGGTGCCGGCGGACGTGTATTGGGGCATCCACACGCAGCGCGCCATCGGCAACTTCCCGGTCTCCGGCATCACCGATTCGCAGCATCCGGAACTCATCCGCGCCTACGCGACGGTCAAACGCGCCTGCGCGTCCGCGAACGAGGAGCTGGGGCTCATCGACCCGGACAAGGCGCGGTTCATCCGCGAGGCGTGCGTGGAGATCGAAGGCGGCAAGCTCGCCGACCAGTTCCCGGTGGACGTGATGCAGGGCGGCGCCGGCACCTCGTCGAACATGAACATGAACGAGGTGATCGCGAACCGCGCGCTCGAGCTCGCCGGGCATGAACGCGGCGACTACGCGTACATCCACCCGAACGACGACGTCAACGAATCGCAGTCCACGAACGACACGTATCCGGCCGCCTGCAAGCTGGCTCTCATCGACGCGCTGCACCCGCTGAGCGAATCCACGAAGGCGTTGGCGCAGGCGTTCCACGACTTGGCCGACAAGCACATCAACGACGTGACGATCGGCCGCACGCAGCTGCAGGACGCCGTACCGATGACGTTCGGCCAGGAGTTCCACGCATTCGCCACGCTGCTCAAATCCGATCTGGCCGCCTTCGAACGGCTCGTGCCGCAGCTCGCCCAGCTCAACCTCGGCGCCACCGCCATCGGCACCGGCATCTGCGCCGACCTCCGGTTCCGCAAGGCGGCGACCGCGCATCTGGCGCGCATCACCGGCCTGCCGATCACGGCGGCGCCCGATCCGGTGGCGGCGATGACCGACATGGGCGCGTACGTCTCGACCTCCGCGGCCCTGAAGAACCTCGCCGTGCATTTGAAGAAGGCGGCCGACGACCTGCGTCTGCTCAATTCCGGCCCGCGATGCGGCTTCAACGACCTCGACGTACCGGCCCGTCAGGCCGGGTCGAGCATCATGCCCGCGAAGGTGAACCCGGTGATCCCGGAATGCGTGAACCAATGCTGCTTCATGGTGTTCGGCATGGACGTGACCGTGAACTGGGCGGTGGCGGAAGGCCAGCTGCAGCTCAACGCCTTCGACCCGGTGATGGTGCACGAGCTGCTCACCGGCATGGCGTTGCTCACCAACGCGATGGACGTGTTCCGCACGAACTGCGTGGAGGGCATCGTGGTGCACACCGAGGTGGGACGCGCGCACGCCGAATCGACGCCGTCGATCTCGGCCGCGCTCAACCACTACATCGGCTACGAGCAGGGTTCGGCGATCGCCGCGGAGGCGGTGCGCTCCGGGCGCACGGTGCGCGAGGTGGCCGGCGAGATGACCGACCTGCCGGCGGACCAGCTGGACGAGATCCTCGACCCGGCGAAGCTGGCGCGCGGCTTGGGCCAGACCTGCCGCGAGCACATGGTGTGAGGTGTGAGCACACGGGCGCGCACAACGCCGCCCCCGTCTTCCAGCCGGAGCCGTCCCCGCGGCGAAGCCGGCCTCGACCGGAAGACCTTCACCGCTTCTTCTCCGGAGATTTCCGGTAGATATGTACCGGACGCCCAGCCGCACGGTTATCGTGGACCGTATGAACGATTTCCAGACGACGATGCTTGACTGGCTCCGGGCGAACAGCGGCAAACTGATCCTGCTGATCATCGTGTTCGCCGCCGCGTGGGCGGCGGACCGCATCCTGCGGCGCGTGGTGCGCAAGGTCCTCGACAATTCACAGATTCCCAGCGCCTCAATCTTCGTGAACCTCATGCGCGTGGTGGTGTGGTGCGCGGCCGCCACGGTGGTGCTGCAACCGGTGTTCGGCATCAACCCCACCACGCTGGTCACCGCCCTCGGCATCGGCGGCGTCGCCCTGTCGCTGGGCCTGAAGGACACGATCGCGAACGTGATCGGCGGGTTCGGGCTCATGCTCGGCAGGGTCATCCAGCCCGGCGACCTGGTGTCCATCCAGGGCGTCACCGGCACAGTGGTGGACATCACGTGGCGGCATTCAATGATCGAGACCCGCGGCGGCGACCGCATGGTCATCCCGAATTCGATCCTCAACACGGCCTCGCTCACCCGACTCACGCCGGTGAACGAGAGCATCGCCACGGTGCCGTTCACGGTGAAGGGCAGCTGCGACCCGGACGAGGTGAGCCGGGACATGATCCGGCGTGTCGAAGCGGGTGCCGCGGACGTGATGCGCCCGGAGAACCCGCCGCTGGTGAAGTTCACCGGATTCTCGCCGTACGGCGAGGAGGGGCAGATCCTGGTGTTCGTGCGGGACGGCATCCTGCTGTCCACCGCGCAGGACAAGGCGGCGCGGGCCATCGCCACCGCCGATTATCTCGTCAAGGACGGCGGCGCCTCGGAATGAGCCGTCCGGCCCGTATCGGCTTATACGGCGAGAACCATTCAATCGGCATCGTCCGATACGGTGCGGTCCGGGCGACGTCGCCCGGACCGGAAGCCGTCAGCCGAAGGTCAGGATGCCCATCTGCCACAGGCCGAGCACGATGGTGAGCACCGTGTAGACGATCATCGCCGGGTTGAGAAAGGCGATTCGTACGCCTTGCCAGCCCGGCAGCCGTTCCGGCGGATCATAGAATTCGATGGAGCGCCAGTTGCGCGCAAGCAGCACGACACCGCCCACGGCCACGGCCATCAGCGCGAAGCTGTACAGGAGAACACCGATTATGCCCGGATTGGCCTGCGCCGCCGCCATCATCTCCTGTTCGGTCATCGTCCCCTCGGCAATCCGGGACGTCTGATCCCCGGCCAGGGACATCACCAGCGGCGCCACCAGCGCGCCGTTCGTGTTGAGGATCATGTGCATGGCCACCGAATACCGCAGCCGGCCGGTACGCATATACACGTACCCGAACACCAGTCCTATGCCGAACGCATAGAAGAACTGGAACAGGTTCATGTGGAACAGTGCGAACGCGAACGCGGACAATGCGATGGACGTGCGCTCACCGTATCGCCGCGTTCGGTCGATGAGCTGCCTGCGGAACATCCATTCCTCGAAGAACGGCGCGATGAGCACCATGAACAGGGCGTTCACCCAGATGTCGCCGTTGGCGATGAGGTCGTTGATCCGGTTGGTGGCGGTGCCGCCGGAGATGATCTTCGACAATCCGCTGCCGATGAGATTGCCCGCCATCATGATGGGGAAGCAGACAGCGAGCATGGTGAGGAAGCGTCGCACGTCCAACGGGAACTGTCTGACCTTGAGGACGGGCACGCGCGCGAACACCAGCATGGACAACGGCATGGCCACGCAGTAGAGCGGCACGCCGGAGACCGCCAACGTCACCCAGACGGGCGCCCCATCGGGGAAATACGGGTCCAGCAGGCCGCCGATCACCATGCCGAGTCCCACCCATACCGCGATGACCACGCACAGGCCCACGCCGATGAGCACGAACCGGCGGTGCGCCTCGAAGAGCGAGGCCCCGCCGGCACGTCCGGCGTTTCCGTCGCCGGGACGGCCGGGACGGCCGGGTTGTAGTCCCTGCGGCGGCTCCGGGGGTTGCCCCATCAGCCACAGTCCCGAATCGGATTGGTAGGTCTGCTCCTCCGGCACGTCGAACCGCGGCGGCATCCGTCCGGGGGCCTGCGGCCGCCCCGTCTCCGGCTGCGGCGACTGCGGTCCTTCCGACTGCGGAGCCCCCGATTGCGGCCCATTCTGCGATTGCGGCCTGTCCTGCGGCCCCCATGGCTGCGGCGTCTGTCCACTCATGACACCCAGCTTACGGCATGCCGGCGGGCGGCCCGGCCGTCGGAAAGCGGGACCGGCGGAACCGGCCCATCATGTCGCAGCCGGCCCATCACGTCGCAGCCGGCCCATCATGTCGCAGCCGGCCCATCACGTCGCAGCCGGCCCATCACGTCGCAGCCTGCCCATCACGGAGGAACCGGCGAGACGACAAAGCCGTCGGACCGGAGCATGACCATCACTCCGATCTGACGGCAAGCCTGTCGGTTCCGGAAACGAACCGACCGCACAATCGGCCGACGAACGACGACCGGCGAACCGGCCGAAGCCGAAGGCCGCGCCTTCAGCAGGCGAGCGCGGCGACGGCGCGAGGCGTGACGACCACCTCGTCACCGGGGGCGAGCCCTTCGGGCAGCTCGTTGGCGGGCAGCTGCACGGTGACCTTGAGGCGTTCGCCCTTGTTCCAATGCACGAACTCGTCGCTGGAGACCACGCAGTCCACGCGGGCCACGGCGCCAAGGAAGTGGATGACCTCCACGCGGGCGCGCTCACCGGTCGCAGGCGCGCCGGCGGCACCGGCAGCGCCGGTACCGTCCACGCGCGCCAGCGCGATGTTCTCCGGACGCACGAGCACCGCCACCGGATCACCCTTCTTGGAGCCGGGCAGCAGCGGCACGCGCTGGCCGAACACCACGGCCTCCTCGCCGTCGGAGACGCCGGGAAGACGGTTGGTGAGACCGATGAACGTGGCCACGTATTCGGTGGCGGGACGACGGTAGAGGTCCTGCGGGGCGGCGATCTGCTCGATGCGCCCGTGGTTCATGACGCCGACGCGGTCGGCCACGGCGAGCGCCTCCTCCTGGTCGTGGGTGACGAACACGGTGGTGGTGCCGGTGTTGAGCTGGATGCGGCGGATCTCATCGCGCAGCTGCACGCGGACCTTCGCGTCGAGCGCGGACAGCGGCTCGTCGAGGAGCAGCACGCGCGGCTTGATGGCGAGGGCGCGGGCGAGGGCGACGCGCTGCTGCTGGCCGCCGGACATCTGCTGCGTGTACTTGCCGGCCTGGTCCTTGAGGCCGACGAGTTCGAGCTGCTCCATGGCGATGCGGCGGCGTTCCGCCTTGCCGACGCCGCGCACTTCGAGCCCGAATTCGACGTTCTCGACGGCGGTCATGTGCGGGAACAGCGAGTAGGCCTGGAACACCATGGCCATGTCGCGCTTGTTGACGGGCACGCCGGTGACGTCCTGGCCGCCGACGAGGATGCGGCCGCCCTGGATGTCCTCGAGTCCGGCGAGGGAGCGCAGCGCGGTGGATTTGCCGCAGCCGGATCCGCCGAGGAGTACGACCATCTCGCCGGGCTTGATGTCGAGGTTGAAGTCGTCGAGCGCACGCTTGGTGGCGCCCGGGTAGATCTTGACGACGTCCTGCATCTGGATGCCGCCTCCACGCGTGGTGGAGTCCTTGAGCAGGGCCTTGGCGGCCGCGGTCACATCGTGGCCGTGGACGCCGTCGAGCGTGGCGTTCGGGTCGTTCTTGAACGCGTCCTCGTCGGTCTTCGGGGCCGTCACATTGTGTTCTGCAAGAGACATGGTGGTTTACTTGCCTTCCTTGGATTTGGCAACGCGCTCGGAGATGAGGTCGAGCGCGACCAGCAGCACCACGCCGAACAGCAGCGCGAGCAGCGACATGGCGGTGGAGATCTGGGAGTTGGACTGGCCGAGCTGGTAGAGCGCGACCTGCAGGTTCATGCGGCCGAGCAGCGAGGCCACGGTGTATTCGCCGAGCACGACGGCGATGGAGATGAAGCTGGCGGACAGGATGGACTGCCACAGGTTCGGGATGATGACGCGGAAGAACACCTTGGGCCAGGACGCGCCGAGCGAGCGCGACGCCTCGACCAGCGTCTTCACGTCGATGGAGTTGAGGCCGACGGCGATGGCGCGGAACGCGAACGGCATGACGAGCACGACGTACGCGAAGCACAGCCAGATCGGGTTGGTGTTGAGCAGCGAGGAGCTGAGCCAGCGGTAGATCGGACCGAGGCCGACGACCAGCACGATGGCGGGGATGGTGAGCGGCAGGGTGGCCACCCATTCGATGGCGCGTTCCAGCGCCTTGGAGCGGATGTGCACGATCACCATGGTCGGGACCATGAGCAGCAGCATGAGCACGACGGTCACGGCGCACAGGGCGAGCGAGGCGCCGAGCCCCTGCCACAGCACGGTGAGGTCCGCGCCGAGCGACTCGCCGTTGCCGGTGAAGATCGCGACCCACGGGGCCAGCGACCAGCGCCCGGACAGCGGATGGCGCAGCGTGAAGACGAGCATGGAGATGAGCGGCACGAACAGGAACGCCAGCGTGAAGAACAGGATGACGAACTTGATGACGCTCTGCCGGCGCACGCGCGCGGCGCGCAGCTGCGGCGGACGCTCCCCTGTCGGCTCAAGCGTTTCGGTTGATTTCACGGCTTCGTTCACTGCCAACGTCCGGCCCTCTTTTCCACGGCATGGCTCAACAGCATGACGATCGCCACGACGACGATCATCGCGAACGCCAGCACCTGGGCGAAGCCCTGCTGGTTGGGGTCCATCTCGTTGCGCATGGCGCCCTGGATCATCAGCGGCACGAGGATGGAGCGCTGGGAGAACAGGGCGGCGGCGGTCGCGTACGCGGAGAACGCGGAGGCGAACAGCAGCAGGAACGCGGAGATGAAGCGGGGCGCGAGGATCGGCAGGGCCACGCGCGTCCAGTATTGGACGGTGTTGCCGCCGAGCGACTCGCACGCCTCACGCCACTGCGGGCGGATCGAATCGACCGCGGGCAGGAAGATGATGATCATCAGCGGGATCTGGAAGTAGCAGTAGACGGTCACGAGGCCCGGCAGGGAGCTCAGCCAGTTCGGGTTGACGGTGAGGCCCGTCATCGTCTTGATGAGCATGGTGCCGATGCCGTTGATGCCGATGGTCGCGATGAACGCGAACGCGAGCATGACGCCGCCGAACTGCGCGAGCACGGACGAGATCGCGGAGATCATGCGTCGCAGCAGGCCGTTCGGCTTGGCGCCGATGACGAGCGCGTAGGAGGCGAGGCCGCCCACGACGGCGCCGATGACGGACGACGCGACGGACACGACGATCGACGTGACGAACGCCGCGATGGTGTTCGGTTCGGTCAGTTTGCTGAAGTTGGCGAGGGTGAAGCCGCCGTCACGCGTCTGGAACGCGCCGATGACGACGATGATGGTGGGGGCGAGCAGGAAGCACGCCGTGTAGGCGAAGAACGGGAGCGTCACCATGAAGGTGCCGAGCTCCTTGCGGTGCTTCGCCAGTGTGGAGGAGGTAGCCGACGGGCCCGCCGGCCTGGTGGCGGCGGACCCGTGCTGTGCGATTGCTGCGGTCATGGCTTGTGATGCCTTGATTGCGGATGCGCTGGACGCTGACCGTCAGTTGCCGATGGTCTGGTCCCAGTTGTTCTGGAGCCATTCGGTGATGCGGTTGGCGTCGTCGTTGCTGTAGCTGACCGGCTTGCCTTCGATGGTGACGGCGTCCTTGAGGGTCGCCTGGTCGACGGTGCCGTCCTGCTTCATGGAGTCGAGGAGGACCGGGTTGGCGCCGCCCTTGAACCACAGGTTCTGGGCTTCGGCGGTGTACAGGTACTCCTCCCACAGGCGGGCGGCGGCCGGGTGCGGCGCGTCCACGTTGATGGCCTGGTTGTAGTAGCTGACGACCTGGGCCTTCGGGAAGGTCTTGTACTCCCAGTTGACGCCCTTGCTCTTCAGCTCCTTCTTGTAGGAGGCCTGGTTGTAGGTCCAGTCCATGACGACGCCGGTCTGGCCGGAGTCGATGGTGCCGTTGGTCACGTCGACGGTGGTGAGGTTGCCGGCGTCCTTGAGCTTCTTGAAGAAGTCGAGGCCGGGCTGGAGGTTCTTGGTGTCGCCGCCGGCCAGCTGGTTGACCATCAGGTAGCCGTTGAAGGCGGCGCCGGCCTCGGCGGGCTTGCCGTTGAGGGCGACGGTGCCGGCGAACTTCGGGTCGAGCAGGTCGTTGAGGCTCTTGATCTCGCCGTACTTGTCCTTGTTCCAGCCGATGGACATGATGCCGGTGTAGTCGGCGTAGTAGGCGCCGTTGGCGTCCTTGTTCTCATCCGGGATCTTATCCCAGGCCTGCACCTTGTAGGGGGCGAAGGCGCTGGTGGAGGTGGCGGCGATGGACTGGCCGACGTCGAACACGTCGGGGGCGGCGTCGGTGCCCTTGTTGGTCTTGGCGGCGTCGAGCTCCTCCTTGGAGGAGGCGTTCGGGTTGAGCTCGGTGATCTTGATCTTCGGGTACTTCTTCTTGAAGGTGGAGATGACCTCGCCGTAGTTGGACCAGTCGTGCGGCAGGGCGATGACGTTCAGGGCGCCTTCCTTCTCGGCGGCCTTGACGAGGTCGTCCATGGTGCCGAAGTCGGCGAGCGACGTGGCCTTGGCGGACTTCTGGTCGACGGTGACGGCCTTGCCGGTGGAGGCGTTGCCGCCATCGGAGGAGGCGTTGCTCGAGCCGCAGGCGGCCATCGAGAACGCGAGCACGCCGGCGATGGCGCCGGCGGCGATCTTACGCATGTTCTTCATTGGGATCCTCTTTACTCAACTGACCTCTAGGGAGTCGGGGCTTTCATTCGCGCTGTATTCACGCGGCCCGTAATTCCAAGGCAGAACGCTACGGCCGTTATCCGTCGCGACATCGACGTCCCGGTGAACTCCGTGCGACGTTGCGCGAAGCATTGATGAATTCGGGGAAACTATAGATGAATTGCGACGTGGACTGGAATATGGGCTGCGACGTCTACGTCGTTTTCACCGCCTTGCGACGACGACGGACGACGTGGCCGTGTGGGGAGGCACCGATACGACGAGGGGACGGTTCCATTCGTCGGACCGCCGCATCGCACGCCGAAAACGCCGTCGGCCCTCCCGCCCGCGACATACGGACGGAAGGGCCGACGGCCCGCGCACGACGTGCGCGGGAGACGACGTACGCAAGACGCGGAACGACTAGCGCAGCACCCCTTCGATGAGACGCGTGATGAGCTCGGTGTAGCTCACGCCGGTGGCGTCCCACGCCTTGGGGTACATGGAGATCGGCGTGAAGCCGGGCATCGTGTTGATCTCGTTGACCATGACGGTGCCGTCGGGCTGGACGAACGTGTCCACGCGGCTCAGGCCGGCGCCGTCCACCGCGGTGAACGCGCGGCGCGCCACGTCGCGCACGTCCTCGAGCACGCTGACGGGCAGGTTGGCCGGCACCTCCACATGGCTGGCGGAGGCGTCCATGTACTTGGAGTCGAAGTCGTAGAACTGGTCGTCGTCGTTGTGGTCGAGCACGATCTCGCCGGGCCAGCTGGCCTCCGGCTCCTCGCCGGGACGCGCGGCGAGCACGGCGCATTCGATCTCGCGCCCGTCGATGCCCTGTTCGATGAGCACTTTCCAATCGTGCCTGCCGGCCTCCACGATGGCCTTGCCGAGCACTTCGGCCTGCTCCTCGCGGGTGGAGGCCTCCTCCACCTTGGTCACGCCGAAGCTGGAGCCGGCGCGGGAGGGCTTGACGAACAGCGGGTAGGCGAGCCCGGCCTGCTCGACCTGGGCGAGCGCCTCCTCGGGGCGCACGGTGCGCGCGTCGACGGTCACGCCGGGCGCGGTGGGGATGCCGGCGGCGTTGAGCACGACCTTCGTGTAGTGCTTGTCCATGCAGGCGGCGGAGGCGAAGACGCCGCAGCCCACGTACGGCACGTTCATCATCTCGAGCAGGCCCTGCACGGTGCCGTCCTCGCCGTACGGGCCGTGGAGCACGGGGAACACGGCGTCGACGTGGCCGAACGGCTCGAGCGTGCCGTCGGCGTTGCGGGCGAAGAAGCCGTCCTGGCCTTCCGCCACGTCGAGGACCACGTCGCGCGACGTCGCGGTCCGTTCGACGACGGGCAGCGCGCCGCCGTCGAGGTTCCAGCCGCGCGGGTCCTCGCCGTCGACGATCCACTTGCCGTCCTTGGTGATGCCGACCGGAATCGCCTCGAACCGGTCGGTGTCGAGCGCGCCGAGCACACCGGCCGTCGAGATGCAGGAGATCGAATGTTCGTCGGCGCGACCGCCATACAGCACCACGATGCGCTTCTTGGCCATGTTCCTACTTGTTCCTTTCGTCGCCGGCATGGTCCGTGGACCGTGCCGGCCGGCCGGTTGCTCCCCGTCCGTTGTCCGTTGTATCCGTTTGTCCGTCGTCGATTATGGTCCGCGGGAGGACGTCGGTCCACCGCGCGGGGGTTATCTCCACAGTTCTCCCCGCCTCCCCACGGCCGGAGGCATTGCGTACGGCCGGCGGCGTAGGGGTGACGGGGAGTGCGGGAGGGCCTACTCGGCGGTGATCTCGCGGCCGAAGAGCTGGGCGAGCATGTCGGCGCAGGAGATGCCCTCGTCGAGCACGCGGCTCATCGCGTAGGCGAGCGGCGTGGGCACGCCGAGCTCCTTGCCGAGCGCGACGACGGCGCCGGTGGTGGGCACGCCTTCGGCGACGCCGTTGCTCACCTTCGTGGCCTCCTCCTTGCTCAGGCCCTTGCCGAGGTTCGCGCCGAACGTATAGTTGCGGCTCAGCGGGGATCCGCAGGTGGCGATGAGGTCGCCGACGCCGGCGAGGCCGGCGAAGGTCTTCGGGTCGGCGCCGGCGGCCTGGCCGAGCGCGGTGAGTTCGGCCAGGCCGCGCGTCTCGATCATGGCGGCGGTGTTCTCGCCGTAGCCGGCGCCGCGGGCCATGCCCACGGCGAGCGCGACGACGTTCTTGAGCGAGCCGCACATCTCGAGGCCGATGACGTCGGTGGTGACGAACGGCTTGAAGTAGTCGGTGGTGCAGGCCTCGGCGACCTTGGTCGCGTTGTCGAGGTCCGCGCAGCCGACGACGGTGGCGGAGGGCTGGCGCAGCGCGATCTCCTTGGAGAGGTTCGGGCCGGAGATGGCGGCGAAACGCTCGGCGGGCAGGTCGAGGGCCTCGCGCACGACCTCGTCCATGCGCTTGTTGGTGTTGCGTTCGATGCCCTTCATGAGGCTCACGACGATGGCGTTCTCCGGGATGAGGCCCTTGAACTCCGCGAGGGCGACGCGCGCGAACTGCGCGGCGATGGCGACGACGACGATCTCGGCGTCCTTG
Organism: Bifidobacterium sp. CP2; assembly: GCF_018555635.1. NCBI lineage: Bacteria > Bacillati > Actinomycetota > Actinomycetes > Bifidobacteriales > Bifidobacteriaceae > Bifidobacterium > Bifidobacterium sp. CP2. The sequence goes on along the minus strand of NZ_JAFEJX010000002.1, from coordinate 87,068 downwards.
ACGGCCTCGGCGCGGTCGCCGGTGGCGGTCATGTTGTCCGGCAGGTGTTCGATGAACGGCAGACGCACGTGGTTGCGGTGGTTGTCGCGGATGCCTTCGACGATCTCCGGTTCGATGGCCCACATCGTCACGTCGTTGCCGGCGTCGGCCAGCACCTGGCCGAAGGAGGTACCCCATGCGCCCGCGCCGAGTACCGTGATTTTCCTACCCATGATTATGCCTCCGTTTCGCATGAGGTACTGCTGTGTCTGTTGCTTCGTCTATTGCTTCGCGACTGTTGCCATGCTACTCGCCGCTCACGCCGATTCGATCGGCCTGCGGCTCATGGTGCGGTAGTCCCAGTAGCCTTCCTTGGGGAATTCCTCGCCACGAATCTCCTCGAGGAGCTCGTTGAGTCGGATGAACATGCGCCATTTGAGGGTCTCGACGGCGTCCGCCGGCGGCTCGTCGCCCCAGGAGTCCATGTCCTCGAGCAGGTCCGAGTAGTCGAGCTGGTGGTCGTAGCACATGACGACGTTCTTCCGCGGCCACGGCCACCAATGGTTGATGGACGCGGCGCCCCAGGTGGCGGCGCAGAACAGCGGCACCTGGCGTCCGAGCCTCCGGGAGGCTTCGAGCGCGATGTAGGCGGCGCCCTCCTTGATGCTCATCACCCATTTCTTCGGGTCGCGGGTCACGGTGCCTTCGGGCCAGACGGTGAGCGGCCTGCCGGAGGTGAGGATGTCGATGGACGTCTCCTCGATCTGCTTGGCCTTGCCGGAGTGGCGTTGGACCGGCTGCATGCCGACGATCTGGAACCATTTGCCGATGATGGGCCATTTCGCCATCTCGGCCTTGGCCATGTAGCGCGGTCGGCGTCCCATGTGGAACAGGCTGGCCATCGGCACGAACACGTCGAACATGGTCACGTGGCTGGCGGCGGTGATGAACGGGCCGGTTTCGGGGATGTTGTCGAGCCCCCAGGCGCGGGTGCGGCAGCTCGCGTTGAACACGACGTCGACGCCTTTGAGGAGGCGCTTCGTGCCCTTGGGGTTCTGCGCATTGATCTCCGGGATGTTGGCCTTGCGGTTGGGGCCGGTCGGGAAGTCGCGCATCGGGTCGACGAGATGGTGCTTCTTCGCGAGTTCGGCGACGCGCGCGTCGCTCAGGGGTTCGACCGCGGAGCGCGGCGACGGTTTTCCTTTGGATGCCATGGGCCTTATTGTACGTTCGCCCCCTACCGCGGTTCGCCACTATACATACCGACCGACGGTATGTATAATCAGGGGCAGTGCGATCGGGACATCCACGCGAAAGGAGACCTCCATGGCACGCAACGCGCATCCCGAAGTGACGGAACGGCGCATCCTCGAAGCGGCGCGCGACCTGTTCCTGGAGAAGGGATACGAGAAGACCACGATCCAGGACATCATCGACCGTCTCGGCAATCTCTCCAAAGGCGCGATCTACCACCATTTCAAGTCGAAACAGGAGATCCTCGACCGGCTCACCGACCTGGACTGGAAGGACAGCCGGAACGCCGGGGCCGGGATCATGGCGCGCGGCGACCTCAACGGATTGGAGAAGCTGCGCACGCTGTTCAGGACCGCCATGTCCAACGACGCGCACAACCAGCTCAACCGGATGTCGATCCCGTCCCTCGACGATCCGAATACCCTGACCTCCAATCTGAGATTCTGGTCCGAGGAACTGCCCAAATACTGGCTGCCATTCCTTGAGGAAGGCGCACGGGACGGCTCCATCCCGACCGCATATCCGCAGGAGGCGGCGGAACTGCTCTCGCTGCTGACGAACTATTGGCTGCTCCCCCACTTCCATCCCGCCACCCGTCCGGAGCTGCGCCACCGCATCGAATGCCTTGCCACGATGCTCGAGGCGATCGGCGTGCCCGTCCTCGACACGGAGCTCATCGGGCTCATGACCGATTTCTATATGGCCTATGGCGACACGGACTACGGCGACACGGATGCCACGGGCGTCCCGAGCGACGCGAACACGAACACCGTCCGGGAATCCTTGCACTGAGACACCGTCAGCACAACAAAACCCGGAAACCAGCCCAATCAACCCGAACGATACAAACACCACCCGGGAATCCTTGCACTGAGACACCCTCAGCACAACAAAACCCGGAAACACCACACCAACCCCGGGAATCCTCGCGCTGAAAGACCCTCAGCACAACAAAACCCGGAACCGCCAACCGCCAAGGAACCACCATGGCCACACCAACCACACCACCAACCACAACACCGCAGCGCTCCCCGCTCATCTCCCGCGACTTCATTCTGTTGGTCGCCGGCCAGGGCATCTCCCTGTTCGGCAACCTGATGCTGCGTTTCGCGATGTCGATGTGGGTGCTCGACGAGACCGGCTCGGCCACCGTCTTCGCCTCGATCCTCGCGGTCTCCATCGTCCCGACCATCATCCTCTCCCCGTTCGGAGGGGTCCTCGCCGACCGTGTGAACCGCCGCACCATCATGGTGGCGCTCGACGCGGTCTCCGGCGTGCTGGTGCTCGCAAGCGCGATCCTCTTCGCCGCGACCGGCTTCAATATGGTCGCCATCGCCGCGATGCAGGTGGCCCTCGCCGTGCTCGGCGCGTTCGAGACGCCGACGGTGCAGGCGGCGCTCCCCCAGATGTTCCGCGCACACGGCCAGGCGGTGATGCGCCAGGCGATGGCCGTCGTCAACCAGGTGCAGCAGCTCGGCTCCCTGCTGCCGAGCTTCCTCGGCGGCGTGCTGTACGCGATGGTCGGCATCCGCCCGATGATGGCGATCACGGTCGTGAGCTTCGCCGCGGCCGCCGTGCTCGAGTGCTTCATCCGTCTCGGCGCGCCGGACCGCGGCGACGAGGAGGCGCTGCCCTCCCCCGTCGAGGACCTCATGGCCGGGTTGCGGTTCCTCACGCACGATCGCCCGAACGTGTTCCGCCTCGCTCTGTTCGCGGCCGGACTGAACTTCATCGTCATCGGCTATTCGGCGGTGGGATTCCCCTACACGATCCGCACGGTGCTCGGATTCGACTCGACCGTGTACGGCGTGGCCGACGGCCTGGTCGGCATGGCCGGGGTGGCGGGCGCGTTCATCGTCGGCCTGTTCGCCTCGAGGCTCTCGATGCGGCACATGCCGACCGCGCTGCTCGCGTTCGCGCTGACGCTGGTCCCGCAGGGCATCGTGTTCCTGCTGCCGGTGGGCGCATGGACGAAGCTCGTCACACTCATCGGATTCACCTGCCTGATGATGGTCTCGAGCTGCTTCACCAACCTCATCGCCGTCCCGGCGATCCAACTGAGCACGCCGGAGGCGATGACCGGCAAGGTCATGGCGATGTTCGGCGCGCTGTGCATGTGCGCGCAGCCGCTCGGCCAGATGGCGTACGGCTGGGCCTACGACCGCCTCCCGGTCGCCGCGGTCGGCATCGTCAGCGCCGCCGCGATCGGCCTGTTCGCCGTCATGATGACTCCCCTCGCCAGGCGCTTCGAGGCATAGCGGAACGGCTCCCCGCGTGCGCGGGGAGCCGTCATATGAATCGCGTGCGGATCAGCTGATAATCAGGCGGTCAGCCGACCAGCCAATCAGCCAATCAGTCAATGTCGGCGCCGAGCTGGTGCAGCTTGCCGCGGAAGTCGGCGTAGCCGCGGTCGATGAGTGAGATGCCCTGCACGTTGGACGGGCCCTTGGCCGCAAGCGCCGCGATGAGGTGCGAGAAGCCGCCGCGCAGGTCCGGCACGTCGATGTCGCGGCCGGTCAGCGGGGTGGGTCCGAAGATGACGGCGGAGTGCTTGTAGTTGCGCTGCTGGAAGCGGCACGGCAGGGAGCCGAGGCATTCGCGGTACAGCTGGATGGTGGCGCCCATCTGCACGAGCGGCTTGGTGAAGCCGAAACGGTTCTCGTACACGGTCTCGTGCACGATCGACAGGCCGTTGGCCTGCGTGAGGGCCACGACGAGCGGCTGCTGCCAGTCGGTCATGAAGCCGGGGTGGACGTCGGTCTCGATGGCGACCGGGTGCAGGTCGCCGCCCGGGTGCCAGAAGCGGATGCCCTTGTCGGTGACGTCGAATTCGCCGCCGACCTTGCGGAACACGTTGAGGAAGGTCATCATCTCCGGCTGCGTGGCACCCTTGACGAAGATGTCGCCGTGCGTGGCGAGCGCCGCGGACGCCCAGGAGGCGGCCTCGATGCGGTCGGTCAGCGAGGTGTGCGTGTAGCCCTTGAGCTCCTTGACGCCTTCGATGCGGAACGTGCGGTCCACGTCCACGGAGATGATCGCGCCCATCTTCTGCAGGACGGCGACGAGGTCCATGATCTCCGGTTCGATGGCCGCGCCGGACAGTTCGGTCTTGCCTTCGGCGAGGACGGCGGCGAGCAGCGTCTGCTCGGTGGCGCCGACGGACGGGTACGGCAGGTGGATCTTCGCGCCCTTGAGTCCGTTCGGCGCGGTGATGTGGATGCCGTCCTTGTGTTCCTTGTCGACGTTGGCGCCGAGCTTGCGCAACGTCTCCAGATGGAAGTCGATGGGGCGGCCGCCGATGTTGCATCCGCCGAGCGCCGGGATGAACGCCTCGCCGAGACGGTGCACGAGCGGTCCGGAGAAGAGGATCGGGATGCGGGAGGAGCCGGAGAGGGTGTCCACGTCGGCCACGTCGGCCAGCTGCACGTGGGTGGCGTCGATGGTGACGACGCCCTTGTCGCCGTCGACGTCGACGTCCACGCCGTGCAGGCGCAGCAGGTCGGAGACCACGTGCACGTCACGGATCTCGGGGACGTTCTTCAGGACCGACTTGCCCGGTGCGAGCAGCGCGGCGACCATGGCCTTGCTCACGAAGTTCTTCGCGCCACGCACCTTGATCGTGCCGTTGAGGGGCTTGCCGCCCTCGACGTGCAGCACATCGTTCTCGATTTCTCCCACGACTACCTCTTTCGGTTCTCTTGCCTGCCCCGCCGGCTGCGGCGGACCTCGAAACACTATATGACAGTGTGCCATATGGCATGTGCGAACCCGGTGAAAACCGCGGGTTGAGGCCCGCAGCGTAATCGGCCGGCCGCCATCCGGCCGCCACCCGACAGCCTCCGACAGTTCCCGGCAGACACCCGGACTCATCCCCGACCATCATCCTGTTCCGCCACCCGACCTCCACGCCTGTGACCCACGTCACACTTGCATGCCCGCACCGCGCGCCCGGGCGCCCCTCCCACCCCGCTTTGCTATCGTGAGGAGGCAGAGGTGAACGCTCACAGGAGGCAAACGGAGACTCCGCAACGGGAGCGTCGCCCGGACAACAACGCAAAGGAGCATTATCCATGACCACCGTCGCCATCGTCGGATGCACGCACGCCGGCACGTTCGCCGCCACGTCGATCCTCGCCGAGCATCCCGATTGGACCGTCCACGTCTTCGAACGCAACGGCACGCTGTCGTTCCTGTCCTGCGGCATCGCACTGTGGGTGGGCGACCACGTGTCCGACCCGAAGAAGATGTTCTACTCCTCCCCCGAATCTCTCGCCCAGGCGGGCGCGACCATGCACATGCGCACCGACGTCACATCCATCGACGTCGCAGGCCACACCCTCACGTACCGTCCGGTCGACGCGGCCGAAGACGCCCCGGCCGAGACGCTCGCGTTCGACAAGCTGGTCGTCACCACCGGTTCACGCCCGGTGATTCCGCTGATCCCCGGCATCGACAGCCCGCATGTGCTGCTGTGCAAGAACTGGGACCACGCCATCGCCATCAAGGAGAAGGCGAAGGAGGCGAAGTCCGCGGTGGTGATCGGCTCGGGCTACATCGGCGCCGAGATCGCCGAGCAGTTCAGTCTCAAGGGCGTGCAGACCACGCTGGTCGACGGCCTCGACCGACCGCTCGCGAACAACTTCGACAAGCGGATCACCGACCAGGTGGCCGAAGCGTTCGAAAGCCACGGCGTCACGCTCGCGTTGGGCCAGAAGGTCACCGCCTTCCGCGACAACGACGACGACACCGTCACCGTCGTCACCGAAAAGGGCGAGTACACGGCCGAGATGGCGATTCTCGCGGTCGGCTTCCTGCCGAACACGGACCTCGTCAAGGGGCAGGTGGACATGCTGCCGAACGGCGCGATCGTCGTCGACGACTACATGCGCGCCTCCGCGCCGGACGTGTACGCGTGCGGCGACTCGGCGACCGTCTTCTACAACCCGACCGGCCAGCACGACTACATCCCGCTGGCCACGAACGCCGTGCGCCAAGGCCTGCTCGTCGGCCGCAACATCGAAAAGCCGACCGTCAAGTACCTGGGCACGCAGGCGACGAGCGCCGTGCAGCTGTACGACCTCTCGCTCGCCGCGTCGGGCCTGACGCAGGCGGGCGCCGAACGGCGCGGCCTGACCGTGCGCGAGACGGAGCTGACCGAGGACTACCGTCCGGACTTCATGCTCACCACCACGCCGGTCACGTCGATCCTCACGTGGGACCCGGAGACCCGCAAGGTCAAGGGCGGCCAGTTCTGTTCGAAGGCGGACATCTCCGGCGCCGCGAACGTCGTCTCGATGGCGATCCAGGCAGGGTTCACCATCGACGAGCTCGCGAACGTGGACTTCCTGTTCCAGCCGAACTTCGACAAGCCCGTCTACTACGTGGGCGCAGTCGCGATGAAGGCGGCCGCCGAGGCCTGACGGCCGCGACGCCGGCCTGACCTCAGGCGGCCTTGATCTCGCGGGCGAGGTTCGCGTTCCACATCGCGCCGGTGGCGGACATCACGCTGTCCGCGCCGGCGCTCCTGTACGCCTGGTAATCGGCCGGCGTCACCACGCCGCCCACGCCGTTGATGGCGAAGTCGAGGCCGAGCCGCTCGCGCAGCGCAGCGAGACGACGGACCATGTCGAGGCCGGCGCCGCGGATCGCGTGGCCGCACACGCCGGACCGGTCGCGCCCCTTGCCGGGGAGCGCCTGGTTGCCGCGCGCGTCCACAAGACGCGCGGAGATGGTGTTGATGGTGCTGAAGCCCTGCACGGTGCCGCGTTCCACGGTGGAGCGGACCATGAGCTCGAGCGCCGCGTCGTCGGGGATGTAAGCGAGCTTGACCATGAGCGGGGTGTCGCCGATCTCGTTCTTCACCGCCTCGGCGATGCGGCCGACGAGCTGCGGATTGTGGCACAGCAGCACGTTGTGGCCTTCGTTCGGGCAGCTCGTGTTCATCACCATGAGCTTCGCGCCGGTCTCCTTGACGAGCCGCGCGGTGGTGGCATGGTCGGCGATGTACTCCTCCTCGGTCATGCCGTCCACGCGCGACCCCTGGAAGCCGGGGACGAGCACCTGGCCGGGACCGGCCGCCGCGATGGCGCGGAACATGTCCGGCTGCCACACGTCCGGATCCTGCGAGGGCACACCGAAGCTGTTGGAGATGGAGATGGGCGCCTCGTAGTTCGTGTCGGCGAGCACGCCCTCGTCGAGCTCGTCGCTGCCGGGCGTGAGGGAGCCGTCCGCAGACTTCGGATGCACGGCGAGCACGTTCGGGAACGGGTTGCAGCCCCATGCGCGCGAGCGCACGGTCTTGTAGGTGGCCAGGTCGAAGCCCATGCGGAACGCGGCCGTGGTGTAGCGGCTGTTGAGCAGCGGGCCGGCGGGGATGCCGAACGCGAGGTTCACCGGCACGCCGAGGAACGCATCGGCGGGGGCGGCGGAACCGTCAGCCGCGGCGAAATCGGCCGCAGTCGATGCGCCGGCCGCGGCGGAATCGGACGTAGACGCGCCGGACGCATCCGCCGATTCGCCGCGCAGCGCCTCGCCGAACAGGCCGAACGGCCCCTCCTCATAGTTCTCCTCGTACGTGCGGTTGACGTCGTAGAACGGCTGGAACTGCTGGGTCATCGTGCTCTCCTTCTCGGCAGGTTCTCGGCAAGGCATTCCCGGCCGCGCGCCGGTTGGGGCGGAAGGCCGGCATGGTATGGGAATCGGGGACCCTTCCAGCATAAACCGCACGCCCGCATGACCCGCGGCCGCGTCGAGCCGCACCGAGCCGCGTACGCCGGACCGCACGCCAGCCCGCGTCGAGCCGCACCGAGCCGCGCACGACGGCCCGCACGCCAACCTGCGTCGGACCGCACGCCCGCACCTGCGCACGCAACCCGCCGACCGCACCGAGCCACGCACGCAACGCGTCGACCGCTACGACATCATGGCGGTGACGAACGAGTACACGGCCTGGGCGCCGTTGAACAGCGCGAAGCCGATGAGCGTCCACGAGGCCCATCCGGCGAACGCGCCCGGCACGCGGTTGGCGCGCACGTAGGCGCCGATCCGCTTGCGGTTGAGGACGAGCACGACGATGGAGACGACGATGCCGAACAGCATCGTGGCGATGGCGTAGATGGTGTAGCCGGTGTCGTCCAGATAGGTGGAGGCGAGCGTGTCCATCACTCCGGCGAGGATCGCGTTGTTGAAGAAGTGCAGTGCGATGGACCACACCAGCGAGTATTCCATCGCGAGATACCCCAGCAGCAGTCCGGAGAGCGCGGCGAACACGCCTTGCACGATGTCGCCGTGGAAGAAGCCGAACATGACGGCCGAGGTGATGATGGCGAAGTTCTTGCCGAGCGGCTTCAACGATTTGAGCAGCACGCCGCGGAAGATCATCTCCTCGCAGATGGGGGCGAGCAGGCACACGTACAGCCACATGCTCACGGTGGTCATGGATTCGTCGATGCTGTCCGAGGTGGGCGAGGCGAGGTCGGCGCCGAGCAGGGCGAACAGGAGCTGGATGAGGGTGATGACGCCTTGGACGCCCATGGCGAGGCCCATGAACGCGAGCGCGGTGGGCACGGTCATGCGCCGTCCGCTGCCGTACTGGCTCATACGGCCCTTCTGGTCGGGTTCGCCGTAAGTGTCGAGGTGGGGGCCGCCGAGCCAGTATTCGCGGGTGAAGATGTCACGGTGGCGCACGATGAGCAGGAATCCGACGGCCGTCACGAGGGAGGCGATGCTGAAGACGCCGTTCCAGCGCGAGAATTCGGCGTCGCTCATGTCCTTGCCGGCGTACAGGACGGTCATGACGACGATCTCGGAGATGAGGGCGCCCGCGTACATCATGCCTTCGTAGGCGAAGGTGACGCCCATGGCGCGGTTGACCACGGCCCTGCGCCATTTGTTGAGCATCCTGCGCGGGTCGATGGGCATGGCGAACGCCGGGCGCGCGTACGCGGTCTGCGGGTATGCGACCTGCGGATACTGCGTCTGCGGATACGCGACTTGCGGATACGGCATCTGTGCGTACGCTGGTTGCGGATACGCGACTTGCGGATATGCGGCCTGTTGGTATGTCGCCTGCGGATACGTCGAGTGCGCGTACGCGCCTTGCGGGTACTGCGGCGCAGCGCCCTGTTGCGGGTATTGCGCCGCGGCCGTCTGCGTGTACTGTGACTGCGGGTACTGCGGCGCTGCGGTCTGCGGATACACGCCTTGCGGGTATGGCGACGCCGCGGCCTGCTGTGGGTGGGCCGCCGGCTGCGGGTACGCGCTTTGCTGCGGATAGGCGGCCGATTGCTGCGGGAACGCCGCGACCTGCGGATACGGTTCCACTGGAGGTTGGATGGCCGGCTGTACGCCGTAGCCGTAGGGTTCCGCCGCATGCGGAGCCGCCGCCTGAGGGTAGCCGGCCGACGGCGCGTAGACGCCCGGTTGCCCGTACGGTTCCGGCTGTGGGATCGTGGCGCCTTGCGGCTGCATCGGCATCTGTTCCGGATATGCACCCGTCTGCGGATGCGATTGCGGGTAGGCCTGCGGATATTGCGGGACCGCCTGTTGCGGATATCCGGCCGACGGCGCGTATCCGCCCGTCTGCTGCGGATAGGCCTGGGGATACGCCGGTTCCTGCGGGCCCACCGGCTGTTGCGTCGTCACCGGCCGCTGCGCCATCGGCTGCATCGCCGGCTGTGGTTGCGTGTATTGGCCGGGATTGCCCTGCGGCTGCGGTTCGTTCGTCGTCATGGCTCCAGCCTACGCGCGTTTCTGCATGTCGTCTGGATGTTCCCGGATTGTTGCGCCAACGTTCATGGACGACGAACGGTCCGCCCGCAACCCCGAATGGGGATGCGGACGGACCGTTCATGTCATGCCGTGGTCCCGGCCGAAGGCGTCACGCCGTACGGCCGGGACGGTGTCGTCACTGCTCCTTGCGCTGCTTGACGACGATGAGCACGATGACCGCGATCACGATGAGCACGACGGCCACCGCGATGATGATGGCCACGTTGGAGCCGGTCTTGGACAGCTGCTGCTTGCCCGTGTCGGTCTTGTCGCTCTGTCCCGGCTGCGGCACGAGGGTGCCGTTGTCGGAGACGGTCACGTTGGCGGTGAGCTCGTAGTCGGTGCCGGCGATGGTGGCGACGCCCTTGACCTGGAAGCTGCCGGCCTTCGCGTACGCGGAGGCCGGGATCTCGTTCCAGGTGGCGGGTTCGCTGGTCACGGTGCCGTCGGACCACACGACCTTGACGGTCGTGGGCAGCTGCGGCGCCTTGCCCTTGCTCGTGGTGACGTCGACGATCTGCTCGACGCTCTTCACGGTGGCCTCGGTGACGGTCACGTGCGCGGTGACGGTGTAGACGTTGTCTGCCACGGTGGCGGTGCCGGTCACGTCGAACGTGCCGGCCTTGGCCAGCTGTTCGGCGGTGATGGTACTCCACGTGATGTCGGCGTCGGTGACGTCATGGTTGCTCCACGTGACCTTGAGAGTCTTGGGCAGGCCGGGCTGCACGCCCACGTTGGTGGACACCTCGACATCCTTCGTGTCGACGGAGCTGACGGTGGCGGCCTTCACCACGACGGTGACGCTCACCGGCAGCTTGCTGGTCTTGGTGACGCCGTTGACGGTGTACGTGCCGCCCGTGCGGTCGTTCCACTTGTCCTTGCCGAAGGCGTCCCAGGTGATGTCCTCTTCGGTGTCCTTGCCGTTGTCGCTCCAGGAGACGGAGGCGGTCTTCGGGAAGGCGGGTTCCGTGCCGGAGTCGACGGTGATGGTCTTGTCGCCCTTCACCGCGGCGGACGTGGCCTTGGCGCTGCGGATGGTGACCTTGACGCTCACGCCCTTGTCGTAGCCCTTGATCTCGCCCTTGACGGTGACGGTCTTGTCCTTGCCGGAGCGGTTGGAGAAGTCCACACCGTCGGTCTTCCACGTCACGGCGACCTGGCTGTCGTTGCCGTTGGAAAGCTTGGCGGTCAAGGTGGCCGGCAGGTTCGGCGTCTGGCCGGCGTCGACGGTCTTGTCCTCCGGCGCGGTGACGGATTCGATGGTCGCGGCGGTGACGGTGATCTTCACGGTCACCGTCTTATCCGGGTGTCCCTTGATCTCACCGTTCACCGTGACGATATCGCCGGCCTTGTCGAACAGGTCCTTGAAGTTCTCCGGCTCGTTCCAAACGATGTCCTCGCTGGTGGTCTGGCCGTTGCTCCACGTGACGTTCGTCTTCGCGGGCAGCGTGGGCGGGACGCCTTCCGTGGTGGAGAAGTCGCCCGGGTTCTCGACGGATTCGATGGTGGCGGCGTTGACGTGCACGGTGAACGTCACGGCCTTGCCCCAGCCATCGACGTATCCGGTGGCGTCCACGGTGTGCGCGGTGTGCGGCTTGTTCCAGCCTTCCGGCAGGGTGAGGGCGATGTCGGCGCGCGTTTCGGTGTCGCCATCGTTCCATGTGACGATGGCCTTGCCGGTCACGGTGGGCGTCGGGTCGCCGTCCTTCACCGGGTCGACGGTGATGGTGTCCGAGGTGGCGTTGACACCGGTGATGACGCGGGCCTTCACGGTGACCTTGACGGTCACGGTGAGCTGGTTGCCGTCCTTGTCGAGGAGCGGGTTGCCGGTGGCGCGCGCGTTCACGGTGGTGTCGAGCACGGTGCCGGTCACCTCGAACGTGCCTTCATTCGCGTACTTGGAGGCGTCGATGGTGCCCCAGTCCACGGTGTTGGTGGTGGTTGGAGCCGTCGGTGTACGTGACCTTGGCGTTGATGTCGTCCAGCTTCGGCGCGGTACCGGCGATGGTCTCGACGGCGTCCTTGGTGGCGGTGGCGCTGTCCGCGGCCGGGGCGGTCACGGTGATGGGCAGCATGACTTTGGCGGTTTGGCCGTCGTTGGAGGCGGTGCCGTTCAGAGTGAACGTCTTGTCGGCGGTCTGGTACTGGTCGTCACTGATGGTGTCCCACTTCACGTCCGCGGTACCGGTCTCGCCGTTGGACCAGGTGATGGTCGCGGTCTTGGGGAGATTGTCGGTCGGGTTGAGGCCGGCCGGGGTGCTCAGCGTGTCCGGGGTCACGGTGGCGGTGGTGATGGTCGCGTGCGTGACGGTGACCGTGATGGTCACTGTCTTGTCAGCCTGTCCGTTGACCACGCCGGTGAAGGTCTGCGTGCCGCCCTTGAGGGCTTTCCACAGGCTTTCGGGCACGGAGGCGGGCGTCCACGTCACGGGCACCTTCACGTCGGTCTGGCCGTTGCTGAGGTTGGCGGTGACTTTGTCGGGCAGCTTCGGTTCGGTGCCGGAGACCACGGTGATATCCGCCGGCTTGGTGAACGTGGTGACCGTGGCCTCGACGACCTTGACGGTCAGCGTGACGGGCTGTCCGGCCGCGGTGCCGTGGAAGGTCTTCTCGCCGAGCTGGTCGAACGTGGCGTCGGCCGGGTCTTCGCCCGTGTTCCACGTGATGGCCTCATCGGTCGTGTCGCCGTTGGACCACGTTACCTTGACGGTGGGCGGCACGTTGGACGGCTTGCCGCCCTGGACGACGGTGAGGGCGGCCGGCTGGGCCACGGCCTTGACGGTGGCAGCCTCGACGGTCACATGCGCGGTGACGGTGGCCTTGGTGCCAGCGATGGTGCCGGTCAGGTCGTAGGTGCCGCCGTTGCGGTCCTTGTACTGGTCGCTAGTGGTCCAGGTGATGGCGGGTTCGGTCTCGTCGCCGTTGGACCAGACGATCTTGCCCTTGTCGGGCAGCTGCTTCGCCGGATTCGTACCGGACGGGGTCGTGACCTTCAGCGAGGTGGTGCCGTCGGCAAGCGTGGCGCTGGTGACGGTGGCCTCGGCCACGTTCAGCGTGAGCGTGACGTCCTGCTTCCAGCCGTCGACCTTGCCCTTGATGGTCACCTGATGGGCCGTGCGGGGCTGGTTCCAATCATCCGGAATGGCATTCCACGTGACCGGCACCTGCGCGGTGGACTTGTCGTCGTACGTGGCGGTCACCGTAGTCGGCAGGTTGGTCGGCTTCTCGGTGCCGGAAAGCACATCCAGCGTGGCGCCCGAAACGCCGGTGATGGTCTTCTTCGGCGCATACTCCTGCAGCGCGTCCTCGACGCTCTGGGTCTTGCCCTGGGCGGACTTGCTGTTGCCGATTTCAAGGACAGTGATGGTGACACCATCCTTCACCGCCACAGCGACGCCGGCGATGTCAGCCAACGGGCTGACCTCAGTGAGATAGTGCCCGTATCCCTGACGCCACTGCGCCAACTCGGAAGCGGAAGCGTTCGGATGCTCAATCTCATAGTTAAGCTCGCTATACCAGCTATCCACCGCATTACCGGACAAGCCGCCAGCACTGGTCCACGACCATGCCAAGGCTTCCGGACCAAAGAACGTGGTCCCGGACTGGTATTTATCTGAATCCGTCAGATTGTATCCGCTTCCCGTAGTGCACTGATTGGGATAACGACGATCCGCACATGCGTACCAGCTGGGCTTGCCGTTGTACATGTTCTTGTGAGCATCCAAATCGCCAGTGGCGATCAATTCGTTCGCACGAGTCTGTGCCCACTTCATCATGTCCGAATTGACATTCAGGGCGCCAACGGCACTGCCATCCGCTGTATCCGCGGCAATATTGGACGTGCTGTAGCTATTGGTGTTGTTATCGGCGTTCATGGCCGCCGCAATCTGCGCGTTCGTCAGCGGACGACGGTTCTTATTCGCACGCAGCTCGTTGAGTTGCTGCATGTACTGCAACGCCTGATAGATGTTTGCGTTCGAAGTGGCATCCGCACCGACCTCGTTCGAGCCGGCCGCCTGCGCGGGGAGGGCGCTGAACAGCATGGCGGCGCTGGCGAGCGCGGCCACGATTCCTCCTCCGATGCGCTGTGCGAGTGTTCTCGACATCCTTCTTCTCCCTACTGTGGGCTGTCGCGCGGGCTCCAGCGTTCGGGCATGGCTCCGCGCGTCCTTCCTATACAAGGTCATCAGTATAGGAGCCGCCCCCGAACTACGCCCCCGAACGGCGCACCCCCGAACGGCGCGGTTCCGCTGTTTCCATCACATCATCCGCACACTGGCCTCACTCCGATCGCGCATTCCCGGACGCGACCGCACATCATCGCCATACGGACGGCGGTCCGGCATCCGGCCATCCACAGACGTCCCGTACGATGGAACCAATCGCACACGAAGGGAACCTCGATGACGAACGCATCGCACACCACAGGGGACACGCCGGAACCACCCGCACCCGCCGCTTCCATCGCGTCCTCGCCTTCCACAACATCGTTGACGTCGACCACCGCACCCGACGCGGCGACGGCCGGCGGCACCGACGCAATCGCCGACGCACCCACCGCCGCCGACCCTTGCGCATGGCGGCCGCTGCCGGCGCGCATCCGCACAGTATGGCTGGTGAACGAAGCCATCGTCTGCGCCGCCTGGCTGGCCGCCTGCGGCATATTCACGGCCATCTGCATGGCGAACCACTGGTGGGGCTTCTGGACGCAACTCACGGCCGGGCTCGCCACGGCCTACGCGGTGCTCGACCTCGTCACGCAGCCGTTGCAGTCGAAATACCTGTACGCGTTCACCCGGTTCCGTCTCGGCGAGCACGATCTCGCCACACGCAAGGGCTGGCTGTTCCGCCGTTCCACCACCACGCCGTACAACCGCGTGCAGCATGTGGACACCCGGCAGAATCCGGTGCAGCGCCGGTTCGGTCTGACCACGGTGGTGGTGTACACCGCCGCCGACGAGCATGAGATCGCCGCGCTCGACACGGCCGAGGCGGAGCGCATGGTCGCGCTGATCGCCGTCCGCGTGGCTTCGGCGAAGGAGGACCTGTGATGGCGACGCCGCCCTGCGACGCCCCCGCCGCCGCCGATCCTTCCATCCCGGCATGGCGTCGCCTGCATCCGGCGGCGTTGATCGTGGGATTGGCCAAGTCGGTGCGCGGCACGGTCGGCTGGTTCGTCGCACTGCTGTTTCTGATGCGCCGGCACCTGTCCGCGCCGGTCATCGCCCTGCTGTTCGTCGCGGCGATCGCGATATCGCTCGCCCTGCCGCTGGTCGACTGGCTCACCACACGCTACCGGTTGGAGGCGGACCGGCTGTCGTTCCGGTCGGGACTGCTGTTCCGCAAGCAACGCATCATCGCCTACGGGGCGATCCATGCAATCAACAGCGTCAGCCCGTTCTATCTGCGCCCGTTCTACGTCATCAGCCTGAGCGTCTCGCCGGTCGGCGCCGACGCGGACATCACGCTGCCGGCCGTGCCCGCGACCCTGCAGACCGAACTGGAACGGCTGCGGGCGCACGCGCGCGACGACGCGGACGCGGCCGCCGCGTCGTCGTCCATCCCCGAGACGACACGGACCGAGACGATGCGTACCGAGACGACGACCACGGAAGCGAGCGCAACCGGAACCTTGCCGGCGCAGGCGAAACCGTCGTCGGAGACGGCACCTTCCGCCGACACCTCCCCCACCGCATCCGTCATCAACTCCCCCACCGCGACCGCCACGCAGCCCACGCCCGCGACCCGCGTCTTCCGCGCATCCACGGCGGACATCCTCCTGTTCGCCGTCACGGACATCGGATTCCTGGCGGCCGCGCTCGTCATCTACGGATTCGTGCAGCAGGTGCAGGACCTCCTGCCGGACGGCATGGTCGACGCCGCCGAACATGCGATAGGCGACGCCGTCATGCGGGGCGTGGCGTCCGGCGCGGTCTCGATCGTCCTGATGATCCTGGCGTGCGTGCTGGCGCTGACGGCCGTGAGCATCGCCACGTCGCTGCTGCGGTTCCACGGGTTCGAAGTGTGGCGGCGCGGCGACGACCTGATGGTGGTGCGCGGCCTGTTCACCCGCCGCACCACCACGATCCCCGTCGGCCGCATCCAGACGATCGTCGTCCGCCGGTCGGCCCTGCGACGCCCGCTGCGCCTCTGCTCCGTGCAGCTCGGGCTCAACGCCGCGTCCAACGACGGCGACGTCTCGTTCTCCGCCAACGTGCTGCCGGTCATCGGTCTGCGACGCGTCGCGCCGACGCTGCGCGCGATGCTGCCGGAATGGGATTGGCCGGCCGACGTCGCCATGCGACGTACCGGCCGCGGCCTCGTCCGCTATTACGTGACGGTTCCGGCCGTCACGACCCTTGCCGCGACGGCCGTCGTCGGCGTCGGCGCGGCGGCCACCCACGCATGGCCATGGTGGGCGGCCGTCGTCCCGCTGGCCGCCGGACTGTGGTGGACGTCCTGCCGATGGCTGAAGGCGCGTACGGAAGGCTACGCGATCCTGCCGGACACATCGGCCGCGGACGGCGGGCACGACGAGAGCGGCGGCGACGCCACGGGAGGCCACGTCGCAACGGATGGACGCGACGGAAACCCCCATGTCGCATCCCGACGCATCATGCCGCATCGCATCATGACGTCCGGCGCGCGCGGCTGGGGGCTGTTCACACTGCTCACGAGACGCGCACGCGTGCAGTCGGTGACGCGGTCGACCACGTTGTGGCGTGAACCGCGCGGCGTCGAAAGCCTGCGGATGTCGCTGTTCGTGATGCACGGCATCGACGAACTGCGACTGCGGTTCCTACGCCGCGACGACGCGGACGCGCTGGAACGCTGGTTCGAGGGCCGAAACGACGAAACGCTCCCCTTCCGTACGGAGGGGGAGCGTCCACACGCGGCTCGACACGTCAGATGATGCCGCGATCGGCGCGGACCCTACCGGAAGCCCACCGGGCTTCCGCCGGCCGACCCCGTCAGATGATGCCGCGATCGGCCAACGGGCCCGGTCCGGCAATCACGGACTCGTCTGCGGCGAGACGCAACATCGGCCTCACCGCTGCCGCGGCTCGGCGCGGACCCTGCTGGAAGCCCACCGGGCTTCCGCCGGCCGACCGCGTCAGATGATGCCGCGGTCGGCCAACGGGCCCGCCCAATCATCCTCGGGCTCACGGGCGGAGGCGACGGGCTCCTCCGGCAGGTGCTTCGCAGGCAGCGTCTTCGGCTTGAACGGGAACTTCTCGGCGCGCATCTTCTCGTACGCGGCGATGTCGTCCTCATGCTGGAGCGTCAGGTCGATGTCGTCATAGCCGTTCATCAGACGCCAACGGGTGTAGTCGTTCACCTCGAACGGCAAGGTCACGTCGCCGCAGGTGACCGTACGGTCCTCAAGGGAGACGGTCATCGGACGGCCCGGCTCCTCCTCCAGCAGCTTCCACAGCAGTTCGACGCTCTCCTGCGGCATGATCGCCGCAAGCACGCCGTTCTTCGCGGTGTTGCCGTAGAAGATGTCGGCGAAGCTCGGCGCGATGACCACGCGGAAACCGTAGTCGTGCAGCGCCCACACGGCGTGCTCGCGGGAGGAGCCGATGCCGAACTCGGGGCCGGCCACGAGAATCTGGCCCTTCGCGTACTCCGGCTTGTTGAGCACGAACTCCGGGTCGCGGCGCCACGCGTAGAACAGGGCGTCATCGAAACCCGTCTTGGTGACGCGCTTCAGGAACACGGCCGGGATGATCTGGTCGGTATCGACGTTGGAACGGCGCAGCGGCACGCCCACGCCTGTCAGAGTGGTGAGTTTTTCCATGATATTGAAATCCTTTGCGTCCTAACAGGTCCCGGTCACAGGTCGGCGGGGCTGGAGATCGTGCCGCGGATGGCGGTGGCGGCGGCCACGGCCGGCGACGCCAGATGCGTGCGAGAACCCTTGCCCTGACGGCCCTCGAAGTTGCGGTTCGACGTCGAGATCGAACGCTCGTTCGGCACAAGCTTGTCCGGGTTCATGCCCAGGCACATCGAGCAGCCGGCGTTGCGCCATTCGGCGCCGAAGTCCTCGAACACCTTGTCGAGGCCCTCGCGCTCCGCCTCGAGACGCACACGCGAGGAGGCGGGCACGACGAGCACGCGGTGGATGTTCTTCGCCTTGTGATGGCCCTTCATGATCGCGGCGGCCTGACGCAGGTCGTCGATGCGGCCGTTCGTGCAGGAGCCGATGAACACGGTGTCCACGGCGATGTCCTTGATGGGCATGCCGGGCTTGAGACCCATGTAGTTGATGGCGCGTTCCGCGGCGGCGCGCTTGGTGGCGTCGGCGATCTCCTCCGGCACCGGCACGTTCGCGGTGATCGGCAGGCCCTGGCCGGGGTTCGTGCCCCACGTGACATACGGACCGAGCTTGGTGGCGTCGATGTCCACCACCTTGTCGAACACGGCGTCGTCGTCGGTCTTCAGGGTCTTCCAGTATTCGACGGCCTTGTCCCACATCTCGCCCTCCGGCGCGTGCGGACGGCCCTTGAGGTATTCGAACGTGGTCTCGTCCGGGGCGATCATGCCGGCGCGGGCGCCCGCCTCGATGGACATGTTGCACACGGTCATGCGCTCGTCCATCGTGAGGTTGCGGATCGCCTCGCCGCGGTATTCGATGACATGGCCCTGGCCGCCGCCGGTGCCGATCTTCGCGATGATCGCGAGGATGATGTCCTTCGCGGTGGCGTCCTCCGGCAGCTTGCCGTTGACGTTGATGGCCATCGTCTTGAACGGCTTGAGGCTCAGCGTCTGCGTGGCCATCACATGCTCGACCTCGCTGGTGCCGATGCCGAACGCCAGCGCGCCGAACGCGCCGTGCGTGGACGTGTGCGAGTCGCCGCACACGATGGTCATGCCCGGCTGGGTGAGGCCCAGGATCGGGGCGAACGCGTGGACGATGCCCTGGTCGGCGTCGCCGAGCGGGTGCAGGCGCACGCCGAACTCCTTGCAGTTCTTCTCCAGCGTGCTCAGCTGCAGGGCGCTCGTCTTGTCCGGATTCGGACGGTCGATGTCCACCGTGGGCGTGTTGTGGTCCTCGGTGGCGATGAGCTGATCGACATGGCGCGGCTTGCGGCCGGCCAGACGCAGCCCCTCGAACGCCTGCGGGCTGGTGACCTCATGCATGAGCATCAGGTCGATGTACAGCAGGTCGGGCGCCCCATCGCTGCCCTTCCGTACCAGATGATCGGCCCAGACCTTCTCGGCCAGTGTCGTTCCCATGGGAAATTCCTCCTGTTTTCTTGGCGCCAGGTATTGTGTTTGCGCCTTGTTCGTGGTATTAGCGTAGAGGCTCGGGTTGGGGGCGAGCATGCCCCGGCCGGATTATGAGATGTGGGCGGGCGGCGCTTGGATTCGCTTGGAATCACGCCGAAACCGGCCGCGGCGGCACCCATGGCGGCGCCGTGACAGCGCGTGGTTCGGACGGGCTTCGGAGGAGGATTCCGGGCCAGACAACGATGGGAACGCGCACATGTTCCACGAATCGGTCATCGTCCGGCGCACGGCGTTCGCCTCGTGGTAAACTGCCTCGATTTGCCATTTCACTATGTGAGATGGTATAAACGGGAATCATGACTTCAATGCACTCAGACACCGCTGTGGCCGAAGAGCCGTCAGCCACGCAGGAAGCGACCGACGACCAGACCACCGCTACGCCCGATCAGAATGACGGCGAAGTGCATTCCGGCGTCGGCGTGCTTGACAAGACCGTGAAGATTCTCGATGCGCTCGAGACCGGTCCCTCCACTCTCGGCCAGCTCGTGGCCGCCACCGGACTGGCCCGACCCACCGCGCACCGTCTCGCCATCGCGTTGGAACGCCACCGTTTCGTGCTGCGCGACCAGCACGGCCGTTTCGTGCTCGGCTCCCGCTTCGCCGAACTGGCCGCGGCCGCCGGCGAAGATCGCCTGCTCACCGCCGCCGGCCCGATCCTGCAGACCCTGCTCGATCGAACCGGCGAATCCGCGCAGATCTACCGCCGTCAGGGCGACCAGCGCGTGTGCATCGCCGCCGTGGAACGCGCCTCCGGCCTGCGCGATTCCATCCCCGTGGGCGCAATGCTGTCCATGGAGGCCGGATCCGCCGCGCAGATCCTGCTCGCCTGGGAGGATTCCGACCGCATGCATCAGGGCCTGCGCCACGCCAAGTTCAACGCGACCAAGCTGGCCGCCGTGCGCAAGCGCGGCTGGTCCGAATCGGTCAACGAGCGCGAGGAGGGCGTGTGCTCGATCTCCGCGCCGATCCGCAACGCGTCCGGCCAGGTCATCGCCGCCATCTCCATCTCCGGCCCGTCCGGCCGCATGGGCAACGCGCCCGGCCGCCGCTACGCGCCGTTGGTCATGGCCGCCGGCAAGTACCTCACCGAGGCGCTCATCAAGGCCTCGTCCGGCCGCTGACCATTCTCGTCAGGTCGGCTTGCAACGTTGGCCGTTGCCGTCATTACGATGATTACGACCAACGCCACGGACATAATCACGTTACGAGGGGTGTCTTCCGCGCTTGGAAGACACCTTTCTTCGTTATCAGGGGTGCCTCTCCGCCCCATCCCGGGGTATCATACCCTATTCCGTCTTGATATTCCGCCATTCCCAACATGGTGATACTTCGAGGTCTACCCCTCGCAACGCGGTTGGATGTCCGGAAAGGCCTCAATGTACCCCACGTAACGCAGTCAGCGCCCCGACCGGTTCCGCGCGCACCGCAACACACCCAGCATTCCTCGCCCAGTTCAGCTGAACAGCCCCTTGAGCTGGCTCCACAGGCTGGGCTTGCGCAGCAGGTCGTCGCCCTCCCCCTCCTGGGGAGGCTGTGCGTTGAGCGCGTACGTGTACGCCTTCTTCGAACTGGGCTTGCCGACCAGTTCGCCGAACTCCAGCAGCTGCGTACGCGGGCGGTACGGATGCCGGATGTCGAATTCGATGAGGCGGGCCGCACGCTTGGCCGGTGCCGGACCATACGAGCCGAACCCGCACGTGGGCGCGGCGGCCATGAGCACGCCGCCCAGTTCGCCGACGAAACCGTTGCGATGGTCGTGTCCGGTGGCCACTCCTATATATACGTACGTATCCGTCTCATGCGCGTGTGCGGCCGACGGTGCCGACGCCGAGGCGTCCGGCGCATCCGACATTCCCGTCGTACCCGACATCACCTGCTCGCCATCGGTCGTACGGCCATCATCGGCGGCGCGCCCCGAGCCGTCCCCGCGCAGGATTGCGAACTCCTCCGAAGCGTCCGGGCAACTGATGCCTTCGCCCAGATAGCCGCCCGGCTGCACCTTGCTCTCGTCCAAGACGTAGTAGTGGGCCGCATGCGCGCGATACCCCTGCATGGCGTAGGGCGTGGTGGACGAGACCGGCTTGAGCAGGTCGTAGTATTCCGGCAGCGGCATGTGCTGGAACACCGCGGATCGGGCGCCAATGAGGTCCGGCACCGCGCGCAGGAACTCCAATGCCCCGCTGTCCGGCCCGGAGAAGCCGCCGCCGTGCGCGTAGTCGCCCGAATCGAGAACGACGAGCCCCAGCACCGTGCGCTTGTTCTCCTGATCGGACACGGGCAGGGCGAACGTGCCGGCCGCGTGCGGGTAGACCACTTGGTCATGCAGGAGCGCATCCGCGGGCAGCACGTGGGCTTCGGCACCGGGCTCGGGGTTCACGCATCCGGGGAACGACCGGTAGATGGCGTCGAGCTCCGTGTTGTCCAATCCGCATTGGAAGTCGTGGTTGCCGTAGGTGACGGCGAACGGCACGCGGCGGGAGGTCAGCGGTTCGAGGAACCGGGCGATAGCGCCGCGGACGAGCTCACGGGTCTTCCCGAGCGCCGCTTCGGCGTCGTCCGGATCGTCGTATTCGCGCGGTGCGCTCCACCGGCGTTTGCGGAACGTCTCGGCGAAGGCGGGATCGTAGCCGGCGATCTGGTTGCCGGTGAACACCACCAGATCCGGACGGACGGCGTCGAGACTGGCTTCGATGAGTCGGATGGTGTCCTTGGCGACGTTCGGTCCGTCCTGGATGTCGGCGAGCTGAAGCACACGGAATTTGCCGGAGTGATGGAATTGCAGACGTCCCAATCTGGCGGACACGGACAGGGGACGGGTGTCCCCCGCCTCCGCCGGCCTGATCCTCGGCTTTGAAGACATGCCCTCGGGCGCGCGTTGTGTTTCCGTCATAGCTCCTACTGTAATGCGACAGCCCCCGGGAATCCTCGCACTGAGGCAGTGTCAGCACAACAAATCCCGGACAACCCGGACAACCCCCGGGATTCCTTGTACCGAGGCAGTGTCAGCACAACAAATCCCGGATATTCCGACCCATCTCCGGGAAACCTTGCACTGAAACACCGTCAGCACAACAAATCCCGGAAATGGCCGACGGGACGCCTCGTCACCCCGATGCCGGTGTGTCATGGGCCTGAGAACAAGAAAACCCTCGCTTTCGCGAGGGTTTTCATTGGCTGGGGTGCCTGGACTCGAACCAAGAATGGCTGAACCAGAATCAGCTGTGTTGCCAATTACACCACACCCCAATTGGGCTGGCGTAACAACTCCAAGGAGTTGTCCGTCGTACCCCCAACCGGATTTGAACCGGTGTTGGCGCCGTGAGAGGGCGTAGTCCTAGACCGCTAGACGATGGGGGCTTATTCACTTTTCAGTGGCTGCTCGGCGAACCGCGCAACGAGTGATTAATATACGCGGGTACCCGCAGGTACGCAAATCACGGCGTGTCGCCAGTATTTCCAACGGTTTCAGACCCCATGAACCATTGGCCCCACACCGGTTCCCACGAAATTCCGCCGCCAAGAACTCCCCCGACGCATAGTTCCCGTCGTCATCCCGAACGAAATCACGGCATACTCCACCATCAGCGTCAGATCTCCGCCAACCTTGGCACGGAAACGCCGCTCGACACCCACCAGCGTCACATCCCAGCCAAGCCCGGCACGAAAACGCCGCTCGACACCCACCAGCGTCACATCCCAGCCAAGCCCGGCACGAAAACGCCGCCCGACACCCACCAGCGTCAGATCCCCGCCAACCATGGAACGGAAACGACGCCCGACACACATCGGCGTCACATCCCAGCCAAGCCTGGCACGAAAACGACGCCCACACCCATGCCAGCGTCGCATCTTTGCCAAGTCTGGCACGGAACAACCTCCAAACGCCCCCGCAGCGTCAGATCCCCGCCAACCATGGAACGGAAACGACGCCCGACACACATCGGCGTCACATCCCCGCCAACCATGGCACGGAAACGCCACCCATCCCGGCCTGACGGCCCGCCCGCCGCTCGACCCCCTCCATCCGGACACGGCGACAACGCGAAGAACCCCGGCTCGATGAGCCGGGGTTCTTCCTGTCCGTACCCCCAACCGGATTTGAACCGGTGTTGGCGCCGTGAGAGGGCGTAGTCCTAGACCGCTAGACGATGGGGGCTTGAGTTATCCGCTGCGGCGTGAACCGCAACGAGTGGTTAATATACGGGAACATTCCACCGGCGTCAACCACGGCGTGTCACATCGTGATTCCTTGATTGACAGCACCTCGCCACCGTGGCAGAAACCAGCGCCGCAATCCCACCTGCGCTCATACCGCGGCACCGACGCGCGAAGTCCATCACCCCGAACGACAGGAGGGCACCCGCCCAACGGCGGATGCCCTCCTGATGCACACGTAGCCGACGCACACGTGGCGATCACTCCGCGGCAGACCGCGGCCGATCACCACATCACAGGTGCTCGCGCAGCCCCTTGAGACGAGCGAGCGTCAGATCGCGGCCGACGATCTCCATGCTCTCGAACAGCGGCGGGGAGACGCGGCGGCCGGACATGGCGACGCGCACCGGGCCGAAGGCGAGGCGCGGCTTGTATCCGCCCTCCTCCACGAGCGCCTTGTTGAGCGTCTCATGCAGGGTGTCGGTCTTCCAATCGGCTTCGGAGACGCCTTCGAGCGCGGCGATCGCAAGGTCGAGCACGGCCGGGGCGGAATCCTTGAGCTGCTTCCTCGCGCCGTCGTCCGGCTCGATGTACTCGGCGGTGGACAGCAGGGAGCCAACCATGCCGGCGACCTCGCCGAGCAGACGCACGCGGGTCTGGACGAGCGGGGCGGCGGCGGTCAGGATCTCCTGCTCGCGCGCGGTCAGCGCATCCCACGAATCGGCGGAGACGACGCCGTCGCGGTGCAGGTACGGCACGGAACGGTTGAGGAAGTCCTGCGGCTCGAGCATGCGCACGTGCTCGGCATTGATGGAGATGGCCTTGTCGAGGTCGAAGCGGGCCGGGTTGGCCTTGACGTCGCGCACGTCGAACTTGGCGATCATCTCGTCCATGGAGAACACGTCGCGGTCCGGGGCGATGGACCAGCCGAGCAGCGCCAGGTAGTTGAGCAGGCCTTCGCGGATGAAGCCGGCGTCGCGGTGGTTGAACAGGTTGGACTCCGGGTCGCGCTTGGAGAGCTTCTTGTTGCCCTGGCCCATCACGTACGGCATGTGGCCGAACAGCGGCATCTGCTTGGCGATGCCCAGTTCCATGAGGTAGCGGTAGAGCACGATCTGGCGCGGAGTGGAGCTCAGCAGGTCCTCGCCGCGCAGCACCACGTTGATGTCCATCATGGCGTCGTCCACCGGGTTGGTGAGCGTGTACAGCGGGTCGCCGTTCGGGCGGACGATGACGTAGTCCGGCACGGAACCGGCCTTGAATTCGATGGTGCCGCGGATGAGGTCGTCGAAGGCGATGTCCTCGTCGGGCATGCGGATGCGCAGCGCGGGCTTGCGGCCTTCGGCGCGGAAGGCGGCCTTCTGCTCTTCGGTGAGGTCGCGGTCGTAGCCGTCGTAGCCGAATTCGGCCGGGCGGCCGGCGGCGAGGTTGCGTTCCTTGATCTCCTCCGGCGTGGAGAAGGATTCGTAGGCGTAGCCGGCTTCGAGCAGCTTGGCGGCGACGTCCTTGTAGATGGCGGTGCGCTCGGACTGGCGGTACGGGCCGTGGGGGCCGCCCACTTCGATGCCTTCGTCCCAGTCGATGCCCAGCCAGCGCAGGGATTCGAGGATCTGGTTGTAGCTTTCCTCGCTGTCGCGCTGGGCGTCGGTGTCTTCGATGCGGAAGACGAGCGTGCCGCCGGTGGCGCGCGCCTCGGCCCAGTTGAACAGGGCGGTGCGGATCATGCCGACGTGCGGCGTGCCGGTCGGGGACGGGCAGAAGCGGACACGGACGTCCTTCGGCAGTTCAGGCTTGTGGTTTTTTGCGTTTTCGGTTGCGTTTGCAGCTTCGGTCATGGTTCCCTATTGTGCCGCGCAAGGGCGACGGCCCGCGCCGTGCCGACTTCCGTCGTCACGATCCGTCCGCGTCGATGGACACCGATGGCCGACGACGGGCGACGACGCCGTTCCAGCGCCGCGCCGACGCCGCTCCGGCGGGTGATATGTTCCGTTCCGCGGGAATGTGTTGGATAATGGCCATGTATCCGCGTCTTCGAAAGGGGAAGATCGTCATGAGCACACCGAGCAACGTGCCGCTGCCGCCGAATCCGGGGTATGGCGCAGACGGACAACAGCCCGAGCAGTACGCGCAGGGGAACCAGCCGTCCCAGTACGGGCAGGCAGCGCCCGCCGCACCGGAATACGGTTCGACGCCGGCCTACGGCGAGACACCGCAATACGGCCAGTACGGCGAGCAGCCGCCGGCACCGCAGTACGCCCAGACAGCACCCGCGGCACCGGAATACGGTCAGGCGGCGCCGGCCTATGAGCAGCCGGGGCAGGTCTCCTACGACCAGGCCGCGCCC
The DNA here is from genome assembly GCF_018555635.1 of Bifidobacterium sp. CP2. Taxonomy (NCBI): domain Bacteria; kingdom Bacillati; phylum Actinomycetota; class Actinomycetes; order Bifidobacteriales; family Bifidobacteriaceae; genus Bifidobacterium; species Bifidobacterium sp. CP2. The sequence goes on along the minus strand of NZ_JAFEJX010000002.1, from coordinate 61,273 downwards.
GCGCCGGAATACGGACAGGCCTCCGCCCCCGCATACGGCGCGGTCCCGCAGTCGCCGCAGCCCGAGCAGCCCGGCGTCTGGCAGGCGGCTCCCTCCGCCGGCTACGATGCGTACGCCGCGCAGCAGCCCGGCGTTGCCGCCGCGGCCTACGCGGGCAACGGCGAACCGACGCTGGACCAGCCGTACTACGGCTGCTCGCTGCCGGAGGCGTTCCTGCGCTTCTGGAAGAAGTACGCCACGTTCTCCGGCCGCGCCTCCCGTTCCGAGTTCTGGTGGTGGGAACTGATCGCGTCACTGGCCACCTTGCTGTTCTTCCTGCTGGACTTCGTCACGCGCGACAACGCCGCCAACGGATTCGTCTCGTTCCTGCAGATGGCGTGGAGTCTCGCCATCCTCGTGCCGTCCCTGGCGCTCGCCGTGCGTCGTCTGCATGACACCAACCGCGCCGGCTGGTGGCTCGCCATCTTCTACGGCGTGATGTTCGTCGGCTACATCGTCCTCATCGTGGGTGCCGGCGTGGCCATCTTCAGTGGTCTGGGCTACGGTCTGGGCGCCGGCGACGGTTACGGCGCGGCGGCGGCCGGCGGCGTCGTGGCCATCGTCATCGGAGGATTGCTCGTGCTGGTGCCGAGCATCGTGTGGCTGGTGTTCATGGTGGGCGGCCCCAAGCCGGAAGGCGCCCGATTCGACAAGCCTTCGCAGCGGTACGGCACCCCGGTCAACGCGTACAACCAGCCGTACGGCGCGCCCGCGGCGCCGGCTCCCGGCGCACCGTACGGCGCTCCGGAGGCGCATGGCGCCTACGGCAACCCGTATGAGGCCGCCCCCGCCCCGTACGCCGATCCGAACGCCGCGGGATACGGCGCGGCCCAGCCGGCTGCCCCGGCAGGTACCACCTACGGCGAACAGCCGGCGACGACGCCTGTATACGGCGAACAGGCCCCGGCCTATGGCGCCCCGACGACGCCGGAATACGGCGCTGCTCCCGCCGCATCGGGCGTCCCCGCCTACGGTGAGCAGCCGGCGACGTCGACGTACGGCGCCGCGCCCGTCCCCACCTACGGCGAACAGCCGTCGGCCGTTCCATCCGTGCCGCTGCCGACGACGCCCACCGCCGCCTCCGAACCGGCCGCCACGCAGGAGCCGGCCCAGACGCCGTACGGACAGGACAACCCGTACCAGAACGGCGCCAACGCCTGACCGATACGAACGCAATGAACGACGAGGCCCGTCCCGCTGGAACAGAGCGGGACGGGCCTCGTCGTCGGGTCAGACCCTGCCGACCACGCCGAGCGCGTCGAGCGCAAATCCGGCGGGACCAACGGATGCCGTACGGAAGACCACCGTGTGACGGCCGTACTCCAAGCCATCCAGACGGAACTCGCAGCGCAGCGAACCGTTCGTCGCGTGCACGGGCGCGGCGGACCGAACCTGCTTCCCGTCGACGAACACGTCGAGACGCGCGGAGCCGTCGGACGGCCCGAACAGGTCGACGCCGGTGCCGTCGAACGTCAGCGCGACCGACGCGCCGGCCGAAGCGGCGCGGGAGATCGTACGCAGGTACGTGAACATGCCCTGGCCGTTGTCGTGCGTCCACGGACCGGCATACCGCAGCACCTCGGAGCCGTCGTCCCACGAACGCATGTGCATGTCGTCGATGAGCTGGTCGTAGTAGGGCGCGTGGCCTTCGACGCGCTCCACCTTGAGGTTGGAGAAGCGCACGTGGTCGAAGCTCGTGCCGAGGTTCACGCGGCCGGCGGACTGCAACGCGTCGTCGGACCAGATGGCGACCTGCGCGCCGTTGACGAACACGGTGGCGGTGGTGCCGGCCACACGCAGCGTGATGGTGTTCCACGCACCCGCACCCGGCGTGAACGGCGTCGTGCCGGCTTCGGCGGCACGCTTGCGCAGGTCCTCGAGATGACCGCGACGCACCTCGTTGCCGAAGTTGCGCAGCAGCCAGATGCCGTCGGCGCGGATCTTGAAGTCGACGCCGCAGATGTCGGTGGTGAACTTGTTCCCGCCCATCTCGCGGGCGCCGACCACCACGTAGGGCGCGCGGCCCGGGTAGTCCTCGAACTTCACGTCGACGGAGACCTGGTAGTCGGTCCAGCGCATGTCGCCGATCGCGGTGCGCGGCTCGCCCTCGATCCACGCGTTGCCGGCGTGGTTCCAGTCGATCTGCTGGCGCAGCACGTGGCCGCGTTCGGGGTCGGGCACGATCTCGAACGCGCCGTTCGTGTCCGTGGTGTAGCGGGCGGTCGCGCCGGACGCGCCGCCGCGAGACTCCAGATAGTCCTCGTCGGCCAGCGCGTCATGCTTGAAGACCTGGACCGGCTTCTCGTCCTCGTAGCGGAAGTCGTCGGCGTACAGGACGCCGCCCTCCGGATCGACGTCGAGCACCGGGCGGACGGCTTCGGCGGTATGCGGCAGATCATATTCGTAGCCGGGCTTGGGCGTGTAGCGGCCCTCGCATGTCTCGCCTGAACGGTCGGCATCGTCGTCGGCGGCCGGGCCGAACGTGTCGAGCGTTGTGGCGGTGACGATGCTCCACGGTTCGACGGTGAGCGTGTACGTCACGACGGCGTCGTTCTCGCGCGTCTCGGCACGGCCGTCCGTTTCGGCCGGATACGCGGGCGGCACCACGGTGAGCGGACGACGGTAGTTCGCGTCGTACGGTTCGCCGGCGGCCGCGTCGGCGGCTTTGGTGACCCACACCTGCAGCGGCTTGCCGAACGCCTTCAACGCATGCCCGGTGGTGATGACGTACGTCTTCGGACGGGCGGAATCGTTGACGATGACGGTGCTGAAGTCCTCGCCGGTCGGATCGGCGAGGGTCAGGTAGGAGGGTTCGCCGTGGCGGGCCCCGTTGACGGGGTTGTTGCCGCCGACCTCGCTGCCGGACGCGGACGGGATGGCGCGCCAGATGCCGTCGACCTCGGTGCCGTCGTTGAGCCGCGGGAAACCGAGCTTCGCGAACTTGGTGAAATGCTCGAGCACGGCGCAGCCGGCGTCGTAGTACATCCAGCCGCTCCACGGGTCGCGGGCGGAGATGAGCTCCTTGGACGCGTACTCCATGTTCTCGTAGCAGGAGCCGATGGCCGGCTGGTAGATGGCGTGCGTACGGCGGGATTCGACGAAGCCCTTGATGAGGGTGTTCGCCATCTCGAGGGCGCTGCCTGAACCGCCGATGCCGGTGCCGGTGCGTTCGCCGAGGCCATCGTCCATCGTGTTGTTCGGACGGTCGGCGGAGTTGGAGAACGTGGCCTGCGCCTCGGAGTTCCAGATCTCCTGGTCGAATTCGCCGGCGAGACGCTTGAAACTGTCGTCCGGATCGTCCTCGACGGAGTAATGGTAGGAGGCCACGTCCATGGCCTCGAGGTACTTCGGATTGGCGATGATGTCACCGCCGAACGTGCCGGTGACCTCCTCGTCGGAGGTGATGACCTTGATGGCGTGGAACATGTCGCGTTCCTCGTCGCTTGCGAAGCCGGCGTTCGGGTCGTCGGGGCCGTTGCCGATGAAGCCCTCCGTGTCGGTGTGGACGCGGTGCGCGAAGTCCGCCACCCAGTCGAGGTCGGCGGTGCGCTCGTTGACGTCGGGGTTGACCGAATCGACCATGAAGCCGTATTCGCGGTAGGCGGCGAGGATGGTGTTCTTGTACCACTTGTAGACGTCGTCGTTGGAGTGGACCCAGGTGGGGGCCATCCAGCGCAGGATGCTCACATGCACGGACGGCTGGTAGCGGCGTGCGTCGGCGGCGAGCTGGAAGCCGGGTTCGCGGCGGACCTGCGGGTATTCGTCGCGTTCGCGCATGGTGGCGACGTTAGGGCCGGTGGAGTTGTTGCGATCGTTGCCCATCTCCACCTTGACGGTGTTCATGAGCGGACGGTCGCCGGCGAACAGGGTCTCGACGAGCTTCCAGTAGGCTTCGGGGCTTTCGGCCTTGTAGTCCATGAGGAGGCTGGAGGTGGCGTTGCCGCTCAACAGGCCGAAGCCCTTGTAGGTGAGTCCGTTGCGGTTGGTCGCCGCGGCGGCGACGTCGGCCGCGTCGATGGCGATACGGACGACGTCCGGCCACGCCTCGCCGCCGATGGTGGGTGCAGGCATGGGCTCGGGGGTCGAATCAGCCATGATTGGTTCTCTTTTCTGATTGATTAGTACAGTTTTGCTCAGAAACAATCATAAATGATGATGAGTGGTCACGCGGCCGAATCACCCAAGAAACTCCGCCGCGTCCGTTTCTATAGAATCGGACGCAAAGCGCATCCGCATCCGCCCGAAAACGTCCGTTTCTATAGAAACGGGCGTGACAGCGCCTCCCAAGCCTCTCTGAGCATCCGTTTCTATAGAATCGAGCGCAAACCAAGCGCCCAAGCACCGCGAAACGCCACATCCTACAGAATCGGACGCAACAGCGCCTCCCAAACCTCTCCGAACGCTCGATTCTATAGAATCGGACGCAAAGCGGGCGCCCAGGCACCACGAAACGCCACATCCTACAGAATCGGACGCAAAGCAGACCCGCACCCACCCGAAAACGCTCGATTCTATAGAATCGGACGCGAAAGCGGATCAGTCGTACAGAGCCACGAGCCGACGATCGTGCGCCTCACGGGCCATCGCCAAGGCGAGCGCACGGAACTGCCACCGCACACCGGCCCACAGCACGAACGCGACCACCCCCGTGGCGAGCACTGCCACCAGAATCGGACTGCGCATGGCACCCCACGCGTACACGGCGAGCACACACGCGTTGACGACGAGCATGACGAACCGGCGCACGCCGCACAGGTAGCCGTTGCGTAACAGGGAACGCCACTTCGCCTTCGGAAACTCCACGACGAGACCTAACGCCACCAACGCCGCCTCGACGGAGATGACGGCCACCACGAACAGCAGCGGCACGAACAACTGTCCCCACGCCACCTGCATGAGCAGCTGCGCGTCATACAACGCGAGGAACTCGACCACACCGAACGTCACCCCGACCGCGAGCGCACGAAGGCCGACACGACGGTACGCGGCGAAATACGGCCGGAACACGGCGACGGAGACGTCGGAGGGAACGTAGGGCGCGGCGATCCAGCCGGGCAGGTCACGGCCGGACTCGGCGAGCGCGTTCAGCGCGTCGCGCCGCGAAGCGGTGAGGAACACCGGATGGTCCCGGAACATCGCGAAGGAAGCGGCCACGCCCGGCGCGGACAGGGCCGCGGCGGCCAGAACCAGCGGATAGAACCGCCGCCCGGGCGCGAAGACGAACGCGAGCACGAGCGGCAGACACCCGATCAGTGTCAGCACGGACATGGCGAGCAGCAGATAGACCACGTTCGCCACGGTGAGGAACGCGTTCGCGGAAAAGCGAGGACGGGACCTTCGCGCCTCCATGATGACTCCTTTCGCATTGGACGCGGCACGCCCGCGCAGAGACGCACTTCAGCGGCACCGACCGGAGCGGCGCCACGGACGACCAGCGTCCGCCGGACCGTCCGCGCAACTCGTCAGCCCTTCATGCCCGAAGTGGCGATACCTTCGATGAACTGCTTCTGCCCGATGAGGAAGACCACGAGGATCGGCAGCACGGAGAGCACGGATCCGGTCATGATCATCGAGTAGTCGGCATCGTACTGGGAGATGAAGGTCTTGAGACCCAGCTGGATGGTGTACAGGTCGGGCGAACGCAGGTAGAGCAGCGGGCCCATGTAGTCGTTCCACGTGTTCGTGAACGTGATGATCGCGAGCGCGGCGATCGACGAGCCGGACAACGGCAGGATGATGCGACGGTAGATACCGAATTCGCTCAGGCCGTCGAGGCGCGCGGCCTCGGAGAGCGAGTCGGGGATCGTGTCGTAGAACTGCTTCATCATGAACACGCCGAACGCGCCGAACGCCTGCAGCAGGATGATGGACCAGCGGGTGTCGTTGAGCCCCACGATCGAAAGCATCTTGAACTGCGGGATCATGTACGCCTGCCACGGCACGGCCATCGTCGCCACGTAGACAAGGAAGAGGGTGTTGCGGCCGGGGAAGTTGATCTTCGAAAAGCCGTACGCGGCAAACGAGCCGGTGAACACCTGCAGGAACGTCACCACCACGGCGAAGAACACGGTGTTGCCGAGCCAGCCGAGCATGTCGGCGCGCTGCCAGATCTGCGCGTAGTGTTCGAAATGCCAGGTGTCCGGCAGCCATTTGACCGGGACCATGTAGATCTCGTTGTTGTTCTTCAGCGAGGCGAGCACCATCCACACGAACGGCAGCACCACGAACACGCTGATGACGATCATCACGGCGTAGCCGAGGATCATGGCGGCGATGCGTCCGGCGGAGGGCCGGTTGGTGTTGAAGGGGATGTCCGCGGCCTTGCACGACGAACCCGCGCCTGCGCCCGAAGCGCCCGACGCGCCCGCAGCCGAAGAGACGGAACCGGAGGAAGTCGGAACAGCGCTCATCTCACTTCTCCTTCGCGTTGTTGTACCAGAACTGCACGAGCGTGACGGCCAGGCAGATGAAGAACAGGGCCAGGGACACGGTGGACGCGTAGCCGAAGTCGGCGCGTTCGAACGCCACGCGGTACACGTACTGTGCGAGCACGAGCGTGGAGGTGCCGGGGCCGCCGTTGGTCATGACGAGGGTCAGGTCGAGGATCTTCAGGGATGTGATGGTCAGGGTCACGGTGACGAAGAACAGGGTGGGGCGCATGCACGGCACGGTGACGTGCCAGAAGCGCTGCCAGGCGTTCGCGCCGTCCATCTTCGCGGCCTCGTACAGTTCGGCGGGGATGGTCTGGAGTCCGGCGAGCAGCAGGATCATGAAGTATCCGACCTCACGCCAGGTGCCGACGATGATGACGGCGGGCATGGCCCACGTGGTGCTGGACAGCCATCCGGGCACGTTGTCGGCGCCCATGAAGAGCGCGAGGAACTGGTTGATGAGGCCAGCCTTCGGGTCGAACATCATGCTCCACACCTGCGCCACGGCGACGATCGCGGTGATGTACGGGAAGAACGCGACGGTGCGGAAGAACGCGCGGCCTTTGATCTTCGAGTTGAGCAGCACGGCGAGTCCGAACGCCAGCGCGAGGGTGAGCGGGATGTGCACCACCGCGTAGTAGAGCGTGTTGACGAGCGCGTCGAGGAAGTTCTCGTCGGTGAAGAGTCGGCGCCAGTTCCAGATGCCGTTGAATTGGGGTGTTCCCAGCGCGCTCCATTTGGTGAATGACGTGTAGAACAGGGTCACCACGGGGATGAGGATCAGCAGGAAGAAGCCGATGAAGTTCGGCGCGATGAAGATGAGTCCGTTGCGGATGTTGCGGTTGCGCAGCTTGTTGACGTGGCGCGAGTTGTCGCGTGCCGCGTCGGCCGCGCGCGCGACGTCGTCGACGGTGCGCTCCACGGTGCGCTCGGTTTCGGAGATGCGATGCTCACTCATGATGCTTCCTCACTTCCCCTGGTTCCCTTGGCTCTGGCTCTGGCCCGCGCCGCTGTCGCGCGGCAGCAGACCGGTGTTGGCGACGGCGTTCTCGGCTTTGGCGAGCGCGTCGTCGATGGTCTTCGTTTCGGACAGGATGGACGATTGTGCCATGTTGAGTTCGTCCTGGATGACCTGCGTGGCTTCGCCCACCGGGTTCTCCTGTTTGATGACGGACTTGCGGATCACGTCGCGCGACTGCTTGTCGCGCGGCAGGCCCTTCTTGGCGAAGAACGCATCGAGCGCCTTGTCGGAGGTGTAGGCGGGCACCGAGCCGGTCTTGGCGGTGACTTCGGCGCCTTGTTCACCGGCAGCCCATGCGACGAAGTCCTTGGCGGCCTTCTGCTTCGCGGACGGCGAGTTGGCGGAGACGGCGAAGCCGGTGGGGTCGCCGTAGGTGACCGGGTGCTTGACCGTCTTGGAGGTGAGCTGCGGCAGGGCGGCGACGCCCCAGTCGAACTTGTTCGCCTCGCCGCTCTTCTGCTGGTCGGCGAGCGGTCCCATGAACCAGGTGCCCATGGGCAGCAGGGCGGCCTTTTCGGTGCCGAACTGGGATTGGTATGTGGTCTTCGAGGCGGAGACGGTGTTGTAGGAGAGGGTGAGGTCCTCGTGCTGCATCTTCAGGAACAGCTTGTACATGGGCTTCAGGTACGAGTAGTCGCCGGAGAAGAACAGCGCGTTCTGTCCCGCGACGCCGCTGCCTTTGGACTGTTGCGCGAGCGCGATGGCCTGCGGGATCGCCTGGAACGACGCGTGGTGGTAAGTCGGGTAGGCGTCCTTGTAGCCGGCCGCAGGCAGTCTCTTCTTGAGCGTGCGGCAGACGGCGAGGTAGTCGTCCCACGTCCAGGTGCCGTCCGGCGCGTCGACGCCGGCCTTCTTCAGCATCGTCTTGTTGTAGTAGAGGACGGTGGCGTCGACGCGGTACGGCAGCGCGTAGGTCTTGCCTCCGATGACGTAGTCCTTGGCGACGGCGAGGTTGTCGTCGTTCTTGTAGCGCGCGGCGACGTCAGTGAGGTCCGCCAAGGCTCCCGGCGAGGCGTACGTGTAGTACATCTTGAGGTTCTTCATCGGGAAGACGTCCGGCGCCTTGCCGGCGGACAGGTCGGCGATGAGCTGCTTGTCGTAGTCGTCGGCGCTGTATTCCTTGACGTCGATGTGGACCTTCGGATGCGTCTTCTCGTATGCGCTGGCCAACGCCTGGAATTCCGGCCTGGTGGACAGGGTCCAGCCGGCCATGCTGATGGTGACGCTCCCATCGGGATTACGCCCATCGGCATCGGTCGTGCCGGACCCGCATGCGGCGAGCGACAGCCCCGCCGCGCACGCGGCCGTCACCGCGATGAGGCGTCGCAGCAGCGGCATTCCCTTCCTCGGCATGACGTGTGTGCTCCTTCCGGCGGTATGGCCGCCTTCCGGCAGCGTCGCCGCGCTTTTGTTTCGTTGTTGACTGCGATGTCGGGAATGGAACCGCTCTCCCCGATTCCATTATGCACCGCATGCCGGCGGCCGGGCGATGTCGCCCGGCCGCCGTGCCCCGGTTCCGACCGACGCATTCGGTCACTGGTTGCGACCGTCGGTTGCGTTCGTCGTCGCGCGGTCCGTGCGGACCGCGCCTTGTGACGGATCAGAACAGGGTCTCGTCGTGGTCGTCGGCGGGGTGGGGCGTGTAGGTGATCTTGAATTCGTCGTCGGCCGGCGCGTCGGTCGTGTTGAACGTGGCGGCGTTGGACTTGTGGAAGCTCACGGTGCCGTAGGCGGGAACGGTGACCTTCTGCCAGCGGGCGCCTTCGCCGTTGATTTCGACGGCGGCTTCGATGTCCTTGTCGGTGGGGTTGTAGAGGATGCCGGCGAGGTCGCCGTTGTCGGCGACGAAGGCGACGGAGCCGAGGCCGCCGTGGCGGCCGTCGCGCGTGTAGTTGGAGGAGGCGACGCGGTGGGAGCCGACCTTCACGTCCTGGCCGAAGTTGCGCAGCATGAAGTATTCGAGGTTGCGCTTGACCTTGCCGGTAGAGGAGTCGATGGTGATGACGCCGCGGCGGCCGGAGGTGCCGGCGTAGCTCGGGAAGCCCTGCTCGTCGAGCGCCATGTTCCACAGGTTGATGAGGCCCATGCCGTTGCGCACGAGCCAGGTGCCGATCTCGCCGAACATCACGTGGCTGGCCTCGTCGACGGTGTCGTCGAGCATGCAGCGGCGTTCGGTCATCGCGACCTTCCAGTTCGGGAACTGGCGGGCGCCGTTGTGGACCCATTCGGGCAGGCCGGAGTAGGTGTGGAAGGCGACGCCGGCGAAGGCGTTGGCCTGGGCGGGGGTCATGTATTCGCTGACCGGACGCTGGTAGAAGCGCAGGGAGTCGTCGCCGAAGTAGATCTCGACGTCCGGGAAGGTGCGGTCGAGGGCGGGGCGCAGGTATTCGGAGCCCCACTTGGCGAGCTCCTCCGGGGTCCACACGGTGATGGGCCACGGGCAGCCGTTGCTCGGCTCGTTCTGCATGGTCACGGAGGTGATGTGGATGCCGTACTTGGCGTAGGCGGCGATGAACTTGACGAAGTACTGCGCGTACACGTAGTCGATGGTGTCCTGGTAGCGGTAGCCGTTGCCGACGTATTCGCCGAGGCGCAGGCGGCCGGCGCCGGAGAGCACGCCGGAGGTCTTCATCCATGCCGGGGCGCTCCACGGGGAGGCCATGATCTTGACGGCCGGGTTGATCTTCACGATCTCCTGGAGGACGGGGATCACGTTCTTGAGGTCGCGGGTGGCGTCCGGGGCGCCGGGCTCGCCCTCGCCGATGGAGAAGTACTGCAGGGAGGCGTCGGCCGCGACGCCTTCGGGCAGGTCGTCGTAGGAGTAGTACTTCTGGCTGGAGAAGTCGCAGGAGCCGATGGAGATGCGCACGGAGGAGAAGCCGCCCTGCTCGGGGCTGAACATCTCCTCGAGGATGGCGTGGCGCTGCTCGGGGCTCATCGAGTTCATGAACAGGGAGGCGGAGGAGTCGGTGATGGCGGCGCCGACGCCCTCCCACATCTGGTAGCGGCGGGTCGGGTCGATGATCACCGGAACAGCCTCGCCGTGATCACTTTCGATCACCGGGGTGTCGATTTCGGCGCGACGGTCGGCCAGATCGCCGGTCGTGCGCGTCCAGCGCTCATGCGCGAACGGATTGAGAAAATCGGTCATGTCAACCACTCCTTTGTACCTACTGCCGCAAGCGTTTTCCCGAACCGGAAACCGTTTTCTTCAACGGCCATGCACATTGTTCGTACATGTTCAGTATACACACGACACGCCGCATCGCGCTTTTTCAATCCTTTTTTATCAGTTTTAATCATTCACTGATTATTTGTGATATATTGATGTCGTCAGCTTGGCGGACCAAGGAAGTTCGATCACGCACCGAAGCCGCCAGGCATCATCGCATCGCCCACGCGAATACTGCGAGAACAGAGAAACAAGAAAGGAACATCATGTCGGCTGCAACCGCTGATGCCACGACCGCGAAGATCGTGGAAAATCCGCCGTTCAAGAAGACCGAGCCTATGGCCTACGCCATGGGCGACATCGGCAACGGCTTCTACTTCCAGTTGGTCACCAACTACGCGATGATCTACATGACCGACGCCCTGGGCATCAGCCCCGCCATCGCCGGCATCATCATCTTCATCGGCAAGCTCATCTCCGCCTTCACCGATTTCGGCACCGGCGTGTGGGCCGACAACGCCCCGCTGCGCAAGGACGGCCGCTACCACTGGTTCGTGCGCACCCTGCGCTACCCGCTGATGGCCGTCATCGTGCTGACGTTCCTCCCGTTCGTCTCCAGCTGGTCCCTGGGCCTGCGCATCACGTACATCACCGTGATCTACATCCTCGGCGTGGCCTGCTACTCCGCCACCTCCGCCCCGTACGGCTCCTTCGCCTCCGTCTCCACCCCGGTCGTCAAGCACCGTGACGAGATGGCCGCGGGCCGTGGCTTCGGTTCGACCGCCGGCGGCATCATCGTGACCTTCATCCTGCCGCTCGTCATGTACACCACCGTCAAGGACTCCACCGGCGCCGACAAGAAGGTCCTCAACGGACCGGTCCTGATCTGGGTCGCCATCGTCTTCGCCATCCTGCTGTGGATCTGCTACGAGATCACCCTGCGCGGCACCGTCGAACGCATCCGCGTCGAGAAGGGCGCCAAGGAGCACGTCCCACTGTGGAAGTCCATCGCCTACATGTTCTCCAACCGCGCGATGGTCGCCCTGATGCTCGCCGCCCTGCTGCTCATCTTCGCCCAGATGTTCGCCGGCGCCGTGAACGCCTACCTGTACAAGGACTACTTCGAGAACACCGCCGCCCTCGCCATCCTGGCCGTCCAGAACGTGCCGGTCCTCATCGTGGCCCCGTTCGTCCCGGCCATCTGCGACAAGTTCGGCAAGAAGCTCGTCTGCGGCGTGCTGCTGGTCTTCACCACCGTGGTCTACGTCGTGATGTTCTTCCTGCACATCACCAACCCGTACGTGTTCGTGGTCTTCTCCATCGTCGCCATCTTCGGCAACGGCGTGTTCGGCCTGATGGTCTGGTCCTTCATCACCGACATCATCGACGACATCCAGGTCAAGACCCACACCCGTGAGGACGGCACCGTGTACACCGGCTACATGTTCGCCCGCAAGATCGGCCAGGCCCTCTCCGGCCTGCTCCCGGGCATCGTGCTCGCCGCCACCGGTTACGTGACCGCCGACGCCGGCGAGGCCGTGCGCCAGTCCACCGAGACCCTGAACAACATCTACGGCGTCGCCACGCTGGCCCCGGCCATCGGCAACGGCCTGATCGCCCTCATCCTGCTGTTCTTCTACCCGCTGTCCGGCGAGATTTCCAAGAAGAACGCCGCGATCCTCGACGAGCGCCGCGCCAAGGGTGAGATGTGATGTTCACCGCGTTCGCCACTGATCCGCAACATCTGATCACCATCATCGTCGTGGCGGTCGTGGTGACCGTCGCCAGCTACGCGGTGAATTACTTCGCCAAGCGTCGCTGACCATCCCCGAGGGGCATGGGCCGTACGGTCCATGCCCCTCGGCATATATACACGAAGCCCCTTTCCGCGGTGCATCGCGGAAAGGGGCTTCGTCGTCCCGTCGTCCCGTCGTCCGGTCACGTCGGAACGTCGGCTCCGGTCGTCAGCGCAGGGCGCGTCCGGCGCACCAGACGTGTTCGACGGACCAGTCGGCGGCATCGAGCAGGTTGAGGTCGGCGGCGTATCCGGGGGCGATGAGGCCGATCGGCGCGCCGGTCACCGTGTTGGGCCTGTCGAATCCGAAGGCGCGTGCCGGGGTGAGCGTTGCGGCCTCGACGGCGGCGACCGGACTGAAGCCGAGTTCGTTGACCGCGCGCTGCACCGCGACCTCCAACGTCAACGTAGAGCCGGCGATGGCGCCGTTGGACACGAGTCGCGCGTGGCCGTCGATGACGTTCACGTCGAGTTCGCCGAGCTTGTACGCGCCGTCGGGGCAGTCGGTGGCGGCCATCGCGTCGGTGACGAACGCGATGCGGTGGGGTGCGAGACCGAAGCCGAGCTTGACCATCGGGTTCTGCACGTGGAAGCCGTCGTTGATGAGCTCGATGGTGACGCGCGGGTCCTCGACGGCGGCCGGGATGGGGCCGGGTTCGCGGTGGTGCAGTCCGTTCATCGCGTTGAACATGTGGGTCATGATGCCCGCGCCCGCGTTGAAGCCGGCCTGGGCGGTCTCGTAGTCGGCGTCGCAGTGGCCGACCGCGGGCACCACGCCGGCGGCCGCGAACTGCTTGATGGCGCCGATGCCATGCTCCAGTTCGGGGGCGATGGTGATCTGGCGGATGCAGCCGAGGTGCTGCGCGGCGGGGTCGGCGCCCGAGGCGTCGAGCATCTCGTCCACGAGTTCGGGCACCGGGTCCTTGAGGCAGTTCGGGTCGTGCGCGCCCTTGCGTTTCAGGGCGAGGAACGGGCCTTCGAGGTGGCAGCCGAGGATGTCCGGGCGGGTGGCCATCTTCTCGCGCACGGTGCGGATGTTGCGGCAGATCACGTCCATCGGGTTGGTGATGAGCGAGAGCACCTGCCGGGTGGTGCCGTGGACCGCATGGCCGGCCCGGGCCACGTCGATGCCGTCCGGACCGTCGTCGAAGCTCTTCTCCCAGGCGCCGTGCGAGTGGATGTCCACGTAGCCGGGGACGAGGATGCGGCCGGCCGCGTCGATGACCGCGCCGTCCGAGCCGGCTGGAGCGGCCGGATCGATGCCGACCGTGCGGCAGGCGTGCTCGAACGCCTCCTCGCCGGTGCCGTCCGCGGCCGCCGCGCCCGTGGCCACGATCACGCCGCGCGCGTCCGAGACCACCCAGTAGCCCGATTGTTCGCCGCGGGCGTCCACCTTGCGCGCCCCGCGGATCGCGACCGGCTTGACCTCGCCTTCCAACGCCGCGGTCACGTGCGCGACGATCTCACTTCTGTCCGTCATGGTTCCTCATGCTCCTTTGCCTGAACACCGGTGCGACCGGCGTGGATCCTTCGATGTGCACAACCAGTATTGCCCCGGTGGGTGGCTCCTCCGGGAACCATCCACCGGGGCAACCGGCCGTGCATGGGTTCTTCGTATCAGATGCCCTGCCAGGCCGGCTTGTGGGCGTAGGCATAGCGGTAGTAGTCCTTGTGGCGCAGGCGGCTCGCGGCCTCCTCGTCGATGATGATCGTGGCGTGCGGGTGCAGCTGCAACGCGGAGGCCGGGCAGAACGCGGACACGCCGCCCTCGACGGTCTCCTCGATGGCCTCGGCCTTGCCCGAGCCGAACGCGAGCAGCACGAGATGACGGGCCTTCAAGACCGTGCCGATGCCCTGCGTGATGCAGTGGGTCGGCACCTGGTTGATGTCGTCGTCGAAGAAGCGCGCGTTGTCGATGCGGGTCTGCTCGGCCAGGGTCTTCACGCGCGTGCCGGAGGCGAGCGAGGAGCCGGGCTCGTTGAAGCCGATGTGGCCGTCGGTGCCGATGCCGAGGATCTGCACGTCGATGCCGCCCGCGGCCTCGATCGCCGCGTCATACGCGGGACCGGCGGCGGCGATCTTGTCGCCGTCCTCAAGAGGCGCGCCGTTCAGCACGTCGCCAGGCACGTGGACCTTCTCGGGGTCGAGGCCGAGCGGTTCGACCACGGTGCGGTGGATGGTGGAATGGTAGGACTCCGGGTGGGTCAGCGGCAGGCCCAGGTACTCGTCCAATGCGAAGCCGCGCACCTGGGAGACGTCGATGTGCTCCTCGTGCACAATCTTGGCGAGCGCCTGGTAGGCGGCCAGCGGGCTCGAGCCGGTGGCCAGGCCCAGCACCGCATCCGGCTTGGCCTTGATGAGATCCGCCACGCAGCGGCCGTAGATCTCGCCGGCCTCCGCTTCGTTCTTGACGATGATCACTTCTGCCATGGATGTCCTTCCTTCGTCATTGAAATCGGCGTTCCGCGGACGGACATCGTCGCCCGGCCGCAACCGCATACTGCTTCCCCACTATGGTAAGCCAGCGCCGTCTTTTATGCAAACAGTCTTTACATTAAAGAACGCTTCGTCGCGAAGGATTGAGACACCCCGACGGACCCGACACCCCTCCGTCGTCGTCCTCCCGTCGTCCTCTCATCGCACCACTTCGCCCAGCGGCCGAAAATCGCGACGACACGCCGCACAGCGCGACTATCGGCCGCTGAGCACTCACTGGAGGCCGAATGTCGCGTTAGCGCATCCCCTGCCGCGGCAATCGGCCGCTAGGAATCCGTCAACGGCCGATAGTCGCGGAAGCAGGGTGGCTGCCGCGATTATCGGCCGCTAGCCGTCACCCAAAGGCCGATAGTCGCGGCGGTATACTCTCCGACGCGATTATCGGCCGCCGAAAACCTGTCGGAGGCCGATAGTCGCGGTGACGCGTTTCCCGGCGCGACTATCGGCCTCCCGGAACGACCCGCGGTGGCCCCACCCCTTCCCGGGCCGCGGCGCTACAGCAGCATGTTGGCCACGGCCATGGCCCCAACGCCGGCGAATCCCATCACGGTCAGGCAGAAACCGGACAGGCGGGCGTTGCCGAGGACCTTGTCGGTGAAGATGGCGGAGAAGATGCCGGCCGGGGCGAAGCAGATGAACACGACGGCCTTGCGGGTCATGTCGTCGAACGGCAGCAGATGCCATGCGGCGAACGCGAACAGCAGGCCGAAGCCGAACCGGCAGGCCACGATCATCAGCGCGTCGGCCACATCGCAGCGGGAGCCGGGCATATCCATCATCATGCCGATCATCAGCATCGAGACCACGGTGTTGCCGCCGGAGATCGGCGCGAGGAAATCGGCTACGGCCATCGGGGGCTTGACGCCCGCGATCATGAGAACGGTCATGACCATATAGACGTCGAACGGCACGGAGGTCACGAAGTTGCGCACGATGGTGCGCAGGAAGGCGCGGCGGGCGAGCCGGCGCGCGTCGCGGTCGGTGGGCGGCGCCTCGTGCGGCACGACCGTGACGGACGGATCGGAGCCGACCTGCCCGGCGAGCGGGCGCGACGAATCGATGTGGAGCAGCGCGGCGGTGGTCACATAGTTGCCGGCGGACATCATGATGGAGTTGCCGACGTCGAACATGATGGCCGGCAGGGCCGCGGCCGGCCCGATGAACGTGGTGAGGATCGGCAGCGTGAAGTTGCCGACGTTGAAGCCGGCTCCGTTGAGCATGAGGAACGCGCGGCGGGCCACCGGCATGCGCCTGGAGACGACGAACATCGTGACGAGCGGGATCGTGGCGCATACAAGCCCGAACACGGAGATCCACAGGAGGCCCAGATCATGGTGCCCAGTGGCGAACGAGGAGACGATGGCGGCGGGCAGGGTGATGTCGAGCACCACCTTCTGCAGCACGCGGTACTCCCCCGCGCCGAACAGGCCGATGCGCTTGAGCGCGTATCCGATGAGGATGATGGTCAGTATCTTCGCGACGGCCAGCACGGATCCTCCTTGCGAACGGGAACTTGCGAACGGAAATGAGCGAACGGAACCGGAATATGGCGAAACACGTTGGGGGCGGCCCGAAACGGAACCGCCCCCAACGTGACATAACCAAAGGAGTACAGGGAACAAAGAGACGCGAGGGATTCAGGCGGACAGGCCGGCGAAGAGGGCCGACCAGTCCTGGGACTCGTCGTCACGCTCAAGTTGTTCGGCGTTCATCGGCACCTCCTTCGCCATCCTGCATGGGCCTTCCCCCGGTAATTCCGGCCGGCGGGAACCGGCCGGAAGGGCATCACTCGTCGACGCCCCAGACGCGGACCTTGCCCGGAGCCACATCGCCGAGCAGGTGGGTCGGCGCCGGGTTGAGGTCGAACTTGCCGTCCTCCGGAACGGTGGACTCGTTGAGCGGGCCGTTGCCCTTGTGGACGGTCACGGTGCCCCAGGCCGGGACGGTGACCTTCTGCCAGCGGTTGCCCTCGCCGTTGATGGTGAAGGCGGCCTCGAGCGGCTTGCCGGTCGGGTTGTAGATGTGGGCGGCCACGTCGCCATTCGGGGCGAGGAAGGCCACGGAGCCAAGACCGCCGGACCAGCCGTCGGGGGTGTAGTTGGAGGAGCGGACCACCACGGAGCCGGGCTCGACGTCCTGGCCGAAGGCGCGGAGCATGAAGTATTCGAGGTTGCGGATGACCTCGCCGGTCTCGTGCTGGATGGTCACGACGCCGCGGCGGCCGGTGGCGCCGACCTGGTTCGGCAGGCCGCGCTCGTCGAGGGCGAGGTTCCACAGAGCGATGAAGGATTCGCCGGTGCGGACCAGCCAGTTGCCGATGATGCCGGACATGATGTGGGCGGCGTCCTCCGGGGTCTCCTCGATCATGCAGCGGCGCTCGGTCATGCCGAACAGCCAGTGGCTGTAGGAGCGGTTGGCGTTGAAGACGTTGGTGTACGGGCCTTCGTAGGTGTGGAAGGTCAGACCATCGACGGCGGCGGCCTCGTCCGGGGTGACGATGTCGCGAACCTTCCACTGCAGGTTGTGCATGGAGTCGTCGTTGATGAAGATGCGCATCTCAGGGTAGGTGTCGTTGAACGCCGGACGCAGGAAGTTGGCGGCGAACTCGGCCTGTTGCTTGAGGGTCCACATCATGGCCGGCCACTTCGGGGCGTTGGACGGCTCGTTCTGGACGGTGACGCCCCAGATCGGGATGCCGATCTTCTCCATTTCCTGGACGTACTTGACGAAGTAGCGGGCGTAGGTGCCTTCGAAGGAGTCGTGCATCGGGTCGAAGCCGTTGCCGGTCCACTCGTTGAAGCGCAGGTGACCGCCCTGGCACAGGTGGCCGGTGTTCTTCATCCACGCCGGGGCGGACCACGGGGAGGCGATGATCTTGATGGCCGGGTTGATCTTCAGGATCTCGAGCAGCACCGGGATGATGTGCTTGAAGTCCTTGGTGGCGTCCGGGGCGCCGGGCTCGCCGGTGCCGAGGGAGAACTTGGTGAGCAGGTTGTCATGCTCGCCGAAGGGCAGGTCGTCGTAGGTGTAGTACGGCTGTGCGGCCGGCTCGCAGGAGCCGAGCGGGATGCGGATGACGGAGAAGCCGCCCTTGTCCGGGTTGAAGCAGTCGTCGAGGAACTCGTGGCGCTGCTTGGCGTCCATGGAGTTCCAGATCAGGGAGGCGGCCGCATCGGTGATGGCGGCGCCGGCGCCGAGCCACGGCTGCTTGCGGTCGGCCAGGTCGACGACGATCTTGGCGGCGTCGCCCGGGTCGTTGACGACCTCGGGGGCGGGCAGGGTCTCGCGGCGCTGGGAGAGGTCGCCGGAGGTGACGGTCCAGAATTCGTTGCTGTACTTGCTCATTTCGGTCCTTAGGTGTGGTGCCTATTACATCCTTCCGGTCCCGGCACGTCTCCGTACCGTTCCCGTGAACGATTCACACTATAGCACTTTCAATCATTTTTAATCAAGTCCAATCATGCTTGTTCAGCGTGTCGCCCAGCAAACCCACCACGCCACACCCCCTTACGTCGTTTTCGAGCCCACCACCTACCATTAGTGTCACTAATGATCATGAATGCGCACAGCATCGCATCAACCGGTCATCAGCAGGACAATGCAGTAGTAAGCGACAGAGCAGTACCATGGCAGACACCGCATCGAACACCAACGAAACCAGCATGACGAACGCCACCAGCACGGCCAACGTGACGAACATGACGGACGCGACCGGAACGACGGCCGGAACGACGGCCACGGCCCAACCCGCCGGCAAGCGCGACCTCCTCCCCGCGGAACGGCAGGACGCCATCCTGAGCCTGCTCACCCGCCAAAGCGTGGCCACCGTGCCCGAACTCGCCACGATGCTCAACACCACCGAGATCACCATCCGACGCGACCTCACCGTGCTCAGCAAGGCCGGGCTGCTCAAACGCGTGCGCGGCGGCGCCATGTCCATCGGCAGCTCCGAGGAGCATGCCGCGCCCGCGGCCAACCCCATCCTCTCCGGTGCGCTGACCGAACGCACCCTCACGGGAGGCGTCGCCGTCAAACCCGTCCTCCACTCCCCCGAACTCGGCGGCGACCAGCCGGCCATCGGCGTGATGCTGCCCGAGCCCAGCTTCTTCTGGCCCGGCGTCATCGACAACATGCGCACCATCGCCTCCCGGATGGGCCTGCGCATCATCACCCGCGAAAGCACCTACGACACCGACGTGCGCGAGGACGACATCCTCACCGACCTCACCCAGGACCCCACGGTCTGCGGGCTCATCGTCGCCCCCAACTCGCATCCCGAGACCGGCAAACGCACCTGGGACTGGATCGCGCACGCCGATATCCCCACCGTCGTCATCGAACGCGACCTGCCGCTGCTCACCGCCGACTACGTGGACACCGTGCGCACCAACCACCCCTACGGCGTGCGCAAGGCCGCCACGCACTTCATCCGCCATGGGCACCGGTTCGTCGGCGCCGCATTCACCGACACCCCCACCTCCGACATGATCCAGGAAGGCTGGCGCGACGTGGTGGAGGAGACCGACCTCATCCAATGCCCGTTCATCTTCGACGGCATCCAGCCGTACGACACCAAGGGCGTCAACGGCATCGTCGACAAGATCCTGCTCTCCGGCGTCACCGGCATGCTCGTCCACTCCGACTATCTGGCCATCGCCATCGCACAGACGCTCGAACGCCGCGGACGTCACGTGCCCGAGGACGTGTCGCTGATCTCCGTGGACGGCTTCGCCACGCCGAGCTCACGCCCGCTCACCGTGCTGCGCTCCTCGGACAAGGACCTCGCCGAGGCGGCCATCAGCACGCTGATCCACCGCATCCAGAACCCGGACTCCGCCACCAGGCACACGCTCGTCGACCCGAACCTCATCGACCGCGGCTCCGTGGTGGATGTGCCGGCGCAGCAGGCGTGACGCCCTACAGCTCCACGGTTTCCTTGTTCGGATCGTCCTTGACGTGCGCGAACTTGGCGGCAAGCGCCTCCTTGTTGCGCTTCTCGTCCTCCTCCTTGGCCTTCTTCTTGGCCAGGGCGGGGTCCCACAGCACGTCCTCGCGGTGCTTCGCCCATTCGGCGGCCGCGAGCGGCGCGATGTAGGCGGCGACGGCGTCGACGGTCGTCCCCTCGGATACGCCGGCGGGGTCGGCGGCCTTCGCGCGCACGTCGAGCAGTCCGCGGATCTGATCGTCGCCCAGGAAGATGCGCGGCACGGCGATTTGTTCGCGCAGCTCGTTGACGACGAGCAGCAGCGGCAGCGCGGCGCGGACGGCGTCGTTGGAGGACGGCGCATCTCCGTCCGCCACCGCGTCGAGCAGCGCATCGCACACGATGAGCGCGACGGCGAACCGGTGGGCCAGCGCCTCCGCCAGCGCGTCGGACGGCCGGAACGCGTCATCGGCAGGGGCGGAACCGTCGGCGGACAACCCTTCGCCGGACGGCACGGCGTACGCGCCTTCGTCGAACGCGCCGTCGTTCACGGCGGCCTCGACGGATTCCAGCACCTCATGCACGCGCACGGAAGCGGCGTCGTTCCACGCGACGCCAAGCGACTCGGCAGCCTCGTCGACGAGCGTCGCGTCGCCGGACTCGGAGAATCCCGACATCGCGTCGTACGCGTCGTTGGCGGCGAGCAGCGCGTCGACGATCCGCTGCGGACGGCCGGGAATCGAGTCCGCGCCCTCGTACACGTATTCGGCGTCCGGCACGGTCACGTCCTCGCCGGTGACGATGCGCGCGAACGCGCGCGTGACGCGCACCTGCAGGTTCTCGGCGTATTTCGCGTCGTTGTCCATGTGCATGGCCTCGGTCAGCGGCCACAGCGCGACGAGCCGCGCGCCCGCGACGGCGGCCTCGCGTACGGACGGCAGCGCAGCCACGCGCGCCACGACGTCATCGTTCAGTTCGAAGGTCATTCCCCAAGCTCCTTTGCGTCGGCTTTCGACACCTGATTCTAGTGTGCGCTCACTCGACGTCGGCGGCGGGGTCGACATACGTGATGGACATCACACGGCCGGTGTCGCTGTCGAACGTGATCGACGTGATGGAGGCGAGCGCCGTCTTGCGCAGGAACATCCAGTGTTCGGCGTGTCCGGTCTCGAGCAGGTGCCGGAACGACCAGATCGGCGATTCGTGGCTCACCACGATGATCTGTTCGCCGGCGTGCTCCCTGACCTTCTCGCGTGCGAAGTCGCCCACGCGCGCGGCGATGTGCGCGTACGACTCGCCCCAGCTGGGACGCCACAGGTTGCGCACCAGCCTCCAGTTGCCGTTGCGCCACAACGCGCCTTCGCCGTGTCCGATGCGTTTGCCGCGGAACTCGTTGCCCGCTTCGATGACGCGTTCGTCCGTGACGAGTTCCAGCGGCTTCTCGCCTCGCGCCTCGCGCACCGGGTTCAGCGCGTCGAGGATGGCGCCGGCGGTTTCGCGCGTGCGGTCGAGCGGCGACGAGTAGACGGCCGACACGGTGTTCATCTGGGGACTGTCTGCGATGTACCGTCCGGTCGCCTCGGCCATGCGGCGGCCCCTGTCCGACAGATGGAAGTCGGGAAGGCGTTCGTAGAGCAGGTGGTCCGGGTTGTAGACCTTGCCGTGACGGACGAAATGGATGGTGGTGGCGGTCATCGCCTGCCTCCTTCTGCGGGGACTGTCTGGGGTTCGCGGCCGTCGCACCGAAGGGTGCGTGACGATGCCGTGAACGGAACGCATATGCACTCCAATCTACCGCGTGTCGGCGGACACTCTCACGTAGAGTGGCCGCGACGCAAAAACGCGGGACGCACCGAACCGTCATCGAGGCCGGTGGCGTGCCGCGCGACCTTTGCGCGACCAACAGGACAGCACATCAGTATCGATGAGGGCTCCGTAGGCAACGCCACGCCTGCGGGGGACATCCAATCGGGAGCGGAAAGGAGCAGATGCCGTCATGTCCGAACGCAATACCATCAACGACACGAACACGACCACGGAGGAGATCCGCGGCACACGGACCGAACCGGGCGAACGGACCGGGCGAACCGGACAGGCCGGAAGCGCGCCGCGCGCCGGCATCGCCGCCGCCCTCGGGGACATCGGACGCAAGGTGTTCGGCGGCTACGCCGAACTGCTGCGCATGCCGCACACCGCACGCTATTCAATCGGCGGGGTCATCGCCTGCATGCCGTTCCCGATGGTCGGCATGACCATCACGATCTCCGTGCAGCACTACTACGGCAACTATTCGCTCGCCGGCATGCTCACCGCCATCCAGGCCATCGCGCTGGCGCTCTCCACGCCGCTGCTCGGCAAGCTCACCGACAAGTTCGGCCAGCGTCAGGTCTCGATCCCCACGATCATCGTGTGGATCGTCTCCGCGGTGGCGCTCACCACGGCCATCACGAACCGTGCGCCGGAATGGGTGCTGTACGCGCTGACGCCGCTGCTCGCCGCCATCCCGCCGTGGGGTGCGATGAGCCGCGCCCGTTGGACGCGCCTGCTCAAGGGCGACCGCGAAGCCACGAACCGCGCGCTGAGCTTGTGCGGCGTGCTCGACGAGTGCATGTGGGTGGTGGGCAACCCGCTCGCCTCCACGCTCGCCGTGATCTCCGGCCTGCTGGCGTTCTCGTTCACCGGCGTATGCGTGGTGGTCGGCGCGCTCATGTTCTTGACGGAGCTCACGACCGAACCGCCCTCGCAGACCGATCTGGCGCGCGCCGAAGGCATCAGCCGCAAGGAATACCGCGCCCGCGAGGCCGCCAAGGCCGAGGCGCTGCAGGCGGAGACCACCGCCGAGGAGACGCGGCGCCGCCTCACCGAACAGGGCGTGACCGACGAGACCGTGATCACGCGTGCAATCGAACGCGCGGTGGCCGAGGCCCGCACCGGCAAGGGCAAGGCCTCCATCTGGGGTCCGGGCCTCATCGCCGTGTGCGTCACCTGGTTCGGTCTAGGCGCGTTCCAATCCGCCGCCGGCATCTCGATCATCGCGTTCGCGACCGAGGCGAACATGAAGCAATACACCGGTTTCGTGTTCGCGTGCTTCTCGTTCAGCTCGCTGTGCGGCGCGCTCGTGTACGGCGCGAAGAACTGGACGATCCCCCTGTGGAAGCGGTTCTACTTCTGCCTCGCGGTGGTGAACATCGGCATCGGTTCGTTCATGTTCGCGAAGCACCTGTGGGTCATCATGATCATCTATCTGGTGATCGGCGTCTGCCAGGCGCCCACGTGGATCAACGGCAACCAGCTGATGCTGCACCTGGTGCCGCCCTCGCGC
Organism: Bifidobacterium sp. CP2; assembly: GCF_018555635.1. NCBI lineage: Bacteria > Bacillati > Actinomycetota > Actinomycetes > Bifidobacteriales > Bifidobacteriaceae > Bifidobacterium > Bifidobacterium sp. CP2. The sequence continues at coordinate 38,073 of NZ_JAFEJX010000002.1, read as the reverse complement.
CTCACCGAAGGCATGGCGTGGATGGGCGCGATGAACTCGATCGGCTCCTCCGCCGGCTCGGCGATCGCCGGACAGTTCATCGACCGCATGGGCTCGCACGGAGGTTTCATGGTCGTGACCGCGTTGGCGATCGGATCGCTCGCGATCGCGCTCGTGGGTCTGAAGCAGATCAAGACCTCCACCGAACAGCCGACGCTCACCGAGGTCAGCGTGTGACGACGGGACGGCCATGGACCGTCTTTTCGAAATGTGAAACCCCACCCGGTGTACCGTGGTGGGGTTTCGTGACTCCGGCTGGAGCTGAGCCTACTTCGGCCAGCCCTTGGGGGTGTGCTCGATGGACCAGACGCCCAGCTTGTGCGAGAAGCTGTTCTGCCACTTCTCCTCGAGCTGCTCGGGGGTGAGGCGGTTCTCCGCGGACTTGAGACGGTTCATCGCGTTCGTATGGGTGTCGTCGAGCAGCCACTTGCGGATGAGGAAGTTCCACACCATCACCACGGCGGTGGCGACGAGCTTGCCGATGTTCATGCGCAGCAGGTACTCGGCGTGCTGGCTGACGAACGCGTCATGGTTCATGCCGTAGGTGGAGATCCAGATGATCGCGTCGTTCATGAACAGGCCGATCACCGCGCCCACGACGAAGATGACAATCTCCATCCAGCGGGCCATGTCGTCACGATGCTTGAACACGAACTTCATGCTCGCCAGATAGTTGAAGATCAGCGAGATGATGAACGAGATGGTGGCGGCGATCACGTTGTGCATGTGGAACACGCCGACCAGGATGTTGAGGATGCCCCAGTCGATGATGAAGGCAATCACGCCGACGATGCCGAATTTCATAAGCTGTGCGATCAGTTTTCTCACAAAGGGCCATTCAACACCATCCATCTGACCGGTGCACCCGTTCCCCACCGGTCAGCCAACAATCTCCCCATTCGGGAACCGCCCGCCAACGCGCCTATCATGGCTATGACACCGGCTATGACGCATGGGGTGTCATGCGAAAGCGAACAGCGAAAGGCGGAGGACGGCATGGACCACATCAGAATGTATATCGATGGACAGTGGACCGATTCCCCGTCCGGAAAGACGGCGCAGATCATCAACCCCGCCGACGGCCGCCCGGCGGCGACGATGACGCTCGGCACCGCCGAGGATGCGGACAGGGCCGTCGCCGCCGCCGAACGGGCGTTCAGGCCCGGCTCGTCATGGCGGGAACTCGCCACGGACGAACGCGCGGAACTGATGCTCAAGGCCGCCGACCTGATCGAGGAGCGTGCGGACGAACTGGCCACGGCCGAGACCAACAGCGTGGGACGCGTATACCGGGAGACCAGATACGACGACGTGTATGCGGCCAGCGGCGCGTTCCGCTATTACGCCGGACTCGTCCACGAACTGCAGGGCAGGTCCTCCACCGCGAACGGCGACATGATGACCGTGACCGTCCGCGAGCCGCTGGGCGTGTGCGCAGTGCTGGCGCCATGGAACTATTCGATGGGCACCACGGCCGCCGGGATGGCCCCCGCGCTGGCGGCCGGCAATACGGTGGTGGTCAAACCATCGTCGCTCTCCCCCGTCGCCACGGCGATGATGGTCCAGGCCATGGCCGATGCCGGATTCCCCGCAGGCAGCGTCAACCTGGTGCTCGGCTCCGGCTCCGAGGTCGGCACCGCCATCGCCCGTAACGAGCACGTGGCCAAGATCACCTTCACCGGCGGCACCGAGACCGGCAGGGACATCATCGCGAAGTCCGCGACCAGCGTCAAACGCTATGCGATGGAGCTGGGAGGCAAATCGCCGTTCATCATCTTCGACGACGCGGATCTGGACGTCGCCGTCGACCGGCTCATGTTCGGCGTCTTCCTCAGCCAGGGGCAGGTGTGCGTCGCGGGTTCGAGACTGCTGGTCCAGGACACCGCCTACCGACGGGTGATGGACCTGCTTGAGGAACGCGTTCCCGCGATCCGCATCGGCATGCCGATGGATCCGGACACCGAGTTCGGTCCGATGGTCTCCAAGCGGCACATGGAACGGGTGCTGGACTACATCCGCATCGGCCGGGAGGAAGGCGCCAAGGTACTCATCGGCGGCCACCGGATCACCGAGGGCGAGTTCGCGCAGGGATATTTCGTCGAACCGACCGTGTTCGTGGACTGCACTCCGGACATGCGCATCGTGCAGGAGGAGATCTTCGGCCCGGTGCTCACCGTGCAGACCTTCACGGATGAGGCCGAAGCCATCCGACTCGCCAACGACACCCGCTACGGTCTCGCCGGCGGCGTGTTCACCTCGGACATGGGCCGGGCGCTGCGCGTGTGCACCGGCGTGGACACGGGCATCATGTGGGTCAACACGTATATGGACGACACCCAAGGCATGTCGGTCAGCCCCCACGGGCAGAGCGGCACGACCGTGGACGGCGGTCTCGACGGGTTGAAGGAGTACACCGTGCTCAAGCAGATCAATCTGAAGTTCACCCCGTCCAAGGCGGGCTGGTTCGGCGGCGTATCCGGGAACTAGACTGGGGCCGTACATCGTACCATATTCCGTCAAGGAGGAATCATGCCCGTCATCCACACCCATGTCTCCGTCAAGACCACCAAGGAGCAGCGCGAGGCCCTGAAGACCGCGTACGGCAAGGCGATCGCCGCCGTGCCCGGCAAGTCCGAAGGCTGGCTCATGTGCCCGTTCGAGGACGACATGCCGATCTACTTCGGCGGCTCCGACGACCAGCCGGCCGCCTACGTGGAGGTCAACGTGTTCGGCCGCGGCGCCATCCCCGGCTCCGCGTGGGAGAAGCTCACCAAGAGCATCATGGCCGCGCTGAACGGCGAGCTCGGCATCCCCGAGGACCGCACGTACATCCGCTACACCGCCACCTCCGACTGGGGATGGAACGGCGGCAACTTCTGAGTTGCCACCGTTCCTTCGCCGGGATTGCACCGAGCCCGGCACAAGGATTCCCGGAAGAAAACCCATCGTCCGGGAATCCTCGCACTGACGACATCCCAGCGCAATGAATCCCGGAGAACGGCCATTCATCCGGGTTTTCTTGCACTGACGACATCCCAGCACAAGAAAACCCGGACGCAGGCCACATCATCCGGAAATCCTCGCACTACACGGAAGGGCCCGTCTCCGTGAACCACGGTTCACGGAGACGGGCCCTTCCGCTATCTCGATCCAGCCGAAACCGTACCTGGATCAGACGATCTTCGGCATCGGGGTGGTGAGCGACGTGGTGAGGTTCACGTGGACCAGACCGGCGCCGGCGTGCACTTCGACCTTCTTCAGGGTGACGGTGCGCTCGTCCTCGGGGGCGCGGTCGTTGTCGGTCATCGTCGCCGGGGACTTGACGGCGACCAGCGCGAGGTCGGCGAGGGAGAAGCCGGCGGACTCGCACAGCTTCACGGCCTCGTCGCGGGAGGCGAGGAAGCCGTCCTTGAACTTGACGCGGTCGGCCGGAACGCCGTACGCATGCTCGGCGACCCACTTCACGTTCTCGATGACGGACATGCCCTTGTGGCTGTGCGGGCGGGCCGGCATCGAACCGTTGGTGAGCACGTCGACGAACGCGTCGAGCTGCGGGGCGAGCGCCTCGCCGCCGTCGCGGTACAGGTTGCCGATGATCGGGTCGCGGAACTCGAGCTTGGCGGCGGTCTCCTTGAGGGACGGAATCTGGTCGTCCTCGCCGTCCCACAGGTTGACGAGCGGGAACGTCGGGATGTCGAGGCCTTCGAGACGGTTCACGTGGAACGGGTAGCGCCACGCGAGGTCCGGATCGTCACGCCAGGTGGACGCACGGGTCACAACGATCGCGGCGGACGGCCACTGGGCGTCGAACTCGCGGCAGGCGATGTCGAGCCACTTCTGCGCGCCGGCGTCGGTGCCGTAGCCGGCTTCGACGATGACGACGTCGTGCAGCGCGCACGCCATCTCGACGGAGACGAGCGTCGGGATGCCGATGGACACGTTGGCGAACGGGCCGCCATGCACGTAGACCGGGGAGCCGTTGACGGTCTCCGTCTTCGCGGGCTTGACCGCGTCGGCGAGGATGCCGGTGATGCGCCACAGGTCGACGAACTCGCCGAAGGTGACGGCCTTGCCGTCCTTCGTGCCGGCAATCATCTTCGCGACGCGCTGGCCGATCTCGTCCATCGAACGGGACAGCACGACGATCTGCATGAGCTCGCAGGTCGGGGTGAGCACGACCTTCTCCTTGACGTCGCCCTTGCCGTAGTCGACGGCGATGGAACGCAGGGAGCGGGACGGCACTTCGGAGACGCGCGGCACGAGGATGTCGTCGAGCTTGCCCTCGTCGACGGCCTTCTCGGCGAAGGAGACGAGCAGGTTCTGGGCCGCCTCGATGGCGCCCATCTCACCGCACAGACCCCAGTCGATGAGCTCCGGGTGGGTCAGGGAGGCCTTGCCGCCGCCGGACGCGCCGCCCTTGGAACCGGCGGCGGTGATGCCCATGCTCGGCTGGCGCAGCACGGCGGCCGCGTCGATGCCGCGCTTGTTGAGCGCGTCGATGAGGGCGATGGTGGTGGTGGTCTTGCCTTCGCCGCGCGAGGCCTTGAGCGGGGTGTCCGCGGTGACGAGCACGACCTTGCCGTGCTTGCGCGGGGCGTCCGGGTTCTTCTTGAGGTAGTCGAGGTAGCCGAACGCGTCGATCTTCTGGACCAGGCCGTACTGGCTGGTGAAGTCTTCGATGGTGGTCATGGGTTGAGCGCCTTTCCTTTCCAGCGTTCCGACGGTCCGCCCGCGGCATGATGGCCGCGGGAAGACCGCCGATTCCTTCACAGATGTATATCCGACGCACGTAAACGCGATGCTACGCGTGGGATGCGCCGGCGGGAGCGATCCGGCGGGACCGATCAGAAGTCGGACATGTGGAAGCCGTTCTTCATGGCCATGCTGCGGGTGAACAGCACGGAGTCGAGCAGCTTGTCCGTTTCGACGCGCAGCTGGTCGGCCATGGTCTGGTTGGCGGCGGCCAGGATGCCGCGCACCTCGTCGTTGCGCACGGCTTCGATGATCTCGTCGGGCTCGAGCGGCTGCACGTCACCGTCCACGTTGTCCGCCTCGAATTCGGCTTCGGCGGCGGACTCGGCCTCCTCCTCGGCGTCGGTCAGTCCGAGCCGCGCGACCTGCTCGTCGGTGGCGGCGACGAGACGGTGGCCCAGCGCGCCGGTCTTCTGCTGGTAGCGTTCGACGGCGTTCGCGGTATCGGCGAACGCGCCGTCGCACAGGGCGGCGATTACGCGGTTCGCCCAGTAGAAGTTCTCGGTGGTGACGCGCGTGGTGGTGTCGGCGAGGTAGTCGGGCGTGGAGTCCACGTTCGGATAGAACGGGACGAGCGTGTTGAACGGGTTGGAGCCGTATGCCATCCACTGGATGGCGCGGTTGGCCTGCGGACGGTACGGGCGGATCTGCATGACGGCGAGCTGGCTCTGGCGGTTGATGCCGATCGGACGGTACATGTGGCGCGTGCGCTCGTCGCCGCGCTTGCCGTACGGATCGTACGGGGTGCCCTGGTAGTGGCCGGAGAGCACGTATTTGATGTCCTCGATGGTCACCTTGCGTTCGGGCTGACGGGCCCACGGGATGTCGTTGTTCTCCGGGCCGTGGTCGGCGTCGGGGCCGTCCCACACCTCGTCGTACGGGTTGAGGAAGCGCTGCATCCACCATGCGCGCGGCGTGTTGTACACGTGGTCGGAGTCGGAGTGGGAGCCGAACGCGTCGCGCGGGTTGAACGGCGTGGTGCTTTCGACGGCGAGGTCGAGGTGGTTCTCCTCGATGAACTCGGCGAGGTCCTCGGAGCACATGTGGTCCTCCTGCTCGCCGAGCGCGTCCTCGAGGTCGAACTCGTCGATGCCGAGCTGGTTCGGCATGGTCACGTACGCCTCGTCCGGCACGCGCTTGGCGATCCAGTGGTGGCCGCCGACGGTCTCGAGCCACCAGATCTCGTCGGCGTCGGAGAAGGCGACGCCGTTCATCTCGTACGTGCCGTACTCCTCGAGGAGCGCGCCGAGACGTGCGACACCTTCGCGCGCGGTCTTCACGTACGGCAGGACGATGGTGAGGAAGTCCTCCTCGCCGATGCCGCCGACCACTTCCGGCTCGTAGCCGGCCTCGCCTTCACGGCCTTTGGCGGGGACGAGTTCGACGAACGGGTCGGCACCGAGCACGCGTTCGTTGGTGGTGAGGGTTTCGGTGGCGCTCATCGCGACGTTCGCCTCGTTGACGCCCGCCTCGCCCCAGATGCCTTCCTTGCGGTCCGCGTTCGGCACGGACGTGTACTGCAGCGGATTGTCCGGCAGGTCGATTTCGACGTGGGAGAGGACGGAGCGGTAGTGTCGCGGCTGGTCTTCGGGTTTGATGACGAGGAACTGCTTCGGGTTGAACTCGCCGTTGGCGGAGTCCTCGTTGCGGGCGATGATGGTGGAGCCGTCGTAGCTCGCGTCCTTGCCGACCAGAATGGTGGTGCAGGCCATGGTTGTCTGGTTGTCCTTTCGTTGGTGGTGTCGTTGACGGTTATGCGGTTGGCGCGGTCACGCCTTGCCGGTGAGGAAGATGCCGGCCTGGTCCGGCGTCTCGCCGCATTCGCGCAGCTTGTGGAGCAGCTCGTTCATCCAGAAGCCCTGGTTGAGTCCGGGCAGCGGCTCCTTGGTGGCGTAGACGTGCAGGTAGTAGTCGTGGTCCTTGTCCGGCGGCTGCGGACCGTTGTACCGCATGGTGACGGCCGGGTCGTTCTCGCGGCCCACGAACTTGGAGGCGCTGGAGTTGCGGCCCTGCACGGCCTCAGGGATCATCGAGGCCATCTGGCGGGAGAAGTCCGGCGGAATCTGCAGGGCGTGGGAATCGTTGAAGTCGAACATCAGCGCATCGATGGGCAGGTTCGCAACGGTCCAGTGGATCCATTCAAATCCGCAGACGGGGATGGAGTCCGGGTCGGTGAACGTCCAGTGCAGGTAGCGGGCGTCCGGGGAGACCTCGTCGATGTAGAAGGGGAAGGAGATGACGGGCACGCCGCCCGTGCGGTATTCGGGCGCCGCAGCCTTGGCGAAATCGTCCGGAACCACGGTGAAATCAGCTGAGATCTTCATATCCCCCAGTGTATCGCGCGGAAACGCGACGGAGGATGCACACGGACGACGGGATGACGGAACGACGACGCGTCCGTCCGCCCGCGAACGTGCGGACGGACGGACAAGGAAACGCCGGAAGCGATGGGGAGGACCGCCATCGGACGGTCCTCCCCATCGTGACGCGCCGTGACGCGCCGTCACGCACGCCGCCGCGTGACGTCACACGTGACGTCACGCGTGACGGCGACGGCTCGGCTCATCGCCTGTCACGCCTCGCCTTCAACGTGACGGCGGCGATGACCACGCACAGCAGCATGACCACGGCGGGGACGGCGAGCGCCGCTCCGGTGTTCGCCATCGTCCTGACGGGCTTCACTGCGCCGTCGGCCTTGGCCGCCGGCTTCTTCTCGGCGTCGTCGGACGGCTTCTCCGACGGTCCCGTCGGTTGGTTCGGTCCCGTCGGCTGGTTCGGTTCGGACGGGTTGCCCGGTTCGGACGGTTCCGTCGTCACCTTCTCCAGCGTGCCGGAGAGCGCCTTGATGGCCTTCTCGACGGTCTTGGCGTCGGAGGACTTGGCGTCGTACTTGAGGTAGTCGGTGTCGGTGAGGTTCCCGTAGACCGTGTTCGCTTCGGCAAGAGCCTGTTCGAACGCCTTGCGGCTGGCTTCGGTGTAGGTCATCGCGTAGCCGTCGGCCTTGGTCTTCGCCTCGGCGGCGTCGATCGTGGTCTTCAGGTCGCCCAACTTGGACAGGTCGACCTCCTCGCCCAGCTGGCGGACGGTCTCGGACGTGTCGGTGCCGATGAACTTGCCGAAGTTGGACTTGTTGTCCTTGCCGCTGTCGTCGGTGTCGGTCAATCCAGGGTTCTTGCCGTACACGGCGGTGCCGAGGGTGGCATCGCCGGACTTGCCGTCGACGGTCCTGCCGGCGGAATCCGCGGTGCCGTTGCCCTGGTAGCGCAGGAGGAATTTGCGCGACCAGCTCGTGATGTTCGGGCCGCTGCCCACCGGCGCGCCCACGCCATTGATGATGGTGTTGAACGTGCGGACGGCCTTGGCGTTGTCATCCTTGTTCTTCAGATCGGCGAACGACTGGGTGGTGACGTTCTCGATGATCACGCCCTTGGCGTTCGGCACTTCGACGGCGTTGTCCATCTCCATGGCCGTGGTGCCGGCGCCGGTGTGCTGGTTGGGATCGGTGGGATCGCCGCCGTCCTGGTTGCCGTTCGCCGTCTCGGGACCGGTGTAGATGAACACGTTGTAGATGCCGAGACCCACGGCGTAGTGTTTCTTCACACCGTTGGCGACCTTGTAGGCGGCGTAGCCCTTCACGGTGCCGTTGTGGCTCATCCACTGGTCCTGGGAGACCGGGTCGTAGCACTTCTCGTTCTGGTAGAAGAACGTCTTGCCGTTCTCGCCGTTCCAAAGCGTGTCGTACTCCTCGTGGTGCTCGTTGAATAGGCCGTATGCGATGACGTCGTCACCGTTCACGACCATGCCGTTCTTGGAGTAGTTCCACTTGTTCTCGCCGCTGGGCCAGCCGACGCCGGCACCATGGTCGGCGCGCCAGATCCAGAAGTGATCGGTAATCGTGTTCTTGGTGTTGATTACGATGCCGTAATCGGCGGAGGTGGTGCCGCCGGTGGTGCCGCCGATGCGATAGAAGATATCCTGCAGCTCGATCGGGTCGTCTGCATCGCCCGCGTTGTTCTTCGTGTCGCCGACCTTCACCAGGTACTTCGAGTGCGTGCCGGCGTCGAAGATCAGACCCGCGATGCGCACGCCCTTCTTCGCCTTGTCGCCGATCTTGAGGGCGGCGTCCTCGTTGTCCGGGATGATGGTCGCCATGCCGGTACCGAGGACGACGACGCCGTTGCGGTCGATGTCGATCGGGGTCTCGGCATGGTAGATGCCGGGCGTGAGGTAGATGTTCCTGCCGGCGTCGATCTGCTTGTTGATCTCGGCGGCGGTGTCGGTCGGCTTGGCGATGTAGAACTCGGAGAGCGGGATGCTCGTGCCCTTGCCCATGCCGTCGTTCGCCTTGCCCTTGCCCCAGCTGACGCCCTTGGCGTTCTCGCGGTAGCCGGGCACGAACACCTGGTATTCGCCGTTGTCGTCAAGGTAGAGGAACGGCTTCTCGGCGATCTTCTCGGTGGAGTCGATGGCGGTCGTGACCTGCTGGTTGTTCCCGTCGCCGGCGATGCCCCAGTTGCTGGTGCCCTTGGTGCCGACGAGTTCGGTGCCGGTCTTGCCGTCGGAGCCGGGCACGTTGCTCGCGGTCACGCCCTGCAGGAAGTTGTTGAGCGTGGTGCCGTACGCCGCGCCCTTGAGCTCGGAGTTGCGGGTGTAGAACTGCTGGCCGGATGCGGTGCCGGCGGTGTTGCCGCCGTCATCGCCCTCGAGCTTGGAGTCGGCGGTGTAGCCGCCGGACGCCCAGCCGTAGTTCCAGTCGTAGGCGACGGCGCGGTCGGTCCACACGCGGCGCATCGGCGCGGCCTGGGCGACGCCCCAGTTCATGTAGTCGGGGCGCCAGGACTGGTTCAGCTCGGCGGGTCGCGAATCGCCCGGCGCGAACGTGGCGTTGCCGGACTTGCCGTTCTCGGTGCCGGTGTTCTTCACGCCGAGGTTCTCGATGGAACGCCAGAAGTTGCAGGTGGCGTTGCCCTGCTGGGCGGAGGCGCCGGCGTTCGCGGCGAGATAGGAGGACGTGGAGACGTTGTTGAGCATCGTGTCGGTCGGGATCTTGCCCAAGCCGTTCAACGAGGTGTAGAAGCCCACGTTGATGTTGGAAATCACGTTGCCGTCCTGCACATAGCTGCCGGGCTTGAAGTAGACCTGCCAGTGGTCGCTCCTGAACTGGGCGTCGGCGGCGATGTCGTTCTGCTTGGTGAACAGGTCGGCGAGGACCTTGTCGACCTTGCCCATGTCGTCGGTGGGGGCGAACACGAGCGTGTGGTCGCCGAAGAGCTCACGGTCGAGGGAGGCGGTGGTCTCGGGCAGGTCGGAGACGTCGCCGTCCTCGTTCACGGTGACGACCTTGTAGTAGTTGGCGTACTTACCACCCTCGTCGAGTTTTCCGTCGGTGTAGGTGGTGCCGGTCACGGGCTTGTCGCCGGTGACGCTCACGAAGTCCTTGTCCGCGGCGTAGGCGGACTTGGCGTGCAGCACCTTGTAGCCTTTGGCGCCGTCGACCTTGTCCCAGGTGAGGGTGATGGCCTTGCCGCCGTCGGCCTCGGCGGCCTTCACGTTCGTCGGCGCGGCCAGACGCACGCCCTTGGCGGTCGTCAGCGCGACGGCGTCGGTCGCGGAGGAGGCCGCGTCCGCGCCGTTGAGGCTCCTGACGGTGATGTTGTATGAGGTTCCGGCGGCGAGGTTCCGGAGCGTCGCCTGGGTGGCGGTGGTCTTGAGCGTGACGGTCGCCTTGCCCGCGTCGGTCGGCGTGGCGTCGATCTCGTAGTCCGTGACGAAGGAGTCCCTGGCGGCGGTGAAGCTCACGTCGGCGGTGGCGTTGGTGACGTTGGATACGGTCACGTCGGTCGGCGCGGCGGGCGTCGCGCTCGTGTGGACGATGAAGTGCCCGGCGGCGGCGTCCACGGCGTCGGTGGAGTCGGTCACAACCAGGTTCGTGCCGTCGGACTTGAGGAGTTCGTTGGTGTCGGTGTCCTGGAAGGCGACGGTGCCGTCGCCTGCGGGCACGAGTTTGATGGATTCCCAGCCGCCGTAGCCGCCGTCGTCCTTCACGCAGACCTTGCCGTTGTTCTCCGCGGCGATGCTGGTCCAATCGGTGTTGTTGCGGACGTGGCCGCCCTTGAGCCGGGCGTTGCTCCTCCTGCCTTTGACCGTGACCGTGCGGGCGCCGTTCTGGTCGTCCCAGCCGACGATGCTCCACAGCGTGGAGTCGTCGGACGCGTCGGTGAACGTGACGGGCGTGTTCGCCGTTCCGGGATCGGTGACGTATTCGCCGGAACCGACGTAGGCGTCTCCGTCCTTTTTCGCGAGTTCGATTCTGATGTCGTTGCCGAGACCGGTGTCGACGGTCGTCACGGCTTTCGCGCCCGTCTCCGCCGCCTGGGCCGTGTCGACGGCCGTCAGGCCGCACAGCAGCGTGGCGCATGCGACGAGCGCGCCGGCCGCGGCGCGCCATCGGGCCGGAGCCCCTCCCCCGTTGGTGGTTCTCATGGTATTCCTTTCTTCCTTCCTCACCCGTCCTCCTTGGCCGGGTGCATGAACACACAAGTGCATCGATGCATGGGTGCATAAGCATATGAATGAGATCGCGGACGATATGCTCGGCCTCTGGGGCCTTTGACGTCCGCTTCCGTATGCGTAACGCAACGCATACGGCGAAAAAAAGAAGGCCCGCCGCATGACTCGACGGGCCTTCGAGAGCCGTCCCGCGGAAAAGGGATTGAAACCGCGGGGGGGGGAGCTACAGCTTCTCGCCGTTGCTGGCGATCACGTCACGATACCAGTAGAACGACTTCTTGCGCGTCCGCCGGTACGAGCCGTTGCCCTCGTCGTCGGCGTCGACGTAGATCATGCCGTAGCGTTTCTTCATCTCGCCGGTACCGAACGAAATCACATCGATGCAGCCCCAGACGGTGTAGCCGATGACCGGCACGCCATCCAGGTCGATCGCCTTGCCGACCTGTTCGATGTGCGACTTCAGGTACGCGATGCGCGCGTCGTCGGCCACGTAGCCGTCGGCGTCGGGCGTCTCGTACATGCCGATGCCGTTCTCGACGACGAAGATCGGCTTGCCGTAGCGCTCGTACAGCGAGCACAGCACGTAGCGCAGGCCGACCGGATCGATCTGCCAGCCCCAGTCGGTGGCCTTGATGTACGGGTTGCGCACCTGGCCCGGCAGGCCGTGTCCGTCGAACTCGTCCACCTTCTCCGCGGAGACGGCGGCGCTCATGTAGTAGCTGATCGAGATGAAGTCGACCGTGCCCGCCTGGATGATGTCGGTGTCGCCCGGCTCCATCTTGATGTCGAAGCCTTCGCGGTCCCAACGGTTCAGCAGGTACTCGGGGTACGTGCCGTGCACGTACACGTCGCCGAAGAGGTAACGGTCGCGCATCAGGATCTCGGCGTGCATCACGTCGTTCGGGTTGCAGGTGGCCGGGTAGATCGGCACCATTGCGAGCATGCAGCCGATCCGGAACGCCGGGTTGATCTGATGGCCGCGCTGCACGACGAGCGCCGAGGCAACGAACTCGTTGTGGATGGCCTGCCAGATCCTCTGCTCGACGGTGTGCTTGTCGGCATGAGGGTCGGGGATGATGCCGGAATCCGTGTACGGGAAGATCTCGGTATGCATCTCCATCTGGTTGTTGATCTCGTTGAAGGTCAGCCAGTAGGTCACCAGGTCCTTGTAGCGCTCCATGACGGTCGAGGCGAACCGGAAGAAGTAGTCGATGACCTTGCGGTTCGAGAAACCGCCCATCTTCGCCAGGTGCAGCGGCATCTCGAAGTGCGAGAGCGTGACGACCGGTTCCATGCCCTTGGCACGGTAGTCCTTGAACAGCTCCTCGTAGAACTTCAGTCCTTCCTCGTTGGGCTGCTCCTCATCGCCGTTGGGGAAGATGCGCGACCAGGAGATCGAGGTGCGGAAGCACTTGAAGCCCATCTCCTGGAACAGCGCGTCGTCCTCACGGAACGTGTGGTAGTAGTCGATGCCGCGGTGGTTCGGGTAGTTGAGGCCCGGCACCACGCCGTCGGCGGTGATTTCACGCTTGACACCGTGGGCCCCGCCGGTCAGGACGTCGCAGATGCTGGGTCCGCGGCCGTCCTCGTTCCATGCACCTTCGAGCTGGTGCGCGGCGACCGCCCCGCCCCAGAGAAAGTCGTCGGGGAATCTCATCGTCATCCCCCGGTCTATTCGGCCTTGGCGCCGGATTCGTTGGCGTCGAGACGCTTGTACAGGTCGATCATCTCGACGACCATCGCACGGAACACCTCGGCGGCCATCATCTGGTCTTCGACGTGGGTGAGCAGCAGTCCCATCTTCACCGGGTTGCCGGCCGCCTCACGCTGCACGAGGCCGGAGTGCACGGCGTGGCCTTCGCGGTAGCTCTTGTCGCCTTCCTCGATGGAGGCATTCGCCCCCTCGAAGTCGCCTTCCTTGGCCTTGCCGAGCGCCTCCATGTAATCGGACTTGGCGGTGCCCGCCGCGGTGATCAGCTGGAAGCAGGTGGTTTCCAGATCGAATTCTTCGTCTGCCATTTCGTTACGCTTTCCTGTCTGTCGTTGGTTGCTTCGCTTGTCCCGTCGGCGCGATCACTTGCCGGCGAGCTTGAAGGCGAAGTCGAGGACCTTGTCGCCGCGGGCCATGCCGTAGTCCTGGGGCGCGATGACCTCGACCGGCTTGGTCGGGAATTCCTTCTTGACGTCCTTGAGCATGTAGCGGACCTGCGGGCCGAGCAGGATCACGTCGGCGTCCTGCGCGTTGGCTTCGAGGGTGGAGACCGGCATGGCGGAGATGTCGTTCTCGAGGCCCCGCTTGGAGGAGGCGTCCTGCATCTTCCTGACGAGGATGCTGGTGGACATGCCGTCGCTGCAGCACAATACGATCTTCATGATGTTCTCCTTTGAATATTGGTGATTCGGGATGATGACGTTGATGTTGTTGTTGATGTGAAGAGGAGGGGGCCGGTCGCCCGTCATATGCGGTTCTCGCGGACCGGCCGGTATCGGGGATCCCCGATGTTCGTACGGATGCCGGCCGTGGATCGTCCGGCCGGGGAGACCGGCCGGACGATCCACGGTCCGCCGGTCACTCGGCGGACTCGGCCTCGGCTTCCTGCTCGAGGTAGATCTTGTCCTGCATCTTGACGAACGGGTAGTAGATGGCCACGGCCATCGCGGCGATGATGACCTGCAGCAGCGCGCACTTCCAGCCGCCGAGGATGAAGCCGGAGATGATCGGCGGGGTGGTCCACGGCACCTGGACGGCGCCGAAGGGCTGGATGAAGCCGATGGACAGGCATCCGTACATGATGATCATCGCGCAGAGCGGGGTGAGCACGAACGGGATCAGCATGATCGGGTTGAACACGATCGGCAGGCCGAAGATGACAGGCTCGTTGATGCCGAAGATGCCCGGCACGATGGAGAGCTTGGAGACCTCACGCAGCTGCTTCGACTTGGCGAAGAGCAGTGCGGCGACGAGCAGGCCGACGGTCAGGCCGACGCCGGAGAACTTGACGAAGCAGTCGATGACCTGCGGAGTCAGGTAGTGGCCGCCGTTCGCCTTGCTCGGGTAGATGCCCTTGTCGAGGAGGCTCTGGTTGACGAGCGTGTTGGCGGTGAGCAGAGGGGTGACGACGCCGGAGACCACGTTGGCGCCGTGGATGCCGCACCAGAACAGCAGGGAGATCAAGATGGCGATGATAATCGCGCCGGCCCAGGTGTCGGTGAGGGACTGCAGCGGGATCTGGAGCACCTTGAAGATGAGCTCGGTGAGGGAGACGCCGCCGAAGACCTTGCACAGGTGGTACAGGATGGAGGAGCCGGTGATGACGATGAGGCCCGGGATGAGGGCGGAGAAGGCGTTGGTCACGCCCTGCGGGACGGACTCGGGCATCTTGATCTTCACGTCGTGCTTGATGCAGGCGGTGTAGACCCAGCCGACGATGAGGCCCATGATGATGGCGGAGATGATGCCGTTGGAACCGGTCCAGTTCTGGACGAACACGCCGGAGACGGCAACGTCCTTGGCGTTCTTGGTGGCGTCGGTGGCGATGTCGATGGTCTTCGGGTCGATGGAGATGTTCATCGACGACGGAGAGACGATGAAGAACGCGACCAAGGAGAGCAGGCCGGCGGAGATGCCGTCGCACTTCTCGTTGCGGGCGTACGCGTAGCCGATGCCGACCGCCACGATGATGGCGAGGATGTTGAAGGTTGCGATGCTGACCTGGTTGAGCGCGATGTTCCACTGGTCACCGAACGTCTTCGCCATGAAGTCGGCGTAGCCGCTGAACGGCAGGTTCGCGATCAGAAGGAACAGCGAACCAATCAGCGTGGCCGGCATCGTGAGGATGAAGCCGTCCTTCAGCGCCACCAGCGCCTTGAGACTGGCGAATTTCATGAAGCCATTCAGCATCGCGTCGCCGATGTCCTTCATTTTCTCCTTCATTGGATGTCCTTTCTTCCGGGCGGACTACCACATCCGCCCATTCCCGTTGGCGTCATTCAAAGACCATCAAGATGACACAACCATCCGTGTTGTCTACATCTTTAGTAGTTATTTAAACAACGATGATTTAAGTATACATCTTCTTGATATCTTGTCAACTCGGAAACGGCGACGCCGGGAAACGCCACGCAAACCGCGGGCCGCCAACGAAAACGGCGGTCCCGGAACACACCGGAACCGCCGTTCGACACCCAGGGCAGGCCGTCAGCGCATCGAGGCCATCGCATAGAACTTCGCGTTCTTGTAGTGATAGAGGTTCTTCGAGGCGTTGAACAGCTTGCCGTTCGTCAGGAACGCGTCGTCCTCGATACAGATGGCGGGATCGCCCTCGTTCAGTTCGAGCAGGCGGGCGGCGTCGGCGCCCAGCCAATCCATATGGATCACCTTGTCCACGAAGCCGAAGTTCAGTCCGAGATCGTCGTGCACGTAGGAGTACAACGACCCCTTCGCGATGTCCTCGTTGAGGAACGGCACGTATTCCTTGAGATACCAAGCGGTCTCATAGCACAGCGGCTCGCCCTCCACACGGCGCAGACGCACCACGCGCCACACCGGCGAGCCCACCGCGCAGCGCATGCGCTTCGACAGCGCCTCGTCGGTCCTGTCCAACGCCACCTCGCACACCACCGACGTGACGTTGTCCTTGCCGAAATCGGCCGAAATGCCGTACGAGGTGCCGATCGGCATATAGCCGCTGTCACGGCCCTCGCGCACGAACACGCCGTTGCCGCGCACGGGGAAGACCTCCCCCGCCTCAGCGAGCACCGCGATGGCGCCGCGCACGAAGTATCTGGACAGCCCATACTCCTCCATGAGCTGGTCCTCAGTGGGCAGTTTGCCCGTCTCGGAGAATTCCCCGTTGGCGATGCGCTTCTGGAGCTTCAATGCAAGGTCACGCTGCTTGGAAGCCATGACACCCCTCCTGTCCAACACACACGGCGGACCGGGCGGCATTCGGGCGCGACGAATGCACCACAGGTCGACATGCGACATCAATCGTCGATATTGCATATCATCGACTTATTCACATAACCTGACCACTATATCACGCCGCACGCCGCCGCAATGGAAAAAGCCCGGCCCCGGGCGGCGGGGAGTGCTCGTCCCGCCGCCCGGGGCCGGGCGGAGAAGGTGGCCCGGCGAAGGGGGTTCCGGGCCACTGGGGTGATGACGCGGCGTCACCCGGAGAAGGGAAAGCCGGGGATTCGTCGCCGCGCCAAGTCTTGTGTCACACGTGCGGTCGGGCCGTGGAACGGCCGCGAACCGCGGGAATCGGATGCCTGCCGGTCGGGGAAGCGAGCGCCCAACCGGCAGGATGGGAATCAGTCGCCCCAGGCCGGCTTGTAGAAGTCGCCGTTGAGGGCGGCCTCGGCCTTGGCCTTGGCCTCCTCGAAGGTGACCTCGGCCAGCGCGGCGCGCACGTCGTCCAGAGCCACCGGGGTCATGGACAGGGAGTTCACGCCGATGCCGGTGAGCACGACGGCCAGATCCGGATCGGCCGCGGCCTCGCCGCACACGCCGACCGGCATGCCGTGGGCGTTGCCCGCGTCCGCGATGAGCTTGATGGCACGCAGCACCGCCGGGTGCCACGCGGTCTGGTAGTTGGACACGGAGCCGAGGATGCGGTCCGCGGCCATCGTGTACTGGGTGAGGTCGTTGGTGCCGATGGAGACGAAGTCCGCCACCTCGGCGACCTTGTCGGCCATGAGGGCGATGGACGGGACTTCGGCCATGACGCCGACCTTCTTCAGGCCGAAGCTCTTGCCGAGCTTGACGAAGTAGGCGGCCTCGTGTTCGTCGGCGACCATCGGGGCCATGACCCACAGGTCGGCGTCGGTCTGGGCGTCGGCGGCGGCGAGGGCCTTGAGCTGGCCTTCGAGGACCTCCTTGTGGACGCGCAGGGTGCGCAGGCCGCGCAGACCGAGGGCCGGGTTCGGCTCGTCCTCAGGGGTGAGGAACGGCAGCGGCTTGTCGGCGCCGGCGTCAAGCATGCGGATGACGACCTTCTTGCCCGGGAACTGGGCGAGCAGCTCGGTGTACGCCTTGGTCTGCTCCTCGACGCTCGGCGGCTCGGCGTTGCCGATGAACAGGAACTCGGAACGGAACAGGCCCACGCCCTCCGCGCCGTATTCGATGGCGGTCTTGCCGTCGGCCGGCTTGCCCAGATTGGCGAGCAGCGGCACGTGGTGGCCGTCCTTGGTGCCGCCGGCCTGACCGCGCAGCTCCTTGGCGCGGGCGGCCTTGGCCTTGGCGTGCTCGGCCTCCTCGACCTGCGCGTCGGTCGGGTCGACGACGACCTCGCCCTTGGCGGCGTTGACGATCACGGTGTCGCCGGTCTTGAGGTCCTCGGCGCCGGCGGCGGACACGACGGCCACGATGCCGCGGGCACGCGCCAGGATGGCGGTGTGGGAGGTCGGGCCACCCTGCGAAGTGACGATGGCGAGGGTCTTCTCGAGATCCAGACCGGAGGTGTCCGCGGGGGACAGATCCTCGGCCACGAGCACGAACGGCTCGTCGGAGTCCGGCACGCCCGGGGCAGGCACGCCGCGCAGCTCGGCGATGACGCGCTGGCCCACATCGTGCAGGTCCGCGGCGCGCTCGGCCTGGTAGCCGCCGATCATCTTGAACATCTCCTCGACCTGGGCGAAGCCCTCGAGCACGGCGCGTTCGCCGGTCTTGCCGCCGTTG
This sequence comes from Bifidobacterium sp. CP2, assembly GCF_018555635.1. Lineage (NCBI taxonomy): Bacteria > Bacillati > Actinomycetota > Actinomycetes > Bifidobacteriales > Bifidobacteriaceae > Bifidobacterium > Bifidobacterium sp. CP2. Next base: position 20,090 of record NZ_JAFEJX010000002.1, on the reverse strand, counting down.
ACGAGGTTCTGGATGGAGGTCGCCAGGGACGGGTCGGAGGCGAACATAGCGATGGCCTCGAGGATCGGGGCGGCCTGCTTGGCGCCCTCGTCGCCGTTCTTGGCCTCTTCGGCGCGGCGGTTCAGCTCGGCGTTGACGGTGGCCAGGGCCTTGGAGACGCGCTCGTTCTCCACGACGGCGCTGATGGATGCGTCACGACGGACGTCCGCGGGTTCCTCCAGCGGCGGAGCCATGCGGATGACCTTGCCGACCGCGACTCCACGTCCGATTCCGCTTCCGGTGATAACCATGTTGAGCACTCCTTTATGTCTTGACTTCGTTGCCGGCTTCCCGCGGTCCATCCCGCGGCGGTCACCCTCGCGCACCACGCGTCCTTGACGCCTCGGTAACGCATGCAGGTAATCCATTTACCGACAGTGACAGTATACACAGAAAGACCCGCCGCACAACGCCGGTAATCGATTTCCGCGTGTCGTGTTTTCCTGTGCTATAGTACCTATCAGCACAGGTCAGTGACTGACGTGCGCCCCAACAATTGCTATCGACAAAGGAGTGCTCCTATGGCAACCGCAACCCGTTCCACCGTGATCAACGATCCCGTCGGCATCCACGCCCGTCCGGCCGCGGAGTTCGCCCAGGCCGTCACCGCCTCCGGCTGCACCGTGACCATCGCCAAGGAAGGCGGCTCCCCCGTCCCGGCCGGCTCCATCCTGTCCATCATGGGCCTGGGCATCAAGCAGGGCGACACCGTGAACCTGACCGTCGACGGCGACAACGCCGAGACCGTGGCCGACTCCCTGGTCGAGACCCTCACCAAGGCCGAGTGACCCACCGGGGCGCATACCGCCCCGCACCTACAGACTTCGATGCGCGCGAAAGCGCAATCGCGACGCACCGAACCCCCTATTCCTAACGGTTTCGCCGCCCTGCACTACCATGTTGCGCCGGGCGGCGAAATTGTTTTCGCACCTCGTATGCCGCATGACACCACCGCATATGAACCCACGCACATACGCATAAAGGACTTGAACGCACATGGCCAGCCGGGCGTCGAAATCCCCCAGTTCCATCCTCGAGGTCGCCAATCGGGCGCAGGTCTCGACGGCCACGGTCTCGCGCGTGCTCTCCGGACGACGCACCAAGGACGACGAAATCGCGCAACGCGTGCGCAAAGCCGCCGCGGACCTCGACTACTCGGTGAACTATGCGGCCAGCGCCCTCCGCTCCGACGTGACGAACACCATCGGTCTGGTCATCCCCAGCGCATCGGACAACTTCTGCGCCGGACTCCTCGACGCGCTGGAACCCGTCGTCGACAGCGACAGCCGCCAGCTTCTCCTCGGCATCGCCGCCGACGAGACCACCCAGGTCGACCGCATCGAATCGTTGTGCTCGCGCAAGGTGGACGGCCTCATCACCGTCACCTCGGCCGGTGCCGACCTGTCCGAGACGTTCGACAAGTACGCCGACTCCATTCCCATCGTGCAGGTGGGCGGACGCCAGCGTTCCTTCCGCACCAACATGGTGTCCATCGACGAGAACACGGCCATGGAGGCCATCATCCGACATCTGGCCGAGCAGGGCGTCGAATCGGTAGCGTATCTGGCCGGCAAGGAGGTCTCGTTCGAATCGGCCGAACTGTTCGCCATGTTCCACACGCAGGTGCGCGCCGCCGGCCTCACCACGCAGAGCGAGTGGAACCGGTTCGGCGACCGCACGGTGACGCGCGGCTTCGACTGCACCATCCGCCTGTTCGGCGAGCGCGGCCATCCGGATGCAATCGTCTGCGCGGACGACACCATCGCGTTCGGCGTGATGATGGCCCTCCACGCGCTCGGCATGAACGTGCCGGAGGACATCAAGGTGGTGGGCTACAACGACTCCCCCATCGCCTCGGCGTCGCTGCCCACCATGACCTCGGTGCGCCCGCCATACGCGCGCATCGTGTCCGAGGCGTTGCGCCTCATCGAGGCGGGCCCCGGCCATCCGAGCCACGTCTCCCTGCCGCCGCAGCTCATCGTGCGCGTCTCCAGCACGAAGCGCTGACCGGCCACACAGGAGGACAGTCGGCCGACCGTCGCAGGACGAACGAGGACAATCGCAGCGGGTCAGCGTCGCGCCGGCGGCACGGACGTCGGATAGGCCGCAGCCGGTACGGACGTCGGATAGGCCGCAGCCGGTACGGACGTCGGATAGGCAGCCGGTGACGCGGACGACGCCGCGGACGGATACGCGGACGAAGCCCCGACGAACGGCCCCGCGGGGACACCGGACGGCACGGACGGCGCAGGAGCCCCGCCCGGCACAGACGCACCCCGCGACGCCTTGGATACGCCGACCAGCATGACGATGACGACGACGAGGACGACGAGGAAGAACGCCACCCCCAGCCAAGCGCCGACGCCGCTGAACGGCAGCACCTGCCTGGAGTACTCATCGGCGGTGATTCGCCCCTGCCGCAGGCGGTACAACAGCTGTTGCCCCGCGATGGCCGTCCAGACGCTCGCCACCTGCAGCGCGGCTCCGATCACCAACCCCGCCAGCGGGGCGATATGCCAGCCCGTGCCGGTGGCACGGCGGAGCCTGCCGCCCAGCACCATCATCGGCAGGAACACGCCGATCAGCAGCATCAGCGCGTTCAGCAGGGAGTACAGATTCGAGCCCACCAGCCACGCCTCCGACTCCAGACCGTGCGCCACGCCGTCGAACACATCCGCGAGCAGGGTCACGATGGAGACCACGAAGACGATGAGCACCCCGGCACGCGTGTCGTCGCGTCCGCCGATCCCCGCGCCGGCACGGTCGGCCTTCGCACGGGAGGACGCGACGAGCAGCAGGACCGTCATGACGCACAGTCCCACGCCGAGCAGGATGGTTGCCGCCACATACGTCGGATCGGGCATCGCCGACCTGAGCGCCGCGCACACCATATACAGCACCGTGACCACGAACGCCGGCACCAGACCGTTGCCGCGCACACGCCGGCCATCGGCCGTCAGCGACAGCAGCAGCGCCAACGCCATGTACAACGTCAGCCCGGCACCCAGGCCGTTGACGACCGAGGAGAACACCATGCCGCCCACGCTCGGCGAGCCGGGGAACAGCGCGAAACCAAGAAGCGTCAACGGCGTGTACAGCATGCCGAACACCGCGCCCACCAGCATCAGCACCAGCGGCACGCGCGCGGCGCGCAGAGCGGAGACGTCCGGCGCCACAACAGCGGCACCGACACCCGCCCCGCCGGCCTGCGTCCCACCGGACCGACGCGATTGCGGCGGCTGCGGCATCATCGCGCCATACCCGGCCGCAGGGGTCTGCGGAACCGTCGGAGCCTGCTGCGGAACCGGCGGAACCATCGGAACCTGAGCCGCCTGCGGAACCTGAGCCGCACCCCAGATCGGCACCTGCGGCGCCTGAGCCGGCGACGTTCCCCGCACGGGCGTCGGAGCGCCCGGCACACCCATCATCCCCGGCGCACCCGGAACGCCCGGCACACCCGGTGCCGCCTGCGGCAACGGGCTCCCGCATGAACCACAGAACAGCACGTCATCGGCGCATTGCGCACCGCATCGCGTACAGACCTTCATATCCACCCCTTCCACTGGTGAATGCCGGTACCGTCCGCATGGCCGTCACCCCAACACTGCGCCGACCAACCACTACGGCGGGAGACGGCGGACCCCACGGACCTTCCGCCTCCATGCTACGCCGCCCGCGTCACCGCCCGCGCCCGCCTCACGGAATCAGCGCGCAGAACAACGCCTCGAACACGAGCGTCGGGTTGCCGTTGCCCATGAGGCGCCTGCGGGCGCGCGCCACCTCGTCGAGCCGCGCGAGCGCGCCTTCGCGGGAGAGCCTCGCCGCGAGCTCGGTGATGGCTGCCCGGTTCTCCAGGTTGATGAGGCCCACCGCGTCCTCCGCACCGTTCTGCAGGACGGTCACGTCCCGGTAGACGGAGGCGATGGAGTTGAGCGCGCGGTCCAGCACGTCGCGGCTGCGTCGGGTGGAGCGGCGTTTGAGCTCGTCCTTCTTGCCGATGGCGTTGTAGGCGCCGCGCAGTTTCGGCGGGATGCGGTCGTTGGGCCCGAGCCCGTTGATGCGGCGGAAGTCGGCTTCGGCGCGCGCGGCCTGTCCGGCGACGTCCACTTCGGCCTGCGCCTTGGCATTGCCGATGAGTCTGCCGGCGAGAATCACCGCGTCGGAGGCCTTGGCGAGTTCGAGTACGCCCACCACGAGTTCGTCGCGGTCGGTCATGACGCGTTCGTCGGTGGCGTACAGTTTGGCGATGCCGATGTGTCCTTCGGCGAGCCGCGCCGCCCGTTTCGCGATCTTCGGCTCGGCGCCCACGCCCGTCTCCAGGTACCGGGCCACCGCGTCGGCGCCGGGCACGGCGAGGTTGACGATGCGCGTGCGCGAGCGGATGGTGGGCAGCACGTCCTGCGCGCTGGGGGCGCACAGCAGCCAGATGCAGTGTTCGGCCGGCTCCTCGATCTCCTTGAGCAGCACGTTGGTGGTGCGTTCGAGCATGCGGTCGACGTCCTCGATGATGATGATCCGCCATGGCGCGGTGCTGGGCATCTGTTCGGAGACGCCGATGAGCTCGCGCACCTCGTCGATGCCGATGGTCACCTTGTCCGTGGCGAGGATGCTCACGTCCGGATGCGTGCCGGCGAGCACCTGCCGCGTGACCTTGGTGGGTTCGTCGCCCATGCCGTGGTCCGGGCTCTCGAGCGCGGCGGCGAACGCCTTGGCGAGGTTGGAGCGGCCCGATCCGGGAGGGCCGCAGATGAGCCACGATTGCGCGATCTGCTTCGGGTCGCCGAGGGTGATGGCCTTGAGTTGTTCCACGACCGGCTGCTGGCCGATGATGCCGTCCCATACGCTCATGCGGTCGCCTCGTTTCCGTCGTGGGTTCCGTCGTGGGTTCCGTCGGACGCGGCGCCCGACGCGTCCGCACCGTCGCCACCGTCATCGCAGTCATCGTCGCCGTGCAGCAGCGCGTCGACGTCCCTGCGGATGGCGGCCCACACGTCGTCGATGGTGCGGCCGGCGTCGATGACGCGGAAGCGTTCCGGTTCGACCGCGGCGAGCGCGAGGAACGCCTCGCGCGTGCGGCGTTGGAAGTCGTCGCCGGCCGATTCCATGCGGTCCTCATCGTGGGTGAGCCGCGTGTGCGACTGCGTCGGGTCCATGTCGAGCAGGTAGGTGCGGTCCGGCAGCAGGCCGTTCGTACCCCACATGCTTAAGGAACGGATCTCGTCCGCCGTGAGTTCGCGGCCGCCCGCCTGATAGGCGAGGGAGGAGTCGAGATAGCGGTCGGTGATGACCGCTTCGCCGCGGTCCAATGCCGGCCGGATGATTTCGGCGACGTGCTGGGCGCGGTCGGCGGCGAACAGGAGCGCTTCGGCGCGCGGCGCGATGTCGGCGCCCTGCGCGGCGTTCCCCGTGCCGTCACCGCCGTCCGTCGCCGTCTCTCCGTCCGCCACGCCGACGCCGTGCAGCAGCAGACGGCGGATGGCCCGGCCGAGCGCGGTGCCGCCGGGTTCGCGGGTGGTGACGACGGTGCGCCCCTGCGATTCGAGGTAGGCGCGCAGCCGTTCGACCTGCGTGGTCTTGCCCACGCCGTCGACGCCTTCGAAGGAGATGAACAGTCCGGTCATGTGCCCCACTGTATCCGCTGCCGGCGATGGGACCGCACGATGGACCCGCGTGACCGGCCCGCATACGGCGATGGCCGTGGCGTCGGGGCGATGCATCGCTCCGACGCCACGGCCATCATGCCGGTTCCGTCGTGCCGTCAGCGGCGCACGCGCGTCGCCGCGAGCGCGGCGCCGGCGAGCAGCAGGCCAAGGGCCGCCGCCGCGACGATGGCCACGGCCGAGCCGGTCTTGGAGAGCTGCTTCGGCTGGTTCGGCTTGCCGTTGCCGCCCGTTTCGCCGGGTTTGTTCGGCTCGGAGGGCTTCACGTAGGTGTTGGTCAGCGTGAAGGTGAAGTCGCCGTCGACGTCGGTGGACTGGCTCACCGAGGCGGTGTAGTCCTTGACCGTGCCGACCTCCTTGACCTCGTACTTGGCGAGCGACTTGCCGTCCGCCTGGACGGGGTCGTCGCCGGCGATCTTCTGCAGGTCGGTCCACGTGAAGGTCCAGCCGTTGTCGGCGTTGAGGGTGGCCTCGTCGATCTGTTCGCCGTCCTCGTAGAGGGCAACCTTGACCGACTGCGGGCGTGCGCCGGCCTTGTCGCCGTCGTCCTTCCACACCTTGGTGGCGGTGACGTCGATCTTCGGGAATTCCACCGGGTATTCGCCGAAGACGACGGCGCCGTTGGCGCCGATGCCGCCGCCGCGTTCGGCCGTATTGTCGGAGATGACGAGCTTGGCCTTGGATTGGGCCACCTGCTTGCCGGTGTCCGTGGTGACGGCCTGGAGGGCCAGGTCGTCCTTGGACTGCACGATGCCGCCGCGCTTGGCCTTGGCCTGTTCGGCCGGGGTCATGGCGTCGTAGCGCTTGGTGGAGGCGTCGGGTTCGCCCAGCCAGTAGGCGGAGTCCTTGTGCTGCTTGATGGCGCCGTCCTGGTACCAGCCGGTGAGCCAGTTGCCGAGCAGACGGTTGCTCAGGTACACGCCTTCGTTGAAGGTTTTGGAGACGGAGGCGACGTCGGCGCCGGCGGCGGTGTCGTAGCCGGTGGAGCCGCCGGAGGAGGCGGTGTTGTCGAACACGGCGCCGCCGTTGCGCACGGCGCTCTTGAGGTCGCCGGTGGGGCACAGCCAGATGCCGCCGCCGAGCACGGTGGCGGTGTTCTTGGTGACGAGGGCGTCCGTAAGGGTGAGCACGTACGGTTCGGTGCTCACGTACACGCCGCCGCCCTGTTCGGCGAAGTTGCCGGAGATGGTGCCGCCGGTCAGCGTGACCGTGTCGGTGGCGATGTACACGCCGCCGCCGGTGCCGCTCGCCCATCCCTTGACGCTGACGGCCTTGTTGCCGGCGATGACACCGCCCTTCATGGTGAAGCTCTCGCCTTCGAAGCCCTTCTGGTATTCGGGGTAGCCCTTAAGCCACTGGTTGTAGGCGGCCGGGTCCTTGTCCCTGTTGGGTCGGCTGGTGGCGTAGTCGTCGCTGGTGGCGATGCCGCCGCCCATCGGGCCAATGTTGCCGGTGATCTTCGCCTCGCCGCTCATGTCGAGCTTGACGGGCGCGGAGCCGCGGCTGAACAGGGAGATGCCGCCGGAGTATGCGGCACCCTTGTTGTCCGCGATGGAACCGCCGGTGAAGGTCATCGTGACGGTGGATTTCGCGCTGTTGCTCAGCGGATAGCCCACGAGCACGGCGCCGGCGAGGGAGCCGGTGTTGCCGGTGATGGCGCCGCCGGTCATGGTGAACGTGGAGGCGCCGTCCGGATAGATCCACACCGGGGCGTGGAATCCGGCGTTGTTCGGGTCCTTCCAGGTGTCGCCCGTCAGCGAGCCTTCGCCGCTGGTGAGGTCGTTCCTGGAGATCTCGCCGCCGGAGAGGTCGAACTTGGCGCCGCCGGAGACGAACACGGTGGCGCTGCCGAGGGACATGCCCTCCTTGTTGCCGGTGATGGCGCCGCCGGTCATGGTGAAGGAGGCGTCCGCGCCTTGGGCGAGGACCACGCCGCCGGCGTTCGCGACGCCCTGCATGTACGCGGTGCCCATGGTGTCGGCGCCGGTGATCGTGCCCTGCTTGAGCGTGAAGGCGCCGTTGGTGCGGATGATGCGGTACTGCGGCTGCGCTCCGGTGCCGTCGAGGGTGAGGTGCGCGCCGTCGAAGGTCAGGGACGCGCCCTGTTCGACGGTGATGACGCCGCTGCCGTATGCGGGCAGGTCCTTGTAGGTGATGGCGCGTGCGGTGCCGTCGTCGGTGAGCGTGATCCGCTTGCCGGCGGGGATGTCGAGCGGCTGGTCGAGCGCCACGTCGGCGGTGAGCGTGAGCGTGGCGGGCGTGCCGTCCTTGGCGGCGGCGATCTCCGCGGCCAGATCGGCGGCGGACGTCACTTTGCCGTCCACCGGCTCGTCCGCCGCGGCGGCCGGGGCGTCGGCCTCATCGGACTGCGCCCGGGGTGCCGCCTGGGCGCGCGGCGTGGCAGCGGCCTGCGGGCCGTTCGCACCGTATTCCGCCGTGAACCGGCTGACGAGCCGTTGCGCGTCGATGACGGATATCGCGGTATCGGAACCGGCCGCGGTATTGTCCGCGGCGCTGGCGCCGGCGGTCAAAGGCGCCAGCATGGCCACCGCGGAGACGAATCCCACGCAGGCGGCGGCCAGACGCCTGCGGAACATCGTTTCGGACATTGAAAATCTTCCTCCCGTCCGCGATGTGCGCGCGACCCGCATTCGGGTACACTTCGGGCATCATCGCGTCTAGGAGGAGACGCTATCTATCCACGCATGGTTGAGCATGACCCCTACCCCGAACCATGCCATCGGGGGCGTGTTCCACGAGGAACGAGGGGCCGGCCGCTACTTCCTCTTCGGCTTGGCGGGGACTACGGCGGGCCGGACGAAGCCTTCGTTCGCGGTGAGCCAGTCGACGTCCGCCTTCACGGTGGAGGCGGTGGAGCCGATCTTCTCCGCGATGCGCGTGTTGGCCCAACCCTGTTCGGCGAGCTTCCTGACTTCGGCGCGGCGTTCGGCGCGCTTCGCCTCGACGGGGTTCGTCTTTGCCGTGGCCTTGGCGCCGCCCTTGCCCTTCGCCGCCGAACCCTTGGCTCCCGAACGCCCGCCGCGGCCACGCTTCGTGGCCGGGCCCATCGCCCGCTTCTCGGCGAGGATGCGGAACGCGTCGGCCGGTTCGATGGTGGCCGGATCGTATTGACGCGGCAGGGTGCGGTTGGTCTCGCCGTCGGTCAGGTACATGCCGAAGCGGCCTTCCTTGATGACGACGGGCTTGCCGGATTCCGGATCGTTGCCCAGCGTGCGGATCGGCGGCTTGGCGGCGCCGCGGCCACGGCCGCGGAACTGCGGCTGCGCGAACAGGTCCTTCGCTTGGTCGATGGTGACGGTGAAGATCTCGTCCTCGGAGCCCAGCGACCGGGTCTCGGTGGAGCCGTCCGCCTTCGTCTTGGTGAGGTACGGGCCGTAGCGGCCGTTGTTCGCGGCCACGTGGGAGACGGAGATCTCGCCGGTCTCGGCGTTCGTCTCCTCGTAGGAGCCGACTTCGCGCGGCAGGCTCAGCAGTCTGAGCGCGTCCTCGAGGGTGAGCGACTCCGGCTTCATCGTCTTGAACAGGCTCGCCATCTTGGGGCGCGGTCCGTCCGCCTTCTTCGAGCCGCGCTTCGCGGTCTTCGCGGGCTTGGTCTCGGCCGCCGCGGCGGGCGCGACGGCGTCCGCCGGCGGGACGAGCGCCACGTAGGGGCCGAACCGTCCGTTACGCACTTCGACGGTGCCGCCGGTGACGGGGTCCTTGCCGAGTTCGCGCGGGCCGCCGGAATGGTTCTCGATGAGGTCGCGGGCCACGGCCACGGTGAGTTCGTCGGGGGCGATGGTGTCCGGCAGGGAGGCGCGCTTCGGGTTGCCTTCCGCGTCCGTGTGCGCCATGTCCTCGAGGTAGGGGCCGTAGCGGCCGACGCGCACGTGCAGGCCGTCGCCGATGTCGATGGTGTTGATGGCGCGCGCGTCGATCTCACCGAGCTGCGCGACCTGCTGCTGCAGGCCCTCGTGCGCCTCGTCGGCGTTGTGCGCGGCGTCCGCGCCGGAACCGAAGTAGAAGCGGGTGAGCCAGTCGCGGCCGGTCTCGCGGCCGTGGGCGATCTGGTCGAGGCCGTTCTCCATGTCCGCGGTGAACTGGTAGTCGACGAGTTTGGGGAACTTGGTCTCCAGCAGCTTGGTCACGGCGAACGCCAGCCAGGAGGGGATGAGCGCGCGGCCGCGTTCGTACACGTAGCCGCGGTCGATGATCGTGGAGATGATCGAGGCGTACGTGGACGGACGTCCGATCTCCTTCGCCTCCAGGGTCTTGACGAGCGAGGCCTCGGTGTATCGGGCCGGCGGCTGCGTCTCATGGCCGTCCGCATGCACGTCGGTGGCGTCGAGCCGCTGGCCGGTGGCCATCGGCGGCAGGGACGCGTTGTCGTCGCCCTTGACCGCATCGCCCTTCGCGCCGTCCTTCGGCGACGCCGTGCGATGGCCTTCGCCGGTGGCCTTCATGAAGCCGGGGAATTCGATGACGGTGCCGGACGCCTGGAAGATGGCCTCGCCGGACGCGCCGGTCGGCGCGGACAGCTTCACCGTGGCGGTGGAGCCGGTGGCGTCGGCCATCTGGGAGGCGAGGGTGCGCTGCCAGATGAGCGTGTACAGCTTCAGCTGGTCGCCCGGCACCTTGGCGGCGAGTTCGTCCGGATCGCGGAAGCGTGCGCCGGCCGGACGGATGCATTCGTGCGCCTCCTGCGCGCCGGCGGTCTTCGTGGCGTACTGCTTGGGGGCGTCGGAAAGGAACGCCTTGCCGAAATGGTATTCGACGGACTGGCGCGCGGCCGCGATGGCCTCCTGGGAGAGCGTGACCGAATCGGTACGCATGTACGTGATGTAGCCGTTCTCGTACAGGCCCTGCGCGGCGCGCATCGTGGCGCGGGAGCTCATGCCGAGACGGTTGCCGGCGGTCTGCTGCAGCGTGGACGTGGTGAACGGCGGCAGCGGGCGGCGGCGGTACGGCTTCGACTCCATCGAGATCACGGTGAACGCGGCCGTGCGCAGCGCCGCGGCGATGGCCGTGGCGTTCGCCTCGTCCAGACGGCACACGTTGCCGGCGAATCCGTCGGGCGTGAGCTTGCCGTCGGAGCCGAAATCCTTGGAGCCGGCGAGACGCCTGCCGGCGAGCGACGTCATGCGCGCGTCGAAGGCGACGGACGCGCCTTCCGCGCCGGGCGCCTCGAGCGTGGCGGCCACATCCCAGTAGGGGGCGCGCACGAACGCCATGCGCTCGCGTTCGCGTTCGACGATGAGGCGCGTGGCGACCGACTGCACACGTCCCGCGGACAGGCCCGGCCCGACCTTGCGCCACAGCACCGGCGACAGCTCGTAGCCGTAGAGACGGTCGAGGATGCGGCGGGTCTCCTGCGCGTCGACCATGTCGGCGTCGACGTCGCGCGTCTGCATGAGGGACTGCTGGATGGCGTTCTTGGTGATCTCGTGGAACACCATGCGCTTGACCGGCACCTTGGGCTTGAGGGTCTCGACGAGATGCCATGCGATGGCCTCGCCCTCGCGATCCTCATCGGTGGCGAGGTAGAGCTCGCTGGCGTTCTTCAACGCGGATTTGAGCTCGGAGACGGTTTTCCGCTTGTCGCCGTCGACGATGTAGTAGGGCTTGAACCCGTTGTCCACGTCCACGCCGAACTTGCCGTACCGGGCCTTGTCCGCCGCGGGCACCTGACTGGGTTGGGCGAGATCGCGGATGTGACCCACCGATGCCATCACGGTGTAGCCGTCCCCCAGGTATCCGCCGATCTTGCGGGCCTTGGTGGGAGACTCCACGATCACGAGCTTGGTGCCGTTTGCCATGACCTCTCCTTACCTGCTCCTTTATACGTGCTGTATCTTACTCACGACTGTCGGCCGGCGGCGCGGCGGGCTCCCCTCGCCGGCGGCGCGGGCGGCGCGCCCACCAGCCCCAGACGGGTGAGCGGCGCGGCGGTCAGCTGGCGCAGCGCGGCGACCAATCCCACGGTGAGAAGCGTCACACCGGTCAGCAGGATCACGCTCCCCCACACGGCGCCGGTCTTCGCCCATTGCGCGCCCATCGTCAGGCCGGGCGTGACCTGCCAGATCACGTACGAGGCGTACAGGCACGCCATGGCGCCGGCGGTGACGGTCACGGAGGACAGCACCTGCACGCCGGCGGAGGAACGGCGCTGCCCGGGCCGGTCCATGCCGGACGTACGCGTGAACGCGAGCGCGAGCATCGCGACGCCGCCGATCAGCAGCACCGCCATCGCGGCGTCGGACGGACGATGCCACTGCCCGTACACGACGGACAGGGCCGCGAACCAGGTCCACGCCATCGCCAGCAGGGACGCAGCCCAACGCCATCCGCGCGAGACCGCGCACACCAGGGCGAGCGCGGCGGCCACCGCCAGCACCACGTGGCCGGACGGCGCGGACGAACCGTCGGTGATGTCCGTATGGATGATGAACGGGCGGGGCAGCACATGCTTCAACTCGGCGAGCCCCGCGCACAGCACGCCGAACACGGCCAACTGGCCGAGCAGCCACCACCGGCGGCGCACGCCCGCCACCACGGCCGCGGCCACCGCCAGCACGGCGGAACCGGCGGCCACCACCGCATGCGTGCCCGCGGCGAGCCAGCCGAAGCCGGAGGAGGCGACGGCGCGGAAGGACGTCTCGGCCATGTCGTCGAGCGACTGGCCGGTCTCCGTGTACACCGCGAACCACCACACGCCGAACGCGGCCGCCACGAACAGCAGGCCGAACACCACGCAGAGCACACGGCTCGAGATGCGGGGGCGGACGGCCAGCAGGGCATCCTCGTCGGCGCGCGCGGCACGGCGGGAACGGGGGCCGGCCGCGGAACCATCCCCGTCGTCGGGGAACAGGGCGGACGGCCCGGACGGCTCGGAACCGGCGTCAAACGTCGGACGGACGCCCAACGCGGCGGCCATGTCGCCGGCGTTGTCATAGTCGGCCACGTCCTCCAACGAGGACGGCGCGGAGCCGCCGGCCGGAACGGCGCCGGGACGCGGCGCCGGCGGGACCGGAGGAACCGGTGCCGGAACACCTGGCGCGAACGGCGCCACGGGAGGCAACGGCTCGAAATCATCGACCAGATTCGCGGGGGCGTGAGGGTCGCGGATCCTAGGTGCGGAAGGCTGCTGTTCGTCGCTCATGCACCCCAGAGTAGCCCACACGCATCGACCGGACGCCCGCGCAGGGGCCGACGCCGTCATCGGAGAGGAAGAATAAGAAAACCTCCACACACCCGCAAGAGGCCGCTTACCCTTGCTGCATTCCTGCCCTGGGGGGATTGGGCGACGTAGCGCCGCGTGGAGGCTCAGACCACTATACACCATGCTTCGACCGCCGGGTGTCGGACGGGCGGGCAAGGCCGGCGGAACGCACCGCGGGTTTGTGAGGATTCCACGCAAAAAGCGCACGCGTTCACGTTCACACGGCCGAAAACAGGCCCCTTGTTCAGGGCATGTGGTTACGGTGGAGGGCATGGTTTCACATTCTCGTCGCGCACGAAGGAACGCCAAGGGAACGGCGGAGCGCAAGCCGGCGGCCCGGCACTACCGCGGAGGCAACCACCGCGTCAAGGGCGGCCGCGGACCGAAGATGAAGGGACGCAGCAGGCATCTCGTCCTCAAATGGGTGCTCGGCATCCTCGCCGCGCTGCTCGCCTGCGGCGTCGGCGCATTCGCATACCTGTACATCACCACCGAGGTCCCCTCCCCCGAGAAGATCGCGCTCGCGGAGAACACCACCGTCTACTTCTCCGACGGCACCACGCAGATGGGCACATTCTCCGAACAGAACAGGGACATCATCAGCTGCTCGGCGCTGCCGGACTACGTGGGCAACGCCATCGTCGCCTCCGAGAACCGCACGTTCTACACGGACCGCGGCATCGACCTGCGCGGCATCGGACGCGCCCTGCTCAACAACGTCACCAAAGGCACGCGCCAAGGCGGCTCCACCATCACCCAGCAGTATGCGGAACGCTACTATCTGGGCGAAACCACCTCATACCTGGGCAAGCTGCACGAGGCCATCCTCGCGTTGAAGATCGCGCAGTCGCAGGACAAGAGCCAAGTGCTGTGCAACTACATGAACACCATCTACCTGGGCCGCGGCGCGTACGGCATCCAGGCCGCCGCCAAGGCGTACTTCGGCAAGGACGCGAAGGACCTCACGCTCGACGAGGCGGCCACGCTCGCCGGCATCATCCCCTCCCCCTCCTCCTGGGATCCGGCGCAGAACAAGTCCATGGCGCAGGAACGCTTCGCCCGCGTCATCAAGATCATGCGCGAGGACGGCTACATCACCGCCAAGCAGGCCTCCGAGGCCGCCATGCCGGACACCGTGGAATACAGCCAGCAGGACATCTACAAGGGCACCAACGGCTACCTGCTCACCATGGTGCGCAACGAACTGGTGAACCGCAAGGCGTTCACCAAGGATGAGCTCGACACGGGCGGCTACAAGATCGTCACCACCATCGACAAAAGCAAGCAGGACCTCATGCAGCAGGTGGTGAGCCCCGCCTCCAACGGCATGCAGGGCACGGTGCCCGACGGCATGCAGTTCGGCGCGATGAGCGCCAACCCCAAGGACGGCTCGATCATCGCCCTGTACGCGGGCGACGACTTCCTCACCAAGCAGCTCAACAACGCCACGCAGGCCCAGTACGAGGTCGGCTCCACCATGAAGGCGTTCGCGCTCCTCGCCACCGTGCAGGACGGCGTGAGCCTCGACACCGTGTTCAACGGCAACTCGCACCGCACGTTCCCCGGCATCAGCGGCACCGTGAACAACGTGGACGGCGAGAACCTCGGCTACATCAACCTGTACCGGGCCACCGCCATGTCGTCCAACACCGTGTTCATGGACCTGCAGACCAAGCTCGGCACCAAGAAGATCGCCCAGACCGCGCGCACCGCGGGCGTGCAGAGCACCGCATTGGACGGCTCCGAACCGTACACGGTGCTCGGCAACAACGCGCTCACCGTGGAGGACATGACGTGGGCGTACGCCACGCTCGCCAACCAAGGCAACAAGCCCACGCTGCACATCGTGGCCAGCGTCAAGGACGGCAAGGGCGAGGAGCTGTACAAGGCGCCCACCGGCACGGAACGCGTGTTCGAGGCAAACGACGTGAACCTCGTGACGAAGGCGCTCACCGGCGTGGTGCAGTCCGGCACCGCCACCGAGGCGCGCGCCATCAAGCACAACGTGGCCGGCAAGTCCGGCACGTCGAACAACGGGTATGCGGCGAGCTTCGTCGGCTACACGCCGTCCGTGGTCTCCGCGTTCGCCATGTGGTATCCGGACGCGAACGGCAACCCGCAGGAGATCCCGGCGTTCGGCCGGTGGACCGGCCGCTCCGACTACCCGATCCACCTGTTCACCGAATACATGAAGCAGGCGTTGAACGGCACCACGAACGAAACGTTCCCCACCGCGAAGGACGACGGCAAGGTGGGCGGCCCCGACGGCACGTGGGGGCTCGGCTACGGTTCGAAGAGCGGTTCCGCCTCCTCGTCCGGCAGGACGAACGAAGGCGATTCGTCGTCCGAAGCCGGCTCCGGTTCGGGCAGCGGTTCCGGGTCCGGGTCCGGCGCGTCCGGTTCCGGCGGTTCGGGCTCCGGTTCGGGCAGCGGTTCCGGCACGGGCACGGGCGGATCCGGCAATGGCTCCGGTTCGGGTTCCGGCAGCGGTTCCGGCTCCGGCACGTCCGGTTCGGGCGAGAGCGGCGGCTTCGATTCCGGTTCCGGCGAGAACGGCGGTTCCGGCTCGAACGGTTCGGAGGGTTCCGGCTCCGGGACGGGCAACGGCACCTCCACCGAGAGCGAATCCAAGTGAAGTCCAAATGATCTGAATGCGGGTCGGCGCCCGCGGCGCGACGGCCTTCCGGCCTTTCGTTCCGCGGGCGTCGTCGTATGTGATCGCGTGTCTTCGTATGTCCTGCGTATGTCCGGATACGCAAGCATACGGTCGATGGCGTTGGGTGGGCCGGCGCACGCCGGCCCACCCGATACGCGAGATACGCGAAAGGCCTGCCGTCGCCTCCCGAATCGCATCGGGAGGTGACGGCAGGCCTTCGTCGTGGCCTGGCCGACGGCTCAGCGACGGCCGGCGTTGGAACGGTTGATGGCGGAGATGATCGCCTTCAGGGCGCTCGTGGTGATGGAGGAGTCGATGCCGACGCCCCAGATGATCTGGGATTCGGCGTCCTCGCCCACCTGGCATTCCACGTAGGAGGCGGCCATCGCGTCCGTGCCGACGGACATGGTGTGCTCCACGTAGTCCATGACGGACGCCTCGATGCCGAGGTTCGCAATCGCGTTGAGGAACGCGGCGATCGGACCGTTGCCCACGCCGGAGACCTCGCGGATGTGTTCCTCGTCCTTGCCGACGTTCACGCCGCGGTCGAGCACGCGCGCCTTGAGCACGGTGTCGGAGCCGTCCTCGCCGGAAGAGACCGCCACCTTGAGCAGCTTGAGGCGGCCCCACGGGGCGAGCGT
Source organism: Bifidobacterium sp. CP2 (assembly GCF_018555635.1). Taxonomy (NCBI): domain Bacteria; kingdom Bacillati; phylum Actinomycetota; class Actinomycetes; order Bifidobacteriales; family Bifidobacteriaceae; genus Bifidobacterium; species Bifidobacterium sp. CP2. The sequence goes on along the minus strand of NZ_JAFEJX010000002.1, from coordinate 3,875 downwards.
CTCGTCATGCGTGTCGCCGACGATCACGCCGGCGGCGGTCATGCCGGACTGCTCGACCGGCAGGTACTCGTCCTTGAAGAGGCGCCAGATGTCCTCGTCCTTGACTTCCTTCTTCGTGTCGTCCGCGTACTTCTGGACGATCTTGTCGAACTCCACCTGCAGGCGCTTCGGCAGGTCGAGGTTGTGGTTCGTCTTGAGCAGGTAGGCCATGCCGCCCTTGCCGGACTGGGAGTTGACGCGGATGATCGCCTCGTACGTGCGGCCGATGTCCTTCGGGTCGATCGGCAGGTAGGGCACGAGCCAGACGAAGTCGTCGAGGTTCGCGCCGGCGCGGTCGGCGGCCACCTGACGGGCCTCGAGGCCCTTCTTGATGGCGTCCTGGTGCGAGCCGGAGAACGCGGTGAACACGAAGTTGCCCGCGTACGGGTGACGCTCGGAGATCTTGATCTGGTTGCAGTATTCGACGGTCTTGCGAATCTCCGGCACGTTGGACAGGTCGAGCTGCGGGTCCACGCCCTGCGTGAGCAGGTTGAGGCCCAGCGTGACGAGGTCCACGTTGCCGGTGCGCTCGCCGTTGCCCAGCAGGCAGCCTTCGACGCGGTCGGCGCCGGCCAGCACGGCCAGCTCGGTGGCGGCCACGCCCATGCCCTCGTCGTTGTGCGGGTGCAGGGAGAGCACCACGGCGTCACGGTCGTCGAGGTTGTTGGAGACGTACTCCACCTCGTCGGCGAACACGTTCGGCGTGGTCATCTCCACCGTGGCCGGCAGGTTGATGATCATCGGATGCTCGGGCGTCGGCTTGATGACGCCGATCACCGCGTTGCACACCTCCACCGCGTACTCCGGCTCGGTGCCGGTGAACGATTCGGGGCTGTACTCGTAGTACAGGTCGATGCCCTTGGCCTCGCCCTCGAGATGCTTGCACAGTTCGGCCGCGTCCGTGGCGAGCTTCTTGATCTCCTCCTTGTTCTTGCGGAACACGACCTCGCGCTGCAGCACGGAGACGGAGTTGTAGAAGTGCACGATGGCGCGCTTGGCGCCCTTGAGCGCCTCGTAGGTGCGGCGGATGAGATGCTCGCGGCACTGGGTGAGCACCACGATGGTCACGTCGTCCGGGATGAGCTCACGTTCGATGAGCATGCGAATGAAGTCGAAATCGGTCTCCGAAGCGGACGGGAAGCCCACCTCGATCTCCTTGAAGCCCATGGAGACGAGCAGATTCCAGAAGCGCAGCTTGCGCTCGGAGTCCATCGGGTTGACGAGCGCCTGGTTGCCGTCACGCAGATCCACGGAGCACCAGCGCGGCGCGCGCTGCAGCTTCTTGCCCGGCCACGTGCGCTGCGGGTAGTCGAACGGCACCTGCTTGTCGTACGCCACGTACTTGTTGTACGGCATCGAGCTCGGCTTCTGCGGCTCGCCGATGAAGCGCGCGGGAGGCAGCAGCGGGTCGTTGTTCCCTCCGTTGGACGCAGCGGCCACAGCCGCGAGATCGAATACCGATGATTGATCCTGACCCATCGTTCCTCCTTTGCTTGGCATCTGGCCGCTCCCACGGCCACCGATTCATGGCGCGCGCCCCTCCCCGGGCCGGACGGCCGCGGGCGACTGCGCGTTTACGCGCATGTAACATGCGCAACTTCCCATCCTACCTACGTCGCATCCCAACGCCTCGCCGGTCTCACTATCCATCGCACGACACCATCGGCGGGGAACGGACGGACCAGACGCGACGCACGGCATCGCACGCCATCGCACGTCGCCGGACGCCATCGGGCGAAACCGAAGGCATCGCCGCACACACTCGACCGAAGGACCCCACGCACGGCTACCATGGAAGCCATGACGCTGCGTTTCCGTGACGACGGCACGTTCCGCGTGCTGCAGATGGCCGACATCCAGGACAAACCCGAAGTCGACCGGGACACCATACGCCTCATCCGCGAGGCCATACGGGCCGCAAAACCCGACCTGGTCGTGCTCACCGGTGACCAGATCCGAGGCTACGACCCCGCCTACATAGACACGTTCCTACGCCGCCGCGGCGAACAGCCGGGCGCGCGCGTGCGCCTCGTCACCGAAATCGAGGCGAAACTGCAAGGCGTGAGGCGACGCATCGCCGAACGCCACAACCTCCACGTGCCGCCCACCGCGGACATCGTCACCATCGACGACCTCATGGACGAGACGCGCGCCAAAGTACGCCGCACGTTCGCCGAATTCCTCGGACCCGTCGTCGAAGCGGGCGTGCCGTTCGCCGCCACCTACGGCAACCACGACTTCCAATGCGGCATCCTCGCCGACGAACAGGACGACATCTACCGCGAATTCCCCGGATGCCTCAACCCGGCCGCGGACGGCGCCGACGGCGACGGCAACGGGACCACGGACGCCACCGGACGCGGAGGCGGCACCCCGCTCGCACTCGAACCCGGCACGTTCGCACTGCCCGTCGAAGCCTCGGACGGTTCGGGACGCATCGCCATGAGCGTGATGATGGTCAACTCCGGCGACTACGCCGATAAGGACACCCCCGCCGAACGCGACGCGCAATACCCGCTGTACGCGACGAACCCGCGTCGGCTCGACCTGGCCGATTCCGACGGCTACGGCACGCCCTCCCCCGAGGCGATCGCATGGCTGGGCGACGTGCAGCGCGCACTCGGCGAGCGCAACGGCGACGGCAGGCCCGTGCCGGCCATCGCGTTCCAGCACATCCCGCCGCAGGAGTTCTACGACGTGCTCAGGGAAGTACCCGCATGGACGCCGAACGCCGTCGAAGGATCACGCACGTTCGCCGGACGCTGCTACGTGCTGGACGAAACGAAATGCCGTCCCGGCTCACGCTTGGGAGAAGCGATCGGCTGCGCCGACGAGAACGTGGGCGAAGTGGATGCGATGCGTGAAGCCGGCGGCTATTTCGCGCTGTTCTGCGGACACGACCACAAGAACGCGTTCGTCGGGCATGAGGACGGCATCGACCTGGGCTACGCACCCACCTGCGGATTCGAATGCTACGGGCCGAAATCGCGGCTGCGCGGCATTCGCCTGTTCGAATTCCATGAGGATGCGCCGGCCGCATACGAGACGCGCATGCTCACCTGGGGCGAGCTCGTAGGCCGATACTCCGGCAACGAGCTGCGCGTCTGGTTCGAGGACCATTGCGTGACCGGCGCGGTGAGTCTGCGCGACCAGCTGCGCCGGCCCGCGACCTTCGCCACCGTCGTGGCGCTCGCCGGAGCCTTGGGGTATGCGCTCAGCGCGCCCGTGCGGCGGGTATTGCGGCGCTCGCGGCGTTGATGCTGGCGCTGACTCTGGCGACGACACTGGCGACACGGTGCGACACGGTTGCCGTGGTGCGCTGACAGCGTTGACGTAGGTCCCGGAACGACAGAAAACCCACTCTCAGTGCTCCGGGCCACACTTGGGCGTGCCGAAGTGCCCCCGGAGCGCTGAGAACCCCTGTTTTTGACGTTCCGGACCAACAGGCCCTGGGCCGGAACGTACGGACAGCCCCATCCTGCGTTCCGGTGCCGCAAATACTGGACCCGGAACGCGGAATCAGGCCACATCCCACACTCCGGACCAACAGACCATGGGCCGGAACACACCACAGACCCGGAATCACACTCCGGGGCCACACCACAGCGCGCTGCAGCACACCACAGCGGCCCCGGAGCGCTGAGAACCCCTGTTTTTGACGTTCCGGACCAACAGGCCCTGGGCCGGAACGTACGGACAGCCCCATCCAGCGTTCCGGTGCCGCAAATACTGGACCCGGAACGCGGAATCAGGCCACATCCCACACTCCGGACCAACAGACCATGGGCCGGAACACACCACAGACCCGGAATCACACTCCGGGGCCACACCACAGC
>NZ_JAFEJX010000019.1:0-37621 GCF_018555635.1 Bifidobacterium sp. CP2 | reverse complement strand
GCGGCCCCGGAGCGCTGAGAACCCCTGTTTTTGACGTTCCGGACCAACAGGCCCTGGGCCGGAACGTACGGACAGCCCCATCCAGCGTTCCGGTGCCGCAAATACTGGACCCGGAACGCGGAATCAGAACGCGGAATCAGGCCACATCCCACACTCCGGACCAACAGACCATGGGCCGGAACACACCACAGACCCGGAATCACACTCCGGGACCACAGGCGAGCAGCATGGAGCGGGCGCACTGTGCCTCCGCTCGCATTTCGAGGAGACTATTCCTGAAGGTAGTAGACCGTGTCAGTCGTAGGCGCGATATTCATTCGCGGTGCCATGAAGTACAGGCTTGGCTTGCTGTTGTCATACTCTCCATATGATTGAGCACCCGAGTCAAATGGCGTATCGCCGTTCCGAGCGTCGAATGAAGCTCCTTTGAAGAGGTACAACGGGTTCACCGGACGCTGATAGATATCAGCTTCCACGACATCCATGCTGTTCAAGCAGTCCGAACCGCTCAAGGACGCGCCTCCCTCTGTCTGGCACCGATAATCGGCGTCCGGTCCCGCAAGGTCCATGAACCAGTCATCGCTCGAAGAAGAGGCCCATCCGTTCTCCCGTAGACGCAACGCCGTCGGAAGCTGTTGCATTGTCGGATCCTCGCCGCTTTTCAGGCTCAGTGTCCCATCCTTATCCAAGGTGACGCAGCTGTCACCGGATTTCAGACAATACGTACCGGCAATCGGCGTGAAATCACCATCCGACACCGCACTGCGTATCTCGTCATCGGTGTACGACTTCGGCTGCTTCGTCTTCTTCCCACCGGCATCGCCGCTGGGCTGCGCGGAGCCGGTATCGACGTCCGCATCAGGCAGTGACGGCCAATCGTAGCCGCCATCCGATTCCACGAGATAGTACGCGTCCGCGTCGCTCGGCGCCGGCTTGAACTTGACGTCGGTGTCGTCCTTGCCATGTCCAGCGGAGGGAATGAACGGATTGTTGCCCACGTTGTCATCCGTCACGGGGACTGAGGTCTTGTCATACAGCTTCGGATTCCGGTACAGGATGAACGGGCGATCTGCATCCACGGTCTTGCCCTGCTTCGCAGTCTTCAACGCACCCGTATCGAAGTATCCGGACTTATCGGCGGCGCTCAGATCCGCTCCGACGGCGGCGTACACGAAGAAGTCATGCATATCGTAGGTGGCACCGCTGCCGTTCCAACTGGTCGGCATCTCGTCGCTCGGAGTACCGTTCACGCAGCTTTCCCACCATGTGCCAATAAGTTCCCCGCCACAGGTGGCGCTTTCGTCGCCGGCACCGAAGTCGAACATGCCCCAGTCCTTGGCGATGAGTCGATCGGCGGCACCGCCTTCGATACGTTGCCCAATGGATGGCTCATTACTGTCTATGGTGCAGCGTCCGATGTCTCCGCCATCGCTAGCAAAGCATTCGTTCATCAAGGTTCCACTGGAGGAGCCTGCGTCCATGCCCCAGTCTTGATATATCTCCGTGTTGCCGTAATCATCCTGACCGGCCGTAAACGTCATGCAGTCCTTCGATGCGTCGCTGACGACGGCTTTGCAGTAAGTGCCGGCCATCGCCTCGGGCAGGTAATAGATGATTCGATCATAAGGCCCGTTGATTGTCTTGTTGATCAGCAGCCCTTCGACCTGATCCGCGCCGACACCTTCATACAGGACGACTCTGCCGCCCTTGCTGACGGCCGAGCCGGGCGTCGGGCTGGTTCCTGCGACCTTGCCGATGTACCGCTTGGAGGAGAACCGCTGTTTGATGGTCACGTCGAAGCCCTGCGCCCGCAGGGTGGAACGCGCCGCGTCCACGTCCTCGCCGATGATGTCGGCGCCGACGCCGGTGCCTTCGGTCGCGACTCCGATGTAGATGTCGCGCGACCTCGTCGTCCCGTCGCCGTCCGACGTGTCGTCTGTCGTCTTGTCCGACGAGTCGTCCGTGTTCGCTTCGTCCACGCCGTGTCCGGGTTCGGGCCATGTGGCGACGATGGTTCCCGCCGGCGTCTTCTTAGCGTCGTTGACGACGACCTGCTTGTAGTGGACGGGCACGCCCATGCCGTTGAACGTCTTGACGACCTTCGACGCCTTTTTGCCGACCGTGCCTTTCGGCACGCCCGGTCCGGCCGACTCACGCACCGTGACGGTGCTGCCCGCCTTGATGCGTTGCCCTTCCTTCAGCCCCTGGTAGCCGAGGAACGCACCCCGCGGTTCACCCGTGAACTCCTGCACGGTCTTCGACTTCAGGCCCTTGTCCTTCAATGCCTCCGTCACGGCCTTCGCCGTGACGGCCGATTTCTTCGACTGCTTCTCGCCGGCCGTTCCGTTCGTTCCGGCGGCGAGTCTTGCGACATCCGGCAGGCTCCTGCCGCCCCACAGTTCCGCCCGATACGTCAGGAACGCCGCCACACCGCCTGCAACCAACGCCAGCAACACCACAATCGCAATGATCCACGGCAACCGGCTCCGCCGTACGGCGACGGTCCTGCCATCGCCGCCGTCGCCACGACGTCCGTCATCACCAGTTCCACCGGTGCCGACGCCACCAGTCGCCGGCGGCATCGGCACCGGCGGCACACCCTCCGGCGGAACCGGCGCGACGGTCTCGACGACGGTCACATCACCCCGCGGAACCGGCGGAACCGGCTTCGACGCATGCGCACTCGCAGGCGTCGAAGCCGCCGCAGGCACAGGCGCGCCACCCGACGCGCCGGGCGGCAACGGCACCGACGGCATCACACCGGACGCGGCAGACGCAACCGGCATAGCCGCACCGCACTCCGTACAGAACCGCACGCCATCGCCGTTCACGGCACCGCATCGCGTACATGTCATCATGTCATTCCTTCGTCATCGCCAGGTGGAATCGGATCTTTCAGTTCCCGAACATGCCGCTGTAGAACGTGCGCTGCTCGTCCGGATCGGAGCCGTTGTTGTACAGGGCGGGCCCGGGCAGCGTGGCGTAACGGGACGCGACGTCACCGCCGCCGGCCCACATCCGCTGCTGGTCGCTGAGCTTCGACGTATCGTAGCCCTTCGGATACAGCGTGAACTTCCCGCACGGATCCATAGCGACCGGCTTGGAGATGGTCACTTTGACACCGTCTTCGATATGCGACGACCCTACGGTGCCGTCGATCTTGAACGCGCTCGCGTCGCACTGCAGCGTGTACGTGCCGTCGGCGTTCTTCACGGCGGACTTGAACCGTCCGGTATAGTCCGAACGCGTCTCCGACCCGTTCGGATAGCCGTCGCCGGTGATGCCCGCATCCATATCGGAAAGCGAGCCTTCGAACGTGCCATCGGCATGGATGGCGAGCGATTCGCCCCAGGCGCCGGCACCGCCCGAATGACCGTAGTCGTCGGCCGCGGCGGCCTTCATCGCCTCGGCGAGGACCTTGTCCATCTTGCCGCTGCCGGACTTGCCCTCAGACGAACCGGACGAGCCGGACGAATCCTTCACGCCCGAAACCTTCGCATCGGGCAGCGAATCCCAATCCAAGTCCCCGTTCTGCTCCACCAAGTAATACACCGTGGCGTCGCTCGGCGCGGGCTTGACGGGTTCGAGCGGGTTCTTGCCGTTGACGTTGCCGGGCACGAACGGATCGATCCACGCGCTGTCCGCCTTGATGCCCACCTCGGTCTCGTCGTACAGCGAGGAGTCGCGCATCACGATGAACGGACGGCTCGTGTCCACGGCCTTCTGCTTGTTCGCGGCGGCGAGCGCCGACTTGTCGAAGTAGCCGGAGTCCTCGATGCTCTTGAGGTCGGTGCCGACGGGCACGTAGACGAGGAAGTCCTTCATGCGGAAGGTCAGACCGGTGTTGCCTTGCGGAGACGCGCCGCTGCTGAGGTCGTACGTGCGGTAGGTGCCGTTGTCGCAGTAGGAGCCGAAGTCGAACTGGGAGACGGTGCTGCCGCAGTTGGGCAGGCCCATGCCGGCGTACAGTTCGAACGCGCCGGTCTTGCCCATGAGCAGGTGGTTGGCCATGGGCAGGTCGCTGTCCTTCGCGCCCGGATAGCCCTGATTGGAGAGCATGACGCCGCCGACGTCCTGCGACCAGTTGTTGAGGCCAAGGGTGTCGTAGTCGTTGTCCGCGGGGCGTTCCTTGATCTGCATGAATCCGCCGCCCACGCTGTCGGCGCCGTAGGGGCCGTCGGCCTCCTCGAGGGTGATGCAGTCCTTGGAGGTGTCGGTCACGGTGGTCTTGCAGTACATGCCGATCATGGGCGTGGCATCGTTGTTGACGACCTTCATGGCGTAGTCGCCGCTGCCGGTGGTCTTGCTGAGCAGGTCCTTGGTGCTGGACGCGTCGACGCCGTAGTAGAGGGTGACGCTGTCGCCCTTCTCGAGCGTGGATCCGGGGGCCGGGTAGCTGCCGGAGATCTTGCCCACGTACTGTTTGGAGGAGAAGTGGGGTTCGAGGTCCACGTCGTAGCCCTGGGCCTGCAGCGCGTTGAGCGCCGTGTTCTTGTCCTGTCCGAGGATGTCGACGGGGATGCCGTCGCCTTTGTGGGTGACGCCGATGTAGATGCCGTCGTCCTTGTCGTCGTCCGAGAGCCCGGTGCCGGGCGTGGGCCAGGTGACGCCGACCTGTCCTTCGGGGGTCTTGCTGTCCTGCGAGATGACGACCTGCTTGTAGTGGACGGGCACGCCCATGCCGTTGAACGTCTTGACGACGTCCGTGGCTTTCTTGCCGACCGTGCCTTTCGGCACGCCCGGTCCGGCCGACTCGCGCACCGTGACGGTGCTGCCCGCCTTGACGCGCTGCCCTTCCTTCAGCCCTTGGTAACCGAGGAACGTGCCGGACTGCTCGCCGGAGAACTCGGTCACCGTCTTCGTCTTCAGACCCTTGTCCTTCAGCGCCTCGGTCACGGCCTTCGCCGTGACGGCCGACTTCTTCGACTGTTTCGCGCTGGTTTTGCCGCCGGCCTTGCCACCGTCCGTTCCATCGGTTCCGTTCGTTCCGGCGGCGAGGCTCGCGACGTCCGGCAGGCTCTTGCCACCCCACAGTTCCGCCCGATACGTCAGGAACGCCGCTACACCGCCTGCGACGGCGAGGACCAGCAGCGCGACGATGACGACGATGAGAAGCGTCTTCTTGTTGCGGCCGCCCTTCGCCGGTTCGCCGGCGGTGCCCGATGCGGCCGGACCGGGCATGGGGACGGCCTGCGGCGGCATGGGTACGGGACCGGGCATCGGCACCGGCGGCATGCCGGGCGTCGGGGGTGCTCCGGCCGCCGCATCAGGGGCGCCGGATAGTGGCGCGCCGCATTCCACACAGAATCGGGCGCCGTCGTCATTGGGGGTGCCACACCTCTCGCAGTTCATCCTGGCCTTCTCTCTCCAAGCGTGATGACTACGGTCCAGTCTACCGGCTGCGGGTGTATGGCGGGCGAATCACGGCGGACTGTGAGGCGCGGTGGACGGGACGGATCTCAAGTGGGCGGGACGGGCTGAGACGGACGGATGGGAGAGGACGGAGACAAACGGGCGGGAGAGGACGCTATCGGAAGAGGCTCACTCCCCTGCGCGCGGTGCAGTAGGCGTTGCCGAGCCAGGTGTGACGCGAATTGGGCCATACCGCACCCAATCGCGGCGCATTCTGGCTCATCCAGATGCTCGGCACGCGACCGTCGGCGGAACGGGAGCCGAGCAGGTTGAAGCCGTTCTTCTCCAACAGCCATTCCGGATGCTGCGTGGCGATGGCGAGCCCCTCCTCCAAGGTGAGCGGCATGCGCTCGTCGGAGTCGATGAGCTTGCGCGCCACATCCGGTTCGCGGTTGATGTAGCAGGTGCCGGTGTGCGGGTTCACCACCAGATAGAACGGGCCTTCAGGCGGCTCGAACCCGTCTTGGGGCAGGAAACTCGCGATGTCGCGCGGAGGCATGGTGGTGAACCCGGCCATGCGGTTGATGGAGGTACGCGCGATGAGCGACTCGGGCGACACCAGCTCCCTGGTGGGCACCAGCAGGATGTTCGCACCGAGGTCGCTGTGCTCGAGCGCATCGATGAGCGGGTTGGCGAGCGCGCGGAACGCGGCGGCGCTCATGTCCGCCACGTCCGGGTATCCCAATGCCACGATCCGATCGAGCTGCCTGCGGGCTTCCTGTGATGCTGTCGACATGCCTACCAGCCTACCGCGCCGACCCGTCCGCACAGCGCACCCCGGAAGCCTCTCTCAGCGAAACAAGTCGGAACAGTCCAACCAAATCACGTCGCCAACACTCCTCTCCGCGAAACAAGTCGGACACGATCCGACGAACCACATCGCAAACACCCCGCAACCACCCCGCAACCACCCCGCAGCACCGGCCATCATATGGGCAACGGCACGCCGCGGCCCCCACGGTTCCGTAGGATTGGGCATCACGTGTGTAATCCGCCCAACCGTCTCATCCAAGGGGTTTGCAATGTCCGAAAAACTGAAGGTCGGCGTGCTCGGCGCCACCGGCATGGTCGGCCAGCGTTTCATCACGCTGCTGGAGAACCACCCGTGGTTCGAGGTGACCACCGTCGCCGCGTCCGCGCACAGCGCCGGCAAGACGTACGAGGAGGCCGTCGGCGACCGATGGAAGATGGAAGCGCCGATGCCGGAATACGTCAAGCACATGACGGTGGTCGACGGCGATGACGCCGAGAAGGTCGCCGCGGGCGTCGACTTCATGTTCTCCGCCGTGAACATGCCGAAGGACCAGATCCGCGCCATCGAGGAGCGCTACGCGAAGACCGAGACCCCGGTGGTCTCCAACAACAGCGCGCACCGCTGGACCCCGGACGTGCCGATGGTCGTGCCGGAGATCAACCCGGAGCACTTCGCGGTCATCGAGCATCAGCGCAGGAGGCTCGGCACCACGCACGGCTTCATCGCCGTCAAGCCGAACTGCTCGATCCAGGCGTACACGCCGGCGCTGGCCGCGTGGAAGGAGTTCGAGCCGCGCGAGGTGGTCGTGAGCACGTATCAGGCGATCTCCGGCGCGGGCAAGACGTTCAAGGACTGGCCCGAGATGGTGGGCAACATCATCCCGTTCATCTCCGGCGAGGAGGCGAAGAGCGAGAAGGAACCGCTCAAGGTGTTCGGCCATGTGGATGCGGAGAAGGGAGAGATCGTCCCGTTCGATGGCCCGCTGCGCATCACCTCGCAGTGCATCCGCGTGCCCGTGCTCGACGGCCACACCGCCACCGTGTTCATCAACTTCGGGAAGAAGGCTACGAAGGAGGAGCTCGTCGACCGTCTGGTCAACTACACCTCCGAGGCCGCGAAGCTGGGTCTGCCGCACGCGCCGAAGCACTTCATCCAGTACCTCACCGAGGACGACCGTCCGCAGGTGAAGCTGGACGTCGACTACGAGGGCGGCATGGGCGTCTCGATCGGCCGCCTGCGTGAGGATTCGATCTTTGATTGGAAGTTCGTCGGTCTTGCGCACAACACGCTGCGCGGCGCCGCCGGCGGCGCGCTGGAGTGCGCTGAGATGCTCAAGGCGCTCGGCTACATCACGAAGAAGTAGGCCGGCGCGGTCGGATGCCGACCCGACCGACGATTCATCAGGCCCGTACACCAGGCCCATACATCAGGCCCGTGCCGCCGGATACGTCCGCGGCACGGGCCTTTTGCGTCGGCCGACATGATCTTCGCACCGCCGCGACCTCACGTGGCGCATTCGCCCCACCTCCCCGGCCGACATCGTTCTTCTACACAAGAAATCATCTCTTATTCCCAGATTCTTTCTTCTACAGAAGAAAAAATCCTGAAACAGTCATATACTTTCTTTCATGAAAGAAAACAGACCTCTGATTGACCGTCCACGGTATCTTGACCGCATCATGCCGTTCGTAGGTACCGACGACGTCATCAAGGTGCTGGTCGGGCTGCGACGCAGCGGCAAATCGGATATGCTGCGACTTATCCAACGCCGGCTCGTGGCCGAGGGCAACAACCCGAGTCAGTTCATCTCGATGAACTTCGAGGATTACGCCCTCTCCAAATACCATGATCCCGACGTGCTGTATCCGTATCTCATAGAGCGCCTCGACGCCGTCGAAGGCACCCCATACATCTTCCTCGACGAAGTGCAGGAGGTACGTGGGTTCGAGAAAATCGTCAACTCCCTTCGCTCGGCGACAAGGGCCGATGTGATCATCACCGGGTCGAACTCCACGCTGCTGTCCGGCGAGCTCGCCACCTATCTGGGCGGACGCTACGTGCAGTTCGAAGTGTTCCCGTTCGGCTACTCCGAATTCGCCGACGCGCGGCGTCAAATCCATGGGGATGACTCCTTCGACGCGTTCCTCCGTGAGGGCGGCATGCCGTTCGTCGCCACTGGCGACTGGGATGAGGAAAGCCGACGCACTTATCTGACGGACATCTATCGTTCCGTGGTGCTGCGCGACGTGGTTCGCCGCCACAGGATCCGTGATGTGGCGCTATTGGAACGTATCGTCATGTTCGCGATGCAGAACACGGGCAACATGCTGTCCTCCAGCGCCATCGCCGCATATCTCAAAGCGGAACGCATCGACGTGAGCCCGCAGACGGTCATCAACTATCTCGAATACTGCCGCGAGGCGTTCCTGTTGGAGCGTATGAACCGCACCGATTTGGTCGGCAAGCAGGTGCTGAAGACCTTGCAGAAATACTATGTGGCCGACCACGGGCTGCGTGGCGCGATCGTCGGCGACGGCACCGCACAGATCCAAGGCGTGCTGGAGAACATGGTCGCCATGGAGGGACTGCGCCGCGGGTATACGGTCTCGGTGGGCGCCGTCAATGGCAAGGAGGTCGACTTTGTCTTCGACAAAGGTTCGCAACGACGATACGTGCAGGTGACGTATCTTATCGACAGCGACAAGACCGCAGAACGGGAGTTCGGCGTATTCCGTGACGTTCCGGATAACTATCCGAAGACCGTGGTGTCGATGGACCCGATCCTGCGTCCCCGCGACGGCATCGAACACCGCCGCGTCGACGAATTCCTCCTCGCCGAGGACTGGTGACGGCAGGCCGCACGCCACCGCGACCGTGAGATTCGGAGACCACTCGATCGCCGATATCCAACATCAGGAATCGAAAACGCCCTCCCGCGTAAAGCACACGGGAGGGCGTTCGACCGGTCCCCTCGGGAAACGTCCGACTGCGGGGAGTTCATCCACCGCCGGCTCGATTACCGGATAATCAGCGGCCGGTGCCGCCGTAGACGACGGCCTCCACCTTGTCGGCGTCGAGGCCGTAGGCGGTGTGCAGGGCCTTGACGGCCTCGTTAAGCTGGTCGAGCGGCACGAGCGCGGCGATGCGGATCTCGGAGGTGGAGATCATGAGCACGTTGATGCCGTGTTCGCTGAGCGCGGTGAAGAACTTGGCGGCGAGACCGGAGTGGGTCTTCATGCCGACGCCCACCACGGCCACCTTGCCCACGTTGGTGTCCACGTCGAACGACTTGTAGCCGAGTTCGTCGTGGTTGTCGAGCAGCGCGTTCTGCACGGCCTTCACGGAGGCTTCCGGCACGGTGAAGGAGATGTCGGCGGTGCCGGCGGAGGAGCCGGCCTGCACGATCATGTCCACGTTGATGCCGGCGGTGGCGAGTTCGGTGAACACCTTCGCCGCCATGCCGGGCTCGTTGGGCACGCCGCGCACGGTGGCGAGCGCTTCGGTGCGGTCATGCGCGATGCCGGAGATGACGGGCGCTTCGGGGCCGAGGTCGGGGAACAGGTCGCCCATGGATTCGTTGCTGTCGTTCATTGTCGTCGCTTTCGGTTTCGTTACGGTACTTGCGTTTCGTTACGTTTCGTTACGGTTCAGTCGTCGCGTTGCGGTTCGGCGCGGTTCGTTGCAGTTCGGTGCGTCAGTCGATGTTCGGCAGGCTGCGCGGGTCGACGCCGTCGGGCACGACGAGCGTGCCGGGACGGTGGGAGAAGGAGCTGCGCACGTGCAGCGGCATGTTGAACCGCTGCGCGTATTCCACGCATCGCAGGGCGAGCACCTTGGAGCCGCAGGAGGCCATTTCGAGGATGGCGTCGTACCCGGCGTAGGGGATGCGGCGCGCGGTGGGCACGATGCGCGGGTCGGCGGTGAAGATGCCGTCCACGTCGGTGTAGATCTCGCAGATGTCGGCGCCGAGGGCCACGGCGAGCGCGACGGCGGACGTGTCGGAGCCGCCGCGGCCGAGCGTGGTGGCGTCACCCTTCGCGTTGATGCCCTGGAATCCGGCCACGATGGCGACGTCGCCCATGGAGAGCGCGTTCTTCACGCGTTCCGGCTTAACGGCCTTGATGTGGGCGGCACCGTAGCGCGCGTCGGTGAAGAAGCCGGCCTGTTGTCCGGTGAAGGAGTGGGCGCGGCTGCCTTCCGCGTGGATGGCCATGGCGAGCAGGCTCATGGAGATGCGTTCGCCGGCGGTCATCAGCATGTCCATCTCGCGTTCCGGCGGGTTGGAGTCGATGCTGAGCGCCTGGTCGATGAGGTCGTCGGTGGTGTCGCCCATGGCGGACACGACCACCGCCACCTTGTTGCCTTTTTTCTTCGTTTCGACGACGCGCTTGGCCACACGTTTGATCGAATCCGTATCGGCGACCGACGAGCCGCCGTACTTCTGCACGATGAGCGCCACTGCAGTCCATTCTCTCTAAGGGTTCGAGAGGCGTTGCCCCTATCTTGCCTCCGCTATTCTACGTAAGCGGGACGATTATAAGGAGCGGCCTTTGCGCCGCAGGCGTCCGCACCCACCATGCGGACAGGATGGACAGGTTCCGAACAGTCCCGAACAACTCCGAACAACCTCCGTTCCGACGGTTTCCCATGGGCTTTCCCATGGTTCGCCAAGACCATCGCATCGTTGCGCCAAGGTCGGCGCGGTTATATGGGTCTTGCCGGCGAACGGAAGCAGCACACGGAAGCGAGCCGGCGAGGTCCGCAGGAATCCTCCCCTATGGTTCCCGTGGATTCCATAACCATAACTGAAATTCCTTCTTCTCTCTTCCTCTCTCCTTCGGGGCCCGGTTCCATGGTTCGCCATGGAACCGGGCCTTTCTGCGTCACCGCAGCCCGTACAGGCCGCCGCGACGAGCCTTCCGCGCGGCCATCGCCACGGCGGCCGCGGCCAACGCCAGTCCGCCGCCGATGATGAGCCAGTCCAGGGCGGAGCGACCGCCGGTGAACGGCAGTGCGGAGAGCTGCTGCAGGTTGACGATGTGGTTGTCCGAGACCTGCTTCCCGTCGACGCCGGTTCCGTTGACCTTAACGTTCGCGATGGTGTGGGCGCCCTGTTCGATGATGAACGTGTAGCTCACGTTGGCGGGCAGCTGGTAGCCTTCGGGCGCCTTGGTCTCGGTCAGCGTGTAGCTGCCGGCCGTGAGTCCGGTCACCGTGAACCCGCCTTTGGCCTTGTCCGTGTCGTTGCCGTCCGCGGCGCACGACGAGGAGACGCAGTCCTTGACCGTCTTGACGACCTTGCCGTCCTTGTCCGTGATGGTCCATTCGGAGCCGGCGAGCGCGGTGCCGTCGCCGTCGGTCTTCGTCCAGGCGACGCCCATCGCCTCGTCCTCGACCTGGTTCACGTTCAGCGGGGTCTGCTCGTCCTGCTTGGTGAGCTTGATCTGCTCCGTGGAGCCGTCGACCACGCGGAACGTGTACGTGGCGCCGTTCAGCCAGTAGCCTTCCGGCGCGGTCTTCTCCTTGAGCGTGTACGTGCCGGCGGGCAGGTCGGTGTTCTTCACTTCGAACTGGCCCTTGGCCGTGTCCACGTCGAGCAGGTCGCCCGATTTCGCTGTGCATCCGTCGGTCTCGCAGTCGACGATGTCCTTCGACCACGTCGGGTCGTCGGTCTTCGTGATCGTCCACGTGGATCCGCCGAGCAGGGCGTTCGTGTCGGCGTCGACCTTGTTCCAGTGGAGGCCGGGCAGCGGCTTGTTGACGATGCCGCGTGCGACGCCGTCGTGGTCGTCGTCCACCACCGCGGCGTCGTTCGCCGTGGAGTTGGTCTTGATCTCGATTTTCGGCGCCACGGTCTGCGTGGCCGACGTCGTGAAGGAGTACACGGCATCCGATTTCGCGTATCCGGCCGGCGCGGTCTCCTCCGTGAGCTCGTATGTCATGTCCGGCTTCAGGTTGTCGATGCTGAAGGCGCCGTCGTCCGGGTTGTTGTCGCGTGCGTCGTTGTCGGTCACGATGATTGACACGACGCCGTCCGCGTCGCCCTTGCGATGCATCCAGCAGCCGTTCTGGCTCGTGTTCTTCTCGTCACGCTTGTCCATAGTCGGGCAGGACGCGTCGTAGCCGAGACGGTCGTTGTTCACCGGTGCCGCGTTGGTGTACGTGTACTTGCCATCGTCGTTCTTCTTGCCGGTGGCGGCGGACACGCGCCACGAGGAGCCCTTGAGCGCCTTGTGGTCGGTGGAGTCGTCGACCTTGTTCCATGCGGCGGAGTACGGGGTGGAGAGGATTACGCGGCCGTTCGAGCCGAACGCGCCGCCGGACAGGCGTGCGCCGTTGTGCTGGAACGTGACCTTCGCGCTTTGCCACGCGGACTGCCACTTCGCCTGGCCTTCCGCGTTGAGCACGGCCTTGAGGCCGATGCCGCCGTACGTGTTCTGCTGGCCGCTCTTGTTCCAGTACTGCTGGATGGTGGTGGGCGAATCCTGCTTCGTGGAGGCGTCGGCGGTGGTGTACCGCTTGTACTTGCCGTCGGTCAGGCTGGGGTTGTCCTCGTCGTCGTACTGGTCGGAGCCGTCGGTCTTGTAGGCGCGCACCGCGTCCTTGCCCTGGCCGCCGCTACCGGCCTGCCATTCGTCGGCGTAGCCGCTGGCGGTGGTGCGCGGCTGACCGTCCCAATACCAGTCGACGGTCTTGGTGCCGCGGTCCGTGAACCAGGTGTCGAGCAGCTGGAACGCGTTCTCCTGCACGTGGCTTCTCTTGTAGTAGGGGCTCATGATCGCCAGGTCGGAGCCGGCCTCGGTGGGCGCGTCCGTGGACGTCGCGTTGTCCGTGTTGCCGTCGATGGCGCTGCTCACGCTGTTCTCCTTCAGGGCGATGTTGCCGCTCTTGGATGCTTCGGACACGCCGGAGGGGCAGAACCACAGGCCGCCGCCGAAGTGGCCGGCCGTGTTCTGGGTTGCGGCCGCCGGGCCCACGTAGGAGACGGTGTATTCCTCCGTGTAGATGGCGCCGCCGAGATAGCCGGACACATTGCCGGAGAACTCGCCGCCGAGGAAATAGCCGTACGACGTGGTGCTCTTCTTTGCATCGTCCCAGTATCCCTGCAGGAAGATGGCGCCGCCGGCGCCGCCGGCTTTGATACTGCCGGTCGCCTTGCCGCCGTTGAACGCGACCGGGTCCGCCGTGTCCTCGCTCGCCCAGTTGTTCGTGAACGTGGGCTTCGTCCCGTCCGCGGCGTTGGCGACGTTGAGTTTGCCGTGCACGTACAGGGCGCCGCCGCCGCTGCCGTACGCCCTGGCGTTCGTGTGGTTGCCGTCGAACGTGCCGCCGGTGATGCTCACTTCGCCGCCTTCGGCGTACAGGGCGCCGCCGCCGGCGTCCGCAGTCCGGTCCGGCGTGGCGATGGCGCTGTTGCCGGTGAACGTGCCGCCCTCGATCGTGGTGGAGCCCTGGTCCTGGGATACGACGCCGCCGCCCTGCATCGTCGCGGCGACCTTGGCCGTGTTGTTCGAGAACGTGCCGGCCTTGATGGTCAGCTTGCCGTTGTTGTGGATGACGCCGCCCTGCGAGCCTGCCACGTTGCCGTCGGCCGTGCCGTCGGCCGCGATGCCGAACGTGCCGCCGTCGATGACGGTGACGCTTTGCGCGCCGCTCTGCATGAAGACGCCCGCGGCGAACGACGTGACGTTGCCGGTGAACGTGCCGCCGTGCACGGCGAGCGCGACCTTGGCCTTGTCCGATCCGTAGACCACGGCGCCGCGCACCGCCTTGTTGCCGTCGAACTCGCCGCCGTTGACGACGAAGCTGCCGCCCGTGGCGACGTGCGCGAAGCCGCGTGCGCCGTTGCGGTACGAGAATCCGCCGTCCTGCGCGTCCTTGCCGATGTGCAGCGTGGCACCCGCGGCGACGTCGAACAGCCTGCCGCCCGCGGTCGTTCCGGTCAGGGACGCCTTCTCGCCGGTGGTCGCGGTCAGGGCGATGTTGCGGGACACCGTGACGGTGGCAGCGTCGGCCGGCACGTCGTTCACGGTGCCGGTGATGGTGACGAGGCCGTCGCCCTGCGCGTTGCCCACGCAGTCGGCGAGCGCGGCCCACGTGGCGACGGCGGCGCAGTCGGTGCCGTTCGCGGTGGTCACCGTCGTCAGCACCGGCGCGGGGACCGTCGGGAAGCCCTCATCGGTCGTACCGTCCGAGGCGCCGGCGGCCGTCGCGGTGGACGCGGCCCAGCCGCCGCCCACGCACATCGCCGCGGCGGCGACCAATCCCGCCGCCCGTGTCCATATCCGCTTCCGATCCATGGTCATCGGATTGTTCCTTCCATATCCCTTCGGTTCACCGTCCTCCGGCCGTCGCACGCCGTTCCCGGACCGGCCCGCGGTCCTGTTCCGCACCGTCCGACGCCATCCGTCGGCACCGCCGAACGGCATGACGGACACATCGGGGTGAACCCTATGCAATAGACACCGTTTTACCCCCTATTTCCGACATCCGGACCGCAACGAACGGCAATGGACAACAACACTCATTCCATATCACCGGACCGGAGCCGAGCCATGTCCCCGTTTCCCCGATGCAGGACGACGTCCGCATCGGGGGATACGGGTGTTTGCACGCCGCCGGACGGGCGGAGTAACGTAGCGCTCGAACACAGACACCTCGAAAACGGCGGAATCACGGCCGTCTGGATGTCGACGGGGAAGGAAGGCACGCATGGCATTCTGGCGCAGGAAACCGTCGCGGCGGGACGCGGCGACGGAACCGGACTCCCTGCACAACGGGCCGGACCCCGCATCGGACGCCGGCGACGGCAACAGTGACGGCGTCCCTCCCCTGCCGTCGTTCGAGGACGCCACCGACATCACGGACCTCATGGCCGAACGCCGCCGCCTCAAACGCAACCTGCTGGCGATGCGCATCGTCACGATCCTGCTGCTCGCGGCGGCCATCGCCGTGGCCGCGTTCCCGATCGTCCTGCAGTTCAAATCGGACCGCGAACTGGCCGCCACCACCGCCACCACCGCGCGAACCGTGGCCGGATGGCCCTACCCGCAGGCGGAGGACAAGCTCAAGGCGGCACATGAATACAACGCGAAGCTCGCCGCCTCCGGACAGCCCGTGCTGGGCGAGGCCGTCGACCCGTTCACCGCGGCGCAGGGCGGCTCACATGCGAGCGGCAACGACACCGCCTCTGCGAAGGACCAGGAGTACCAGTCGCTGCTGGATTCCGGCAACGGCATCATGGGCACCATCAAGGTGCCGAAGCAGTCGATCGAACTGCCCATCTACCACGGCACGTCCGAACAGGCGCTGGCCTCCGGCGCGGGGCATCTGTACGGGACGAGCCTGCCGGTGGGTGGCAAGTCCACGCATTCGGTGATCACCGGACACCGCGGCCTGGTGGAGGCGCTCATGTTCACGCGTCTCGACGAGGTCAAGAAGGGCGATTTCTTCTACATCGAGGTGATGGGCGAGACCCTCGCCTACAAGGTGGACCGGATCACGGTGATCCTGCCGGACGACACCTCGCAGCTGAAGATCACGCCCGGCGAGGACCGGGTCACGCTGATGACGTGCACGCCGTACGGCGTGAACACGCATCGTCTGCTGGTGTCCGGGCATCGCGTGTCGATCCCGCTGCCCGCGCCCGAGCCGGGCGACGTGCATGACGCGCGCAACATCGGCCTCGCGGTGGGCTTCGGCGTGCTGCTGGCGGGCTGGTGCGCGGTGGCGTTCGCCAGGCGGCATCAGACGGCGCGCATCATGCGTCACGCCGCGTTCTGGCCGTGGGACGGCACGCCGCGCGGGAACGCGGTCGACCCGTTGGCGCCGGCGGAGCCGAACGATCCGTCAGACGCATCGGATTAAACGGGCTCGACGCGATCGTCGGCCCGGCCGGACCGACTGGGCTGACGATCCCATCGGACTGACGGACCGCTTCATGCCTCCCGACGGCCGGCGAGCGCGCGGCCGAGCGTGATCTCGTCCGCGTATTCGAGGTCGGAGCCGACGGGCAGGCCGCTGGCCAGACGCGTCACCTTGATGCCGAGCGGGCCGAGCAGCCGGCTCAGGTAGGTGGTGGTGGCCTCGCCTTCGATGTTCGGGTCGAGCGCGAGGATGATCTCCTTGACCTCGTCGGTCTTGAGCCGGTCGAGGAGCCCGGCGATGTTGAGGTCGTTGGGGCCCACGTTGGCCATCGGGTTGATGGCGCCGCCGAGCACGTGGTAGAGGCCGCGGTATTCGCGCGTGCGCTCGATGCTCATCACGTCCTTCGGCTCCTCCACCACGCAGATCACGGTGTGGTCGCGGCGCGGGTCCGCGCACACCGGGCACGGGCTGGTTTCGCACACGTTGCCGCAGATCTCGCAGAACCGCACCTTGCGTTTGACCTCGATGATGGCGTCGGCGAGGTCCGTCGCCTCCTGTTCGTCGGCGCTGAGCAGGTGGAACGCGATGCGTTGCGCGCCTTTCGGCCCGATGCCGGGCAGTTTGTTGAAGGCGTCGATGAGGTTCTGGATTGCGCCGTCATATGCCAATGCCATTCGTCGTTCCTTTCGTCACTCGTCGTGCTTGGGTGCGGCGTGGATGTTGCGCGGGTTGTGCGGGTCGTCGGCCGCGAACTCCTCGACCTTCTTCACTTCGAACAGCTTGCGCAGGTCGTCCACGCTCATGGCGGTGGCCACGCCCAGCGACTCGTCGTCCATCGAGTATTCGTCCTCGTCGGCGTCGACCTGCGGGCCGGCCGGCGGTGCAGCGGCTCCTTGCGGGGCAATGCCTCCCTGCGGGACGTTCCGCACGTCCTGCCGTCCGGCCTGCGGCATGTTCCACGGATCGTCGGCGACGGGCGATGGCTGCGCGGGGGCGGACTGTGCGGCCGTCGCGTTCATGGGGCGCGACGGCACCGGTCCGACGGGCGTGTTCCACGGGTCGTCCGGGGCGGTGGGCGGCGGCACGTCCTTCCACGGGTCGTCCTGCGCCGCCGGCGAGGCCGCATGCTGCCAGGGATCGGCCGGAGCGGACTGCGGCGGCGCGGAGCGTACGGAGCTTTGCGGCCGCGCGGCGTTCGTCGCGTTCGTCGCGTTCACCATGTTCGGCACGTTGGCGGTACCGGCGGCATGCTCCGCTCCCCCGACGTTCATCGGCTGCGTCGGCATCGGCCTGACGGGCGTGTTCCACGGGTCGTCCGGGGCGGCGCCGGCGGACGCCTGCGACGCGGGCCGTGACGCGGGCTGGGCCCATGGGTCGGTGTCGTCGCTCAGGTCGGGGACGGCCACATGCTTGTGGTGATGTTCGCCCTCGTGCCGTTCGTCCCGTCGTTCCGCACGCCCGGCATGTGACGGGTCGTCCGCGGCGGCACCCGGCTTTGCGGGCGCGGACGCGACGGGAGTGGCCCATGGGTCGGCGTCGTCATCGGCGGAGCCGGACGAGGCGGACGTCGCCGTCGGAGCGGACGTCGCCGCATCGGAGTCCGCGGACGGCTCGGCGCCGGCGGCACCGGCGGAAGCCGTGCCGGCGGGACTTTCCGACGCGCCTGTCCCTCGGTGGCTGTCGTCGTCGTCCGCGGCGGCGGACGGTTCGGACGCCGGCGAGGCCGCGGGTTCGCGGGTCCCCTGGTCCTTCTCCTCCGTCTGGAGCTTGGCGGTCGCGGCGCGCAGGTTCTCCTGGAGCAGCTGCGCTTTGATGCGCTGCCGCTCGGTCTCGGGCAGCTTGCTCAACGGGGGCGCCATCTGGCCGTCGGCCATCTTCTTCGTGGGTGCGAGGCTCACGTCCTTGCCGAAGACCTCGCGCACCTTGGCACGCAGGATGTCCACCACGGAGGTGGCGCCGTCGACCGGCTCGCCGGCCACGGCCATGGCGAACGCGTATTTGTTCAGCGGCTTGTCGAATTTGATCCACAGGCACTGACGGCCGTTCGTGTTCGCCTTGAGCAGCACGCGGGGCACCTTCGTACGGTCCACGTAGGCGCGCACGTCGGCCGGCAGGGAGGCGACCAGGGCGTCCCACCGCTGGTCCGTGGTCCGGGTGTCCGACTGCTGCGCCTGCTGCGCCGTCGTCTGCGCCGTCGCGGATGGCGCGGACGTAGCCGGCTGTGCGGGCTGTTGGGCGGCGTGGGCCGTGTCCGTGTTCGGCCGCCTCGGGGCCGAGGCGTCCGCCGCGTGCGGCGTCGTGTCTCCGGTGTTCCCCGACGGGGAGGCCGCGGTCTGGTGGTTGCGTTCGGCGCCGGCGAACCCGCCGCCCGATTGGACGGCATGCTGGTTGCGTGCGCTGCCCGCGAAACCGCCGGTGTTGCGCGCGGCGCCGGCGAACCCGCCATGCGCATTCCCCCGCGCGCCGGCGCCCGACGTGCCGTTCCCGGCGGCGCCCTCGACGGACGTTCCCGGAACGGACGGGCCGACGCCGCCGGCCTGCGCCGCAGGCGCGGCGACGAACCCGCGTTCCGCGCCGGCCAGCAGTCGGGCGGCGAGGAGCTCCAGACGCATGCGCGGGGAGATCGCGCCGGTCATCGAACCCAACGTGTCGTTGATGATGTCGGCCATCGCGGTGAGCGGCCCCAACCCGAGCGCGGCCGCCTGACGGTGCAGGTCACCCATCTCCTCGGCCTCGGCCGTGTCGGACAGCACGCTTTCCGCGCGGTCCCCGGCCAAGGTGAGCACGAGCAGGTCGCGGACGCGCGCCAGCAGGTCCTCCACGAACCGACGCGGGTCGAACCCGCCGACCACGACCTTCTGGATGACGCCGTACAGTTTCTCTCCGCTCTTGTCGATCACCGCGTCGACGGCCTCGCCGATGAGCGCCTCCGGCGTGAAGCCGAGCAGCGCCACCGACGCGTCGTGCGTGATCACGCCGTCCACCGCGCCCACCATCAGCTGGTCGAGCACGGAGAGGGTGTCTCGCACGGAACCGCCGCCAGCACGCATCGCCAGCTTGAGCACGCCCGGCTCGGTCTTGATGTGCTCGTCCTCGCAGATCTTCTCCAGATACGGTCCCATCACCTCGGCCGGCACCAGACGGAACGGGTAATGGTGGGTGCGGGAGCGGATCGTGCCGATCACCTTGTCCGGTTCGGTGGTGGCGAAGATGAACATCACATGCTCCGGCGGCTCCTCCACAATCTTGAGCAGCGCGTTGAAGCCCTGCGGCGTGACCATATGCGCCTCGTCGAGGATGAAGATCTTGTACCGGTCGCGTGCGGGCGCGAATCCGGCGCGTTCGCGCAGTTCACGGGCGTCGTCCACGCCGTTGTGCGAGGCGGCGTCGATCTCCACCACGTCGATGGAACCGGGGCCGCCGGTGGCGAGGTCCTTGCAGGATTCGCATTCGCCGCACGGATGCGAGGTGGGGCCCTTCGCGCAGTTCACGCAGCGCGCCAGGATGCGCGCCGAGCTGGTCTTACCGCAGCCTCGCGGACCGGAGAACAGGTACGCGTGCGTGAGCTTGCCCTCGTCGAGGGCGCGCATGAGCGGGACCGTCACCTGGTCCTGGCCGATCACCCCCTCGAAGGTGTCCGGGCGATAACGTCGATACAGTGCAAGTGCCATAGTCTCCAACCTACCTCAAACCGAATACCCGTCGCGCCCGTTCGGACGGACGGAAACGAACGCCGCCGAGGCGGCGCGTGCGGCGCGGTCGCCGGCGGCATACGACGCGTACGGCGTCGGCATACGGCGAATCGCGCGGGCCATGCCGCTACCCGTGCATCGTTCAGTACACTGGGATGCATGAGTAGTGACACGGTGTCAACGACGATGGGCAAGGGCGACGCGCGGCGCAGGGCGATCGTGCGCGCCGCACGCGATATCTGCCTGGAGAAGGGCTTCTCCAAGATCACGGTGAGCGACATCGCGAACCGCGTGCATATGACCAGATCGTTGTTCTACCACTACTTCGATGACAAGGACGCCGTGGCGGACGCGGTGCTCGACGACGTGGTCGGCGAGATCCTCGCCAAGCTCGAGGCCTGGGACAAGGCCCGCGAGACCGGCAACATCAGCAAGGCGCTGGACGACATCGTCCGGCTCACGCGCTCCCTCATCGCCGACGAGGGCCCGTTCTCCGCCCGCATGATCCACGAGGGCAACGCCGAACTGTACATCCGGTTCGTCGACCGCATCGCCGACCGCATCGCCGATCTGCTCGAGCGGACCACGGTGCGCGACTTCGAGGAGCGGCACGGACTACCCATCGAGAACGTGCACGAGACGTTCTTCACGCTCATCGTGGGGCTCATCTCGCTCATCCGCTCCCATCCGGACGTCACCGACGCCACGTTGAAGGCCGTGGTGGCGCAGACCCTGCACCTCACCGACTACATCCGGTGACCCCGCCGGCCGGCGGGGTCGTCGGGGTCATGCCCCATCACAGGAACTCGCCGGTCACCGGGTCACGCCCATCCCTGGACAGCGCCTCCAGCACCTGCTCCTCGCCGTGCCGTCCACGCTGTTCCCGCTGCCATGCGGCCACGGCCGGAGGCACGAGCACGCGCAGCGACAGACCGTCGGCCCGCACACGCACCGGCAACGTGCCGACGTACTCGCCGTCGGCCATGAGCACGGGAGGCTCGTCGCCTTCCGCGGCGCGTGTGACCTCCACGTCGCGGACCCGTTTCCAGCCGAACACCCGGGAGCCGAGCAGACGGCCGTTGTAGCCCTTGCTGATCGCGTCCGCGATCTCCAACGGCCCGGGCATGTGGTCGATCCACACCAGGTCGAGCAGACCGTCGTCGAGTCTCGAGTACGGCGACACTTCGAGCCCGCCGCCGATGTAGCGCGCGTTGGCCACGGTGATCATCGGCGAGATGATGTCCCGTTCCTCCACGCTGCCGTCCGCCAGCGTGGCCTTCACGTGGTAGCCGTACCGTTTCAGGTCCGTCACCTCATGGAGCACCGCGGCGAAGTAGCGCAGCGAGCCTCCCGGCAGCCGCGAATGGTTGGCCCGGTCGTTGATGCTCGCGTCCAATCCGCAGTTGAGCATGCCGGCGTAGTACCGGTCGAAGGCGGGAGCGTCGCCGTCCACGGCCCGTCCGGACTGCGACGATGCCGACGGATTCGGATTGCCGCTCGTCGGGTCGGCCCGACGGGCGCCGTCAAGCGCGGTCACCCGCCCCAGGTCCACGTCGACGTACGATCCGCGCACGATGGCGCCCACGATGCCTTCGACTGCGGTGCCGATCGCGTTGACCGGCAGACGCAGCCCACGGGCGAAATCGTTGCCGGAACCGACCGCGACGATGCCCAGCGGCTTGCCGCTGCCACCGACAGCGTTCACGCCGAGCGCGATCATGCCGTCGCCGCCGACCGTCACCAGATAGTCATAGTCGTCGATCCTCATGCGGGCATTGGCCAGCGAATCGTCGAAGCTCGCTCCGGTCAGGTCGATCGTCTCGAACCCGTAGCGGCTTCCCGACTCCTCGAGCAGGGACGCCACCCTACGTCCGAAGGAGGCACCCTTGCCCTTGCCGGACACGGGATTGCCCACCATCGCCACGACCGTACGTTGCTCTTTGTGCTGCATATTGCTCACGATAACCGACCCGGTCTCGAACCCGCCAGCGACGGTTCCGGACGAATCGTACGGTTATGGGACGGACCGCTGCCGAAGACGCATGAAGACCACGACGGACGGGAAGCGCACGACGGACGCCTACGGTCCTGCGGTCAGTCGCACGACACGGGCCCGGCGCGGGACCATACGGACAATTCCCGCAGGAACGGCACATCGGTGTCCACGGTCACACGGACCGTCACGTCGCCGTCGTCGGCCGGAACGCCGCCATCGGACCCGTCCGCTGAGGCTCCGGACACGCAGGCCTTCAAGGCCGCGCCGTTGGCCTCGGCCACACGGCCGGCCACCGCGCACGGATCCGCGGCGCCATGCAGCAACGACGTCGCCGCCGACAGCGCGGCCGTGTCGGAGACACCGCGAACCATCGCATGCCGCGCCACCAGATGGCCGGCCATGGCCGTCGCGGCGATCAACGTGGCCGCAAGCATGACCAACGCCACGCCGGCCATCGTGCCGGAGCCCTCATCGGCGGTCCTCATGCCACGCATCATGCCGTCACCCCCACGGCCCTGCCGGTCACCCGGACGGGCAGCACGCCCATCGGATCCGGCACCACCGGACAGGAGGTGGTGACCGTCACCGTGTCGCCAGACGTGACGACGTTCGCCGAGACCCCGGTCTTCCCCGCGGCCGCGGAGGCCGCGGCCTGCGGGTCGGATCGCGAGGCGGCCACCGCCGCCCGGGCGGCGGCCGAGGCGGCGTCCTGACAGGAGATCTGCACGGCCGCCACGCGGGTGAGGGAGAGCAGCAGAATCGCGAGCGCGGCCACCACGGGCAGTACCACGGCGAACTCGGCCGTCACCGTTCCAGGATCGGATGCATCCGAGGCCTTGTGCGCGGACGGGCGGGAAGGCGGCCGCCGCGCGCGACGCAGCATGCGGGGGTTCATGGTCAGCCTCCCATCGTCAATGCCTTCTTGACGATGTCAAGCAGCATCTTGCGCACGGTTTCGGATTTCATGATGGTGACCAGCAGCGCGGCGAATCCGGTGGCGGCGACGAGCACCACCGCGTATTCGGCGGTGACCGCCCCCTCTTCGGGGTCCTCGCCCAGGGTGCGCATGCGCGCGTCGAGCACGCACAGGTTCGCCCATATCCTTTGCCGGACTCCCGTCAGGCGCTTTCCGACGGTGGTGGGCGCGCCGTGCCCGTGCTCGCCGTTGATGGGGATGGCGGCGTTCATAGTCGACTCCTTTCGTCGTTTGCTGTCCGATGCATGTCCCGCGCGCTCCGAGCGACGGCGGACGCTCGGGCCGGTTGGGACGGTTCCACTGTGACCGAGTCGGCACGGTGCAGGCAAGCCGTGCGGGCAATGTGGACGGAGCCCCCTGGGTTATCCACATCACGGCGTGTCATCCACAGGAAATGTGGACAACCCGCGCGGTTCACGACCCCTGGGCCAGCGCGACGACACGCCGTGGATCCACAGCAATCGCACACACCGGAACAAACCGGCCCCGGAAACGCTCAGAAACATCCAAACAAGGCACCATCGCGCGCAGATTCTTCCATTTGAGCAAAGATTCGCACATGACACCGTTCCGGGTTGCACGCCGGGAACGAGCGGCCTAGATTATGAACTACAAGGACAACCGAACAGAGCAGAGCCCACAAAGAGTAATGGTCACGAGGACTGATACGTTGGACGGGCATTGGAAAGACTTACCGTTGCAACGATGATGTTGTGCTGAGATTCTGCTTCTCGATTGGACTTGTAGGGAGACCCGCTTCGGCGGGTCTCCCTTTTTCATTCCACGGACCGGAAACGAAGGGGCGGATGGTCGGGATGATCCGGGGCGGATGAACAAAGGAAAAGCCCGGCCGTGGGGCCGGGCTTCGAAAGGAGAGAGAGGAAGAAGAAGGGATTCAGTTACGCGGCTTTTTGCGGCCTGACTTCATATAACCGCACGAACATGCGTGTGTCGTGCGCGTTGTCTGGGAATTCCATGGGACCTATGGAACCACCGTGCACCGTCGAATCACCGGATGACGGCCGTGAGGGCGACGGCTCCACCAGCCACCAGCCACCAGCCACCAGCCACCAGCCACCAGCCACCAGCCACCAGCCACCAGCCACCAGCCACCAGCCACCAGCCACCAGCCACGGTTATCCACATTTTCTGTGGATGACACGCCGCGTTGTGGATAACACGGGGGGCTCCGTCCACATTGCCCGTACAGCTTGCCGTCATGCCCGGCCATGAGCTGCAATCGAAGCATGAACCACTCACGACACCCCTCTCCCGGCAGGTCCATCGCCCGGAGCATCACTTCGACCAGACCGGCACCGGCGAAGACGCCGGCAAGGCCCGCACTGCCTCCGCCGCTTCCGGCCTCGCCGGATACGCCGCCCGCATCCCACGGCGTCAACACCTTGCCCAGCACCGCCGAGCACACCGGCGACGCCGGCATCATCGCGGCGCCCGCGTACACGCCCACATCCACGGAGGTCGCCGCCCCCGCCACGCCACGCGCCGTGGTCTCAGCCCGACGTCCCACACCGCAACGGCACTATGCGCGAAGCCCCCTCGCACCATCCGCATCGGCCGGCCCGCAATCGTCGACGCCGACATCACGCCGGCATGCCGCAGGACAGCCGAAACGGGACGTCGGCGACACCGCGCGGGGAATCGCACGCACGCCACGCACCTCCAAAGACGCGGCCGAACGCACCACCAAACGTATGCGGCGCACACCCACGCGCATCCCGGCGCGCTCCGAGGCTCCACGTGGCGCCGCCGGACCTGGGACCTCCGCGGAAGCTTCCGCATCCGGAAAGGCCGACAACCTCATCGTGTTCACCTCGCCCAGCGGAGGCGTGGGCACCAGCACGCTGACGGCCCTCATCGCGCTCACGCTCCACTCGCGCGACCTGCGGTGCGCGCTGCTGGACGCCGATCTGGACGGCGGAGGCCTCGGCGTCCTGTTGGGCATCGAACACGAGCCCGGGCTCACGTTGCAGGACCTCGACGCCCCGCTGGGACGCATCGAAGGCGAGGCCCTCGGTCAGGAGCTGCCACATTGGGAGGACATGGGCGTGCTGGCGCACACACCGTGGCGCGGCAACGCCCCCGAATGGTGGGAGCTGGAGGCCGCCGCGCAGGCGTTGGGCGAAACCAACGACGTGGTGCTTGTCGACGCCGGACGCGGACGCACACTGGAGGAGACGCCGCTGCTGGCCGGTTCGAGACGCATTGTCCTGACGGAGCTGTCGGTTCTGGGCATGGTCCGCGCGAAGGCGCACATCGCCGCGATCGGACGTCATGGAGGAGACGCGCCGCTCCTTGTCGGCGCGGACCCGCAGGGGGCGCCGCGCAGGTCCGCCGCGGACGCGTTGTCCACCGCGGACGCCATCGCCTATCTGGACGACGATGTGCTCGGTCCGTTGCGATGCGCACCCGCATTATGCGCGGATCTGCTCGCAGGCCTCGGCATACGGGCCGTCCCGCGCCGCAACAGACGCGTCTGCGAGGCCATCGCGGTCCACATCACCGAGGCGCTCGGCATCGAGCCGCAATGGTGACGTGACCATCGCAGGGCGGCCCGATACGGCCCGAGCCACGCGAATCATCCGAAACCCGGCATCGAAGAAAGGAGCCGCACCATGGAGCCGATGCTTGGCCCGCTCGAAGAGCTGGCGCAGGACCGCCGCGTCACCGACATCGCGGTGACCTGCGACGGCCGCGTATGGGCGGATCGCGGCGAGGGCATGCGCGAACATCACCCACGTGTGCCGTTCCGCTCCCCCGAGGTGGTGCGCGAGTACGCGGTGCGGTTGTGCGCGCAAATGGGGAGACGGCTCGACGACGCCCAGCCGATCGCGGACGCATCGAGCGTGCTGGGCGTCCGCGTGCATGCGGTGATCGCCCCGCTGGTGCCGCGGGGCGCCGCCATTTCGATACGTCTGCCGGACCGTGTGTCCCCCACCTTGATGGACCTGTGCAGGCACGGCATGTTCCCGCCCATATGGCTGCCGGTGATGTACGGGCTGGTGAACGGGCGCGCCACCGTGCTGGTCACCGGCGGCACGGGGACCGGCAAGACCACGCTGGTCAAGGCCATGTTGGGCGAATGCCGCGGCGAGGAGCGTGTCGTCACCGTGGAGGAGGTACGCGAGCTGGGGTCCCTGGCATCGGCGAACCATGTGTCGCTGGTGACCAGGGAGGCGAACGTGGAGGGCGCGGGCGCCATCGGGCTGTCCGATCTGGTGAAGGCGACGCTGCGCATGCGCCCGGACCGGGTGGTGCTGGGCGAATGCCGCGGCGAGGAGGTCGCCGATCTGCTGCGCGCCTACAATTCCGGCCATCACGGTGGTCTGACCACGTTGCACGCGGACAGCGTGGAGCGGGTTCCCTCGCGTCTGCTGGCGTTGGGGCTGCTGGCCGGTCTGGCGCCGCAGGCCACGGCGATGCTGGCGTGCGACGCGTTCGACGCGGTATTGCATGTGGAGCGCGGCCAAGGCCGGCGACGGGTGGCGCAGATCGGCGTGTTGATTGACCGGGACGGTCGCCTGGAGGGACGCCCTCTGGCGGTGTGGGATGGCGGCGACACGGTGGCGACGCTGCCCGGTTGGCCCCGGTTCGCCGCCCGTTGGATGACGGGCGGGTGAGACGGATGTGGTTCTGGATGCTGACTTCCGCGATGGCGCTGTTGGTGGCGGCCGTGACGCTGTTGTGCGTGCCGTCGCATCGGGCCGGTGCGGCGGCGAGACGGCACCGGCCGGAAACCGCGAACGAACCGCCTGACGGGTCGGATTCGTCCTCCCATCCCGGCATCGACGCGACGATCGCGGCGGTCATCGCCCGCACGCGTGGCGGCGGAGGCGTGACGGAGGCGTTCGAGGAGCAGGGCGGCATACGGTTCGCGTCCGCACGGGTGACGGCATCACGGGTGGAACGCGTGCTGACGCGCACCGCCGCACGGGACGAGTCCGCGGCGGAGGTGGCGCGCGTCTCGCGTCGGCTTGCGGCCGCATGCCGGCTGAGCGGACGGCTGGGATGCGAAGTCTCGCATTGTCTGGAGGCGGTGGCCTCCGACCATCGGCGCGAACGGCGCGCGTCCGCGCTGCGACGGCAGGTGTTCGCCGCACCCCAGGCCACCATCCGCCTGTTGTCCGCATTGCCCGCGGTGACGGTGGTGCTGGCCGAGCTCATGGGAGCCCATCCGCTGGCGTTTCTGTTGGAGACGCCGCAGGGGCTGTCGTGTCTGCTGGTCGGTTCGCTTTGGTATGCGGCCGGCATGGTATGGACGCGGCGGCTGTTGCGTGGGTTCGCCGACCAGGCGACCCGTCCGGCCGTCCTGCCGTTCGCCTTGCAGATGCTTCACACCGCGTTGGCACGCGGCACATCGATTCCGATGGCCTTGGAGACGGTCGGCACCGTGCTCCGGGAATCGGAGACAGCCCCGGACGAGAACCCGGACGAGGCGATCGACCCGCTGCCGGGCATGCTCATCCATGCGGGCACCGCCCTGCTGCGGGGAGCCTCATGGTATGAGGCGTGGCCGCGCGCGCCGGACGGCGGCGACGCCGCGACGGTACGCGACTGTCTGGATGAGGCGTGGCTGCATGGCGCCTCCCCCACCGACCGTCTGGCACTGGCCGTGGGGCAGGCCGACGCGGACGAGCGCGCCGCCATCGAACGCGAGGCGGGCACGCTGTCCGTACGGCTGCTCGCCCCCACTGGGCTGTGTTTCCTGCCGGCGTTCGTGTGCATCGGCGTCGTCCCGGCCATCATCTCGTTCGTCATATGAGCCCGACGGATGATCCCGCCCCTGGGACCCGCACACCCATAATGTGAACTCGCGTTGAACTTTGGCGCGTTCAATGGCCCTCAACCGTTCCAACGCCTAGGATGAAATACATGGCACAGATATTCGACGCACCCTCGAAGGCGATTCTGCGAAGCCAAATCGCGGAACACATCGCCGAAACTGACAAGAACGACCGGCGCGAGACCCTGGAAGGCGAGGCCCCGCTGCCCACCGACCGCTTCTTCGACCGTGAACTGAGCTGGCTCAAGTTCAACAAGCGTGTCCTCGAGCTCGCCGAGGACGAGGATCAGCCGTTGCTGGAACGCACCAGCTTCGCCGCAATCTTCGCCAACAACCTCGACGAGTTCTTCATGGTCCGCGTGGCCGGCCTGAAGCGCCGCATCGACTCGGGCATCGCCGTGCCGTCCGCGGCCGGCCTGAGCCCGCGCCAGCTGCTGCGCTCCATCAGCGAGCAGTCGCACGCCCTGCAGAACGAGCACGCCCACTACGTCATCGACAAGCTGTTCCCGGCGCTGGCCGAACAGCACATCGTGCTGCTGAGCTGGGACAAGCTGACCACCTCCGAGCAGGAGCGCCTCTCCCGCTACTACCGCCAGCAGGTGTTCCCCGTGCTCACCCCGCTCGCCGTGGATCCGGCCCACCCGTTCCCGTACATCTCCGGCGGCTCCATCAACCTCGCCGTGATCGTCGAGAACCCGACCTCCGGCAAGTCCCACTTCGCGCGCGTGAAGATCCCGGGCAACCTCAACCGTCTCGTGCCGGTGGACGACATGACCGACGAGGAGTCCAAGGAGGAGCGCTATGGCTTCATCACCATGGAGAACCTCATCATCGCCCACCTGGAATCCCTGTTCCCGGGCATGATCATCAAGGAGGCCCGCTCCTTCCGCGTCACCCGCAACGAGGACATCGACGTCGAAGAGGATGACGCCGAGAACCTGCTCAACGCGATGGAGAAGGAGCTGCTGCGCCGCCGCTTCGGACCGCCGATCCGTCTGGAGATCTCCGACGAGACCAGCCCGTTCCTCTCCCAGCTGCTCGCCGACCAGCTCGGCGTCAGCCCCGATGAGGTGTACCGTCTGCCGGCGCCGTTGGACATGACCGTGCTGTTCGAACTCGGCGGCATCGACCGTCCGGATCTGAAGAACCGCCCGTTCATCCCGACCACGAACCGTCAGATCGCCGAGGTCGAATCGAGCCGCGCGCAGGACATCTTCGCCGCCATCCGCGAGCGCGACATCCTGCTGCACCACCCCTACGATTCGTTCTCCACGTCCGTCCAGGCCTTTCTGGCGCAGGCTGCTGCGGATCCTAAGGTTCTGGCCATCAAGCAGACGCTCTACCGCACCAGCTCCAACTCGCCGATCATCGACGCGCTGATCGACGCGGCCCACGCCGGCAAGCAGGTGCTGGCTCTGGTGGAGATCAAGGCCCGCTTCGACGAGGACGCGAACATCGCGTGGGCCCGCAAGCTCGAACGCGCGGGCGTGCACGTGGTGTACGGCATCGTGGGCCTCAAGACCCACTGCAAGCTCATCGAGGTGGTGCGTCAGGAAGCCGACGGCCTGCGCCGCTACTGCCACGTGGGCACCGGCAACTACAACCCGAAGACCGCCCGCATCTACACCGATCTGGGCCTGCTCACCTGCGACCCGGTGGTCGGCCAGGACCTCACCCGCCTGTTCAACCAGCTGTCCGGCTACGCGCCGAAGTCCAGCTTCCACCGTCTGCTCGTGGCGCCCCGCACCATCCGCACCGGCCTCATCCAGCGCATCCGCCGCGAGGAGGACGCCGCACGCGCCGGCAAGGAGGCGTGGATCAAGATCAAGGTGAACTCGGTGGTGGACGAGAAGACTATCGACGCCCTGTACCGTGCCTCGCAGGCCGGCGTGAAGATCGACATCGTCGAACGCGGCATCTGCTCGCTCAAGCCCGGCGTGCCCGGCCTGTCCGAGAACATCCGCGTGCGTTCGATCCTAGGCCGCTTCCTCGAGCACAGCCGCATCTACGCGTTCTGCAACTCTGACGGCCCGCAGATCGGCGAAGGCCCGATGTCCGGCCCGGAGGTGTGGATCGGCTCCGCCGACCTCATGCACCGCAACCTGGACCGTCGCGTCGAGGCGCTGGTGCGCATCACCGCCCCCGAGCAGGTGCAGGAGCTCATCGACTACATCGACCTGCAGATGGCTGATTCCACGTCCAGCTGGCACATGCTGCCGGACGGCTCCTACGAGCGTCACTCGAAGGACGAGGAAGGCCGCCCGCTGGTGGATTGCCAGGAGTACCTGATCCGCAAGCACACGCGCCGCCGCGGCAACCACAGCTGAACGAACAGTTCCACGTACTTGCATTCACGTGTGAGCAGCATCGCTCCGCAACCGCGTATAATCGCAACCGGAACTGATTGACAGTCAAGACGCATGAAGGCCGACCCGATATCCGACGGGTCGGCCTTCATGCGTCTTTGGCGGCAAACTACGTAGGGTATGCGTACAATACGAAGGGTGGGCAGGAACATGGGCAAAATCATCGAAGCGGCGGGCGGTATCCTGTATCGGCACCGCAAGCCAACGAACGACGTCGCCGACGACGTCATCCAACGAACCGCATCATCGGACATCACATCGGGTGCACCAAACGCAACATCGGACGCATCGGACGCGACATCGCAGCATCACATCCAACCGCTATTCGACGACATCGAACTCTGTCTCGTCCACCGTCCGAAATACGACGACTGGAGTTGGCCGAAAGGCAAACTCGACCCGAACGAATCGCATCGACATGCGGCGGTCCGTGAAATCGGCGAGGAGACCGGCATTCCCGTGGCCCTCGGACCGTATCTGGGCGATATCGAATACCCGCAGTCCGAAGAGGGCAGCAAACAGCGCCACACCAAGAACTACGCCGCCAACGCCAATACGAAGCACATCAAATTCTGGATGGCCACCGCCATTAGCCCCGTGGAGAACCTCAAACGCACCGGCGCGTTCGGCCCCGTGCACAGGGCGGACATCGACGAGATCGACGACATCGTCTGGCTCACGCCGGACAAGGCGCGCAAGCAGCTCACGCACTCCACGGACAGGGAGATTCTCGCCCTGTTCATCGACCGGCTCGAGGAAGGCGCCGCCGAAGCGGTCCCGTTCCTCATCGTGCGCCATGGCAAGGCCGAAGCACGCAAGGCGTGGAAGGGCACGGACGCGAACCGTCCCATCACGCCGCGCGGCGCGGCGGCCGCGTTCGCGCTCAACTACGAGCTCGCATGCTTCAACCCGGTACGCCTGTCCACCTCGCCGTGGACGCGATGCATGGAGACCCTCGAAATGTTCTCCTGGCAGACCGGGCGCGACATGGTCAAGCTGCCGCCGCTCACCGAGGACGCGTTCGCCCGCAACCCCGAGGCGGCATGGGAATGCTTCCGTTCCGAGATCGACTTCGCGCTCACAGGGCGCATCCCCACCGCCATCTGCATGCACCGGCCGGTGATCGGTGGTATATTCGGGCATCTGCGCGGCCTGTGCGCCTCCGAGACGCTCGCGAAGCGTCTCATCGCCAAGTCGCCATACATGCCTACGGGCAATGCGCTGGCGCTGTTCGTCATCCCCACGCCCGAAGGCCCCCGCATCATCGACATACAGAAGGTCAGTCCGCTTGTCTACTAGCTATTCCTCCGGTTTCTCCACGCCCGGCACCGGTTCGGTGCGGGCCTCCCGCGCGGGGTTCATCCCCACGCCGGGTTCCGCGCCGCGTCCTTCCCGTCCTGGACAGCTCGCGCCCGCGTTGCTTGACCAGATGTCCGGCGGCGCCGACCCGGGCGTGGTGAACGAGATTGCGCATTCCTCCGCCGCCGCGCTGTTGGACCGGGTCCGTCACAGCGAGGATCCGATGGTGGTGGAGCGCGTGCTCACGATAGTGGAGCGCGAAGGCGTGGACGAGATCGCCGAGTTGTGGAGTTCCAGCCCGTCCGATTCGCTGCCGGGCGTGCTGTGGCGTCTGTACATGCTGCGCGCGTGGATGCGCGAGCATCGCGACGCCATCGCACGCCTGTGGCGCGTGGGCGAGCCGGTGGCCACGTCCGCGTCCGCCATCGCAGGCGTGGATCAGGCGCCCACGGAGGATGACATCGTGCGTCTGGCCGATTCGATTCTGTCCGGCGCGTTCACCGGCGATTTCGCGGTGGCGATGGAGCGTGCGGCCGCGTTCACCGATGTGGTGGCGTTGGGGTTGCGTGTGGAGGCGAAGCATCTGTCCGATATGGCCGGCGATTTGACCGCCGGCTCCGGCCCGTCCGTTCCGGCCGGCACGACCGATTCGTCCGATTCCGCTGCCGAGCATGCGAAACGGCACGCCACCCGTGCGGCGCGGCTCATGCATACGGCGGCGAATCTGTTGGTCACCGCAAAGGATTTCCAGCACGCCGCGAACCTGTGGCGGCGCGGCAAACTGGAATAGTGGGTTATACTGTTATCCGCGTCGGGCCGTGCTTAAGCCCCGGGCTCCATTTTTTGCCGCCGCGAGCGGCCCTTGCGCCGACAGGCGCTTTCACGGTTCGACGCTTTTCTTTCGATTCCTTCTCTTTTGGCTTTTCCCTCCCCATCCGGCAGGTGCACTTGCGTGATGCCGATGACGACGTCGATGTCGTATGCGTGGGTTTGGTTGTGTGGGTGGCTTCGCTGCCGGTGGCGTGCGATGGTTGCCGGTTTCGTCGCGTTCGTTGCGGTGGGTCCGGGTTTGGCGTGTGTTGTTTGTTTGGGTATGGGAGGACCCCTGGGAGCGTGGTGCTCGACCGGGGGTCCTCGTGAGTGTGATGCGGCGGCGTGCTACTCTCCCACACCCTGTCGGGTGCAGTACCATCGCCGTGCAGGGCCTTAGCTTCCGGGTTCGGAATGGGACCGGGCGTCTCACCCTGGCCATGACCGCCGCAAATCTTCAATTCTCCTTACACGGCCCGCCTCATGGGGCGGGCTTGCCGGTGGTCCGGGGACCGGATGGTGGACGCGAGATGAATCCTGTTGACTGATCGTGACCGCACGATGCTCCGTGCCGTCGTCTTGATGGAAATCCCCGTAAGGGATTGATTGTCCTTCCCCCGTTAGTACCGGTCAGCTCCACCGCTCGCGCGGCTTCCACGTCCGGCCTATCGACCACGTGTTCTGCATGGGGGGTCACGGACTCCCGAGGGAGTCCCAGGAATACTCATCTTGGAGCGGGCTTCCCGCTTAGATGCTTTCAGCGGTTATCCCTTCCGAACGCGGCCAACCAGCGGTGCCACTGGCGTGACAACTGGCGCACCGGAGGTTCGTCCACCCAGGTCCTCTCGTACTATGGGCAGGTCTCCTCAGTATTCCGACGAGCGCAGAGGATAGAGACCAAACTGTCTCACGACGTTCTGAACCCAGCTCGCGTGCCGCTTTGATCGGCGAACAGCCGAACCCTTGGGACCTGCTCCAGCCCCAGGATGCGACGAGCCGACATCGAGGTGCCAAACCATCCCGTCGATATGGACTCTTGGGAATGATCAGCCTGTTATCCCCGGGGTACCTTTTATCCGTTGAGCGATGCCGCGTCCGTACGCCGGCACCGGATCACTATCTCCGACTTTCGTCCCTGCTCGGACCGTCGTCCTCGCAGTCAAGCCCGCTTGTGCGATTGCACTCGACACCCGATTGCCAACCGGGCTGAGCGGACCTTTGAGCGCCTCCGTTACTCTTTGGGAGGCAACCGCCCCAGTTAAACTACCCGCCAGGCACTGTCCCAGACACGGATCACGTGTCGTGGTGAGACATCCAATGCGAACAGAACGGTATTTCACCTTGCGACTCCACCACGGCTGGCGCCGCGGCTTCGAAGTCTCCCGCCTATGCTACACAATCCACACCGAATGCCAATACCAAGGTATAGTAAAGGTCCCGGGGTCTTTTCGTCCTTCTGCGCTTAACGAGCATCTTTACTCGTACTGCAATTTCGCCGAGCTCCCGGTCGAGACAGTGGGGAAGTCGTTACGCCATTCGTGCAGGTCGGAACTTACCCGACAAGGAATTTCGCTACCTTAGGATGGTTATAGTTACCACCGCCGTTTACCGGGGCTTGAATTCACCGCTTCGCCACGAGGCTGACGGATCCTCTTAACCTTCCGGCACCGGGCAGGCGTCAGTGCATATACAGCGACTTCACGTCTTCGCATGCACCTGTGTTTTTGGTAAACAGTCGCTACCCCCTCTCATGTGCCACCCCCCAAGGCTCCGCGCGCATGGCGCCTCACCCGAGGGGGTCTCCCTTGAACCGAAGGAACGGGAGCAATTTGCCGAGTTCCTTGACCGGGATTCGCTCGATCGCCTTGGTATGCTCTACCAGACCACCAGTGTCGGTTTGGGGTACGGGCGGCCACGAGCCTCGCGCCGAAGCTTTTCTCGACGGACGGAACCACCGGATCCACCCATAAAGGGCGTCCCATCACACCTCGGACCATACATCCCCGGATTTGCCTGGGGAAGGCCCCGCATGCTTGGCCCACGGAAAACCACCTCCGGGGCCGGCCTACCGTCCGTGTCACTCCACGCGCTACCCTACCGGGAATAGGTTCCCAACACCCCCGCCATCCACACCCCGAAGGGCACATCAAGCGGGAACGGAGGTCAGCATCATCCTTTCAGGTCTTGCCGGCTCGAAACCGGTACGGGAATATCGACCCGTTCATCCATTCGACTACGCCTGTCGGCCTCGCCTTAGGACCCGACTCACCCAGGGACGACGAACGTGGCCCTGGAACCCTTGGTCATCCGGCGGACGGGATTGTCACCCGCCTCTCGCTACTCATGTCTGCATTCTCACTCCCAAACGGTCCACCGTCGGCTTCCGCCACGGCTTCGACCCGCATGGGACGCTCTCCTACCCAGCATCCAAAAGGACGCTGCCGCGTCTTCGGTGGCGTGCTTGAGCCCCGCTACATTGTCGGCGCGGAACCACTAGACCAGTGAGCTGTTACGCACTCTTTCAAGGATGGCTGCTTCTGAGCCAACCTCCTGGCTGTCTATGCGACTCCACATCCTTTCCCACTTAGCACGCGCTTCGGGACCTTAGACGACGGTCTGGGCTGTCTCCCTTTCGACGACGGAGCTTATCCCCCGCCGACTCACTGCCGCGATACGCTTCACGGGTATTCGGAGTTTGGTTGCTGTCGGTACCCGATACGGGCCCTCAAGCATCCAGTAGCTCTACCCCCCGGAAGTAATCACGCGACGCTGCACCCAAATGCATTTCGGAGAGAACCAGCTATCACGGAATTTGATTGGCCTTTCACCCCCAGCCCCAAGTCATCCCCCCGGTTTTCAACCCAGGTGGGTTCGGTCCTCCACACGGTCCTACCCGCGCTTCAACCTGCTCAGGGCTAGATCATCCCGCTTCGGGTCCAGGACGAGCGACTCCAAACGCCATATTTCGGACTCGCTTTCGCTACGCATACGCCACACGGCTTATGCTCGCCACCCGCCACTGACTCGCAGACTCATTTTTCGATAGGCACGCCGTCACCCCACCAGGGAGGCTCCGACGGTTCGTAGGCGCACGGTTTCAGGAACTCTTTCACTCCCCTCCCGGGGTGCTTTTCACCTTTCCCTCACGGTACTAGTACGCTATCGGTCAGACAGGAATACTCAGGCTTACCCAACGGTCTGGGCGGATTCACACGGGATTCCACGAGGCCCGTGCTACTTGGGACACACGATCGACAGGCGCATTGTCTTCGGCTACGGGGCCATCACCCTCCACGGCCAGGCATCCAATCCTGTTCGCCTCACAACACGCTTTATCACTGCCGCCCGCCGCGTCGGCGACGGGACACACGCTCCCACAACACCCCACACGCAACCCCCGACGGGTATCACACGCATGAGGTTTGGCCATCATCCGCTTTCGCTCGCCACTACTCACGGAGTATCCTTTCCTGCAGGTACTGAGATGTTTCACTTCCCTGCGTACCCCCCGCAACAACTGCGGTGACAGCCCATGACGGCTGCCGGGTCCCCCCATTCGGAAACCCTCGGATCAAAGCCCAGTCGGCGGCTCCCCGAGGACTATCGCGGCCCCTCGCGTCCTTCATCGGTCCTGTCTGCCAAGGCATCCACCATACGCCCCCCACGGACAAACATCCACGGGGATTCCAATCAAGCGGTAAACACCAGACGACACATCAACACATCGTAAATGATCACAAAACGATCGAAACGAACAACAACAATAGAAGTTCGTTCGAAATCAACAGAACAAGCACGACAACCCAAAAAGGGCCGTCACGCTCGCTCGCGTCCACTATCCAGTTCTCAAACCACCAGCCCGCACGCGCGCCCCCGCACCCGCCGGCAACACCGGCGACCAGGAACCCGCATGGGAACCGGAACCGCACCCCACCCAAGGGGCGTGGCGGTCCGGGAACCCAAAAGCATGCCCATACCACCCCACGCACGCGCGCCCACGACAGGCACACGCGACAAGCCAACGATCTCTTCCACACCAGCAACCGGCCGCCACCGCGACTGTCGCGGCACGCCGGCACACACCGGCCCCCAGACAGGGGCCTGAATACTCCGTAGAAAGGAGGTGATCCAGCCGCACCTTCCGGTACGGCTACCTTGTTACGACTTAGTCCCAATCACGAGCCTCACCTTAGACGGCTCCATCCCTTACGGGTTAGGCCACCGGCTTCGGGTGCTGCCCACTTTCATGACTTGACGGGCGGTGTGTACAAGGCCCGGGAACGCATTCACCGCGGCGTTGCTGATCCGCGATTACTAGCGACTCCGCCTTCATGGAGTCGGGTTGCAGACTCCAATCCGAACTGAGACCGGTTTTCAGGGATCCGCTCCAAGTCGCCTTGTCGCATCCCGTTGTACCGGCCATTGTAGCATGCGTGAAGCCCTGGACGTAAGGGGCATGATGATCTGACGTCATCCCCACCTTCCTCCGAGTTAACCCCGGCGGTCCCCCGTGAGTTCCCGGCATAATCCGCTGGCAACACGGGGCGAGGGTTGCGCTCGTTGCGGGACTTAACCCAACATCTCACGACACGAGCTGACGACGACCATGCACCACCTGTGAACCCGCCCCGAAGGGAAACGACATCTCTGCCGTCGTCGGGAACATGTCAAGCCCAGGTAAGGTTCTTCGCGTTGCATCGAATTAATCCGCATGCTCCGCCGCTTGTGCGGGCCCCCGTCAATTTCTTTGAGTTTTAGCCTTGCGGCCGTACTCCCCAGGCGGGATGCTTAACGCGTTGGCTCCGACACGGAACACGTGGAACGTGCCCCACATCCAGCATCCACCGTTTACGGCGTGGACTACCAGGGTATCTAATCCTGTTCGCTCCCCACGCTTTCGCTCCTCAGCGTCAGTAACGGCCCAGAGACCTGCCTTCGCCATTGGTGTTCCTCCCGATATCTACACATTCCACCGTTACACCGGGAATTCCAGTCTCCCCTACCGCACTCCAGCCCGCCCGTACCCGGCGCAGTCCCACCGTTAAGCGATGGGATTTCACACCAGACGCGACGAACCGCCTACGAGCCCTTTACGCCCAATAATTCCGGATAACGCTTGCACCCTACGTATTACCGCGGCTGCTGGCACGTAGTTAGCCGGTGCTTATTCAACAGGTACACTCAACCGAAGCCTTGCTCCCTGCTAAAAGCGGTTTACAACCCGAAGGCCTCCATCCCGCACGCGGCGTCGCTGCATCAGGCTTGCGCCCATTGTGCAATATTCCCCACTGCTGCCTCCCGTAGGAGTCTGGGCCGTATCTCAGTCCCAATGTGGCCGGTCGCCCTCTCAGGCCGGCTACCCGTCGAAGCCACGGTAGGCCATCACCCCACCGTCAAGCTGATAGGACGCGACCCCATCCCATACCGGAAAAAACCTTTCCCGACACACCATGCAGTGCGCCGGAACATGCGGCATTACCACCCGTTTCCAGGAGCTATTCCGCAGTACGGGGCAGGTCGGTCACGCATTACTCACCCGTTCGCCACTCTCACCAGGATGCAAGCACCCTGGATCCCGTTCGACTTGCATGTGTTAAGCACGCCGCCAGCGTTCATCCTGAGCCAGAATCGAACCCTCCACAAAAAAA
>NZ_JAFEJX010000018.1:0-38686 GCF_018555635.1 Bifidobacterium sp. CP2 | reverse complement strand
GCGACCTGTAAACCATGCCCCGAGACACCCGTCAACCATGCCCCAGGACATGGCGTCAACCATGCCCAAGGACATGGCGTCAACCATGCCCCGAGACATGCGTCAACTATCCGCTGAGACTAGACACCGGCCGTCGCAACATCCGTTCCTATAGAAACGGACGAAACGCGAGCCCCACCAGACCCCGTGGCATCCGTTTCTATAGAAACGGACGAAACACGGGCCCCACCGGCCGTCGCAACATCCGTTTCTACAGAATCGGACGAAACACACACCTCACCGGACCCCGCAGCATCCGTTTCTATAGAAACGGACGGAATATGCGCCTGACCGGCCGTCGCAACATCCGTTCCTACAGAATCGGACGAAACAGGGAGCTCACCGGACCCCGCAGCACCCGTTCCTATAGAATCGGACGAAACACGGGCCCCACCGGAAACCGTGGCATCCGTTTCTATAGAAACGGACGCGACACACGCCTCACCGAACGGATGCTAGATGGTCGCGGCGTACTGGGCGACGGAGGCGGAGACCTCCTTGAGATAGTCGAGGGAACGACGCCAATGCCCAGGCACCTCGATCGAATGGTTCGCATCCGGATACTCATGAACGTGCGGGGTCAGCGCATTGGCGCGGACGCGATCGTAGAACGGATCGGCCGTACCGGCGCACACCAACGGAGCCGGCCCCGGGTAACGGGAGACGCGCCACCGCTCAAGCTCCGCCTCGCCCATCGCGAGAGCATCGGACGCAACGCCGGAGGAGTCGGCCGCAAGCACCGCCTTGGCGACGTCGACGGACGGGGCGTCGGACTCGGCGATGATGTCGTCGCCCACCCGCGGCACCGGAATCACGCGCGCCGACGGATCGAAATCGGCATGATGCAGGACCGGCGTGAGCAGGACGAACGGCAGACCGTACCGCGTGGCGACATGCGGATACGTCATCGTCGTCAGCGACTTGCCGATGAGCAGCAGACGCGGCGAACGGGGCGGCATCATCGCATCCGTTCCTACAGAATCGGACGGAACACGCGACTCACCGGGCCTTGTAACGCCCGAACCTACAGAATCGGACGAAACACGGGCTTCGCCAGACCGCGCCGCATCCGTTCCTACAGAAACGGACGAAACGCGAGCCCCACCGGTCGCCGCAACATCCGTTCCTACAGAATCGGACGCGAGGGACGCGGCGTACGCGGCGCGGACGGACGCGACCCAACCGTCGATCGCCTCGTTGATGACGGGAATCACGGTGGACAGGTCGTCGGACGCGTTCGCGACGTTCATACGGTCGATCCGCCAACCGGACTCCACCAAAGCCTGCGCCGACCAATACAGCAACGGACGGTCGCAGTTGTACCCCGTGCCGGGCATGAGCAGCACGCGACCGCGCTCCCGCCCTGGCTTCACTACGTTCTTCTTCCACGCGCGAATCGACACCTCGACCGGCTGCCTGCCCATCTGTTCCCCTTCCATCGTCATCCGTCGTCAACCATCGTCATCGGCCATCCGACGGCGTCCGCCGACGTCCGCCACCACAGGCGGATCCCCGCACGGCCGCCGTCCGACCGTTTCCAACGGACAGTCTAGCCATGGCCGGAGCGGGCGGCGCAATACGCCCGCGATATAATCGGCGACGGTTCCCACCGGCCGCGCATGCGG
Source organism: Bifidobacterium sp. CP2 (assembly GCF_018555635.1). Classification (NCBI taxonomy): domain Bacteria; kingdom Bacillati; phylum Actinomycetota; class Actinomycetes; order Bifidobacteriales; family Bifidobacteriaceae; genus Bifidobacterium; species Bifidobacterium sp. CP2. The sequence goes on along the minus strand of NZ_JAFEJX010000018.1, from coordinate 37,022 downwards.
GCGCGTCCGTCGACGAAACGGTCGACACGCACGACGCACGGACCGGGGCGAGTCGCGATCCTCGCCGGGACCGGGCCACCGCGACAGCGCGAACGCGACCGCGGCGGACGGTTCCCACACAACCCAAGGAATTAAGGAAAGAAGAGAAAATGGAGAAGTTCTTCCATCTCAAGGAGAACGGCACGACGGCCTCGACCGAAATCCTGGCCGGTCTGACCACGTTCTTCGCGATGGCGTACATCATCGTCGTCAACCCGCAGATCCTGAGCCAGACCGGCATGCCGTGGGGCGGCGTCTTCCTCGCTACCATCATCGCGGCCATCATCGGCACGCTCGTCATGGGCCTGTTCGCCAACGTGCCGTACGCCCAGGCCGCCGGCATGGGCCTCAACGCGTTCTTCACCTACACCGTCTGCTTCGGCCTCGGCTTCACCTGGCAGGAGACGATGTGCATGGTGTTCCTGTGCGGTCTCATCAACATCCTCATCACCGTCACCAAGATCCGCAAGATGATCATCATGGCCATCCCGGAGCAGCTGCAGCAGGCGATCGGCGGCGGCATCGGCCTGTTCGTCGCGTACGTGGGCATGCTCAACGTCGGCCTCATCACCTTCACCCCGAAGGACGCGAAGGCCGCCGGCAAGGGTCTCGCCACCGCCGCCACGCCGGGTCTCGCCACGTTCAACACCCCGGTGCTGTGGGTGTTCCTCATCGGTCTGCTGCTCGCCATCGTGTTCACCGTGATGAAGGTCAAGGGCGGCATGCTGCTCGCCATCATCATCACCACCATCGCGGGCATCCCGTTCGGCGTGACCAACTTCGGCTCCTCGCAGTCCCTGTCCCAGACGTTCTCCGAACTGCCCACCACGTTCGGCGCGATCTTCACGCCGGCAGGCTTCCCGGCGCTGTTCTCCGATCTGAGCAGGCTGCCGCTCGTGATCGTCACGATCTTCGCGTTCTCCATGTCCGACACGTTCGACACGCTCGGCACGTTCCTCGGCACCGGCCGCCGCACCGGCATCTTCTCCCTCGAGGACGAGAAGGCGCTGGAGAACGGCTCCGGATTCTCCTCCAAGATGGACCGCGCCCTGTTCGCCGATTCGATCGCCACCTCCATCGGCGCCATCTGCGGCACCTCGAACACCACAACGTACGTGGAGTCCTCCGCGGGCATCGCGGCGGGCGGCCGCACCGGCCTGACCTCCGTGGTCGTGTCCATCTGCTTCGCGCTGTCCATCTTCTTCGCGCCGGTCATCTCCGCCGTGCCGTCCGCCGCGACCGCCGGCGTGCTGGTGATCGTCGGCTGCATGATGGCCGCCTCCCTCAAGGAGGTCGACTGGACCGACATCTCCGCGGCCATCCCGGCGTTCTTCGCCACCGCGTTCATGGCGTTCTCCTACTCCATTTCCTACGGCATCGCCGGCGGCTTCATCGCGTACTGCATCGTGAAGACCTGCAAGGGCAAGGCCAAGGAGGTCCACCCGATCATCTGGACCGTGGCGCTGCTGTTCATCATCGACTTCGTGTGCATGGCGATCCTGTAGTTCCTACGGGCGCGTGGCTGTTGATCGCGCGGTTTGGCCGTGTGGTTTGGCCGCGTGGCCGTGTGGCCGATAAGCGCATGACCGGCACATGACCGGCACATGTGAGTCCTGCAAACCCCATCCGTTGTGCTCAGCCTCCGGGCTGCGCATGACGGATGGGGTTCTTTCGTATCCGGAAGCTCGGCCTGAGGTACGACCGGAGGCACCGAAAGCGCGGCCGGGGGCAACGGAAGCGCAGGAAGCGAGGACGGTTCGCTGCGGTTAAGCGTCTCGGCGAAACAACCGGTCACAAAGTCGACAGGATGATTCGCGGAGAAGGTCGTCAGCGAAACAGTCAATCACCCCCATACCGAACCGCTTCGCGGAGAGACCAGTTAGCGAAGCAATCGGACCAACCAATGACGGACCGCTTCCCCGGAGCCGAAAACCACCCGGAAAACGACGGAAGCCCCGCACCGGATACTGGCCAACGATACTGGCAACAGCATCCGGTGCGGGGCTCCGCATCAGAATTAGAGGGACGGCGTAATCCGTCGCGCGATCAGCCGAAGCGACCGGAGATGTAGCGCTCGGCCTCGTCGTTCTGCGGGTTGTTGAACATCGTGGTGGTGTCCGCGAAGTACTCGAGGTGGCCCGGCTGGCCCACGGCCTTCAGGTTGAAGAAGGCGGTGTAGTCGGCGATACGGGCGGCCTGCTGCATGTTGTGGGTCACGATCACGATGGTGTAGTCGCTCTTGAGCTCGTTGATGAGGTCCTCGACGGCGAGCGTGGAGATCGGGTCGAGCGCGGAGCACGGCTCGTCCATGAGGACGACCTGCGGGTGGACGGCCACGGCGCGTGCGATGCACAGACGCTGCTGCTGGCCGCCGGACAGGCCGATGCCCGGGTTGTCGAGACGGTCCTTGACCTCGTTCCAGAGGTTGGCGCCGCGCAGGGCCCACTCGACGAGGTCGTCCGCGTCGGACTTGCTGATGTGCTTGTTGTTCAGACGCACACCGGCGAGCACGTTCTCGCGGATGGACATGGTCGGGAACGGGTTCGGGCGCTGGAAGACCATGCCGACGTCACGACGGACGGACACGGGGTCCACGTCCGCGTCGTACAGGTTCTTGCCTTCGAGGAGCACCTCACCCTCGACGTGCGCGCCGGGGATGAGCTCGTGCATGCGGTCCAGAGTGCGCAGCACGGTGGACTTGCCGCAGCCGGACGGGCCGATGAAGGCGGTGACCTTGTTCGCCTCGATGTTGATGTTCACATCCTCCACGGCGAGGAAGTCGCCGTAGTAGATGTTCTCGTGGTTCACGTCAATACGTTGTCCCATGATGTTTCCTTTATTTTCTTGAGATCCTTGAGATCCGAACGAATCCGAACGAAACGATGTTGCGGGCCGGCGTCAGCGTTCGCTCTTCACGGCGAAGACCTTGGCGACCCAGCGGCCGATGAGGTTGAGCAACAGCACGATGATGATCAGCACGAGAGCGGCGGCCCAGGAGCGTTCCATCGGGATGGTGGGCACGCAGGTGGCGTCCGCGTTGACCGGGCAGTTCGCGTTGAGCTTCGAGTACTCCTGGTAGACGAACACCGGGAGGGTGGTCATCTGTCCGGAGAACAGGTTCACGTTGGTGGAGGCGATGTATCCTGCGGTCATGAGCAGCGGGGCGGTCTCGCCGATCACTCGCGCGATGGCGAGGATGCAGCCGGAGACGATGCCGGGCAGCGCAGTGCGCAGCACGATCTTGGAGATGGTGCGCTGCTTGGTGACGCCGAGGGCCAGCGAGGCTTCGCGAAGGTCGTTCGGCACGATCTTGAGCATCTCCTCGCAGGACTTGACGACGGTCGGCAGCATGAGCAGGGACAATGCCACGGAGCCTTCGAAGCCGTTGATGGTGCCCGGGCCGAACACGATGGTGAACATCGAGAAGGCGAACAGGCCGGCCACGATGGACGGGATGCCGCTCATCACGTCGACGAGCAGGGAGATCGTCATCGCGAGCTTGCCGCCGTGCGCGTATTCGACGAGGTACACGGCGCACATGATGCCGATCGGGATGGAGATGACCATGGCGCCGCCGGTGATCTCCAGCGTGCCGATGATGGCGTGCAGGACGCCGCCGTAGCCGCCGGACGGGGTCTGGTTGCCGCCGACCACACCGGTCATGTTGAACGTCAGGAAGTTGATGTTGAGTCGCTTGAGACCGTTGACGATGGTGGTCCAGAGCACGGACACCAGCGGGATGCAGGCGATCACGAAGGACAGGCCGATGAGGCCGGTCATGAAGATGTCCTTGCGCTTGCGGGCGTTCTCGGAGGAGCGGGTGGGACGGAACTTGTCGAAGTCGATGACGGGCGCGCCGTCGAGGTTCTTCTTCTTTGCTTCTTCAGCCATCAGACACTCGCTTTCTCGGTGATCTTACGGGCGATGAAGTTCACGACGAACGTGATGAGGAACAGGATGAGACCGGTGCCTATCAGGGCGGACACGCCGAGTTCGTCGGCCTCGGGGTACTGGGCCGCGATGTTCGCCGCGATGGTCTGGTTCTGCGAGGCCTGCAGGAGCTTGACGGAGTAGGTGAGGCCCGGGGACAGGATCATCAACACGGCCATGGTCTCGCCGAGCGCGCGGCCGAGGGCCAGCATGGAGGCGGACACGATGCCGGACTTGCCGAACGGCAGGACGGCGAGCTTGATCATCTCCCACTTGGTAGCGCCCAGACCGTAGGCGGCCTCCTGCTGGAGGGTCGGGGTCTGGAGGAAGATGTCGCGCGACATGGAGGTGATGATCGGCAGGATCATGACGGCGAGGACGACCGCCACGGTGCCGACGGTGCGCTGCGGGTTGGCGGCCGGGCCGGCGAACAGCGGAATCCAGCCGAAGTAGGTGGCCACCCAGTTCCAGAACGGGTAGATGGCCGGCACCAGGATCAGGCCGCCCCACAGACCGTAGATGACGGAGGGGATGGCGGCGAGCAGATCGACCACGTAGCTCAGTCCGGTCGCGACCTTCTTCGGCGCGTAGTGCGAGATGAACAGCGCGATGCCGATGGAGATGAAGAACGCGATGATCAGCGCGAGGATGGAGACGAGGACGGTGCCGAACAGCAGCGGGAGCACGTAGCCCCAGAAGTTGTCGGTCTTGCCGCCCGTGAAGTTGGAGATGGTGGCGCTGTTCTTGGCCTGGTCTCCGCCGATGAGCGGGAACGCGCGGAAGAACAGGAAGAGGAACACGGCGGCGAGGACGACGAGGATCAGGATGCCGCAGCCATAGGCCACGCCCTTGAACACCTTGTCGGCGGTTTTGCCACCGGCCGGTTGCATCACCGGTTTGTCTTGCGAACTCACGGATGCTCCTTATGGATGGGTTGCAATTGGGGAAGCGGAAAGCGGTCTGGTCTGGTGTCCGGGTGCTGACCGGGCTTGAGCCGCAGCCGTGTATGACGACTGCGGCTCAAGGATATGGTTGCTATCGGAGGCGATTGCTTGGGTCAGCGTCCGGACGGGCACGGTCGCGGGACCGTGCCGTGGACCGGACTCACTTGGTCTTGATGGCCTCGATGGACTTGCTGATCTTGGAGGTCAGGCTGGACGGCAGCGGAGCGGAGCCGGCGGCGTCCTGAGCGGCCTTCTGGCCCTCATCGGAGGTGACGTAGGTCAGCCAGGACTTGACGAACTCGCCCTGCTTGGCGTCCTTGTAGGCCGGGCAGGCGATCATGTAGGAGACGAGGACGATCGGGTAGGCGCCCTTGGCCTCGGTCTCGTGGTTGATCTTCACGACCACGCGGTTGTCGCCCTTGGCGGTGTCGTCGAGCTTGGAGTCCTCGATGACCTTGGAGCCGCCGTCGGCGGAGATCTCGTTGTAGGAATCGCCGACCTTCACGGCCACGGTGCCCAGCTGGCCGACCTGGGAGAAGTCGGCGTAGCCGATGGTGCCGTCGGCCTGCTGCACGGTGGAGATCACGCCAGAGGTGCCCTTGGCGCCCTGGCCGACGTTGTTCGGCCAGTTCTCGGAGAGGTCGTAGGACCAGTCATCCGGGGCGACGTCCTTGAAGTAGGAGACGAAGTTCTGGGTGGTGCCGGACTTGTCGGAGCGGTGGACCACGGTGATCGCGGTGCTCGGCAGGTCGAGCTTCGGGTTCTGCTCCTTGATGGCCGGATCGTTCCACGTGGTGATCTTGCCGTCGAAGATCTTGGCGATGGTGGAGGCGTCCATGTTGATGTGCTTGCCGGCGTCGGAGATGCCCTTGAGGTTGAAGACCACGGCGATCGGGGAGATGTACACCGGGACGTCGAAGGCGGAACCGGAGGCGCAGACGGCCTCGGACTTGGTGACTTCGTCGTCGGCGAGGGCCTTGTCGGAGCCGGCCCACGCGGTGGCGCCGGTGAGGAAGGTGGAGACGCCAGCGCCGGAACCGGACGGGTTGTAGGCGATCTTGGCGTTCGGGTTGTTGGCCTGGAAGCCGGCGGTCCAGGCTTCGACGGCGGCCTGCTGGGAGGAGGCGCCGGCGCCCTGGAAGGAGCCGGAGATGGGCTCGGACTTGGTGGTTTCGGAAGAGCCGTTGGAGCTGCCGCTGGTGGTGTTGTCACCACAGGCGGCAAGGCCGGCCAGCATGACGATGCCGGAAAGCGCGGCCATGGAGCGCACGAAGATGTTGTTACGCATTCTTTTTCCCTCTATCAACTAACCTGCGACGGCCGTATGGGCCGCCCGTCATTCCATGACATCTACAAGCCTATGGGCGTCGCGAGGGGATGAATGCCGAAACCGGTGAACGGACGATGAACAATCCGCGATTTATGCCTACGTCGTTTTCGGGGGTGGAGGCGTAGTTTGCGCGTTGGGCATCGTCCATGCACGATGCGCGTATACGCCCGTCATATGCGCCCGCCGCATACGCCCGTCATATACGACGGGCGGCTCCCCTCCTTGCGGAGGGGAGCCGCCCGCGGGCGAATCGACCTGCCGCCTGACGCCGTCAGGCGACCGGCTGGTCGATCTTGTATCCGAGGCCGCGCACGGTGGTGAGGTACTTCGGGTGGCTCGGGTCCTCCTCGATCTTGGCGCGCACGCGCTTGACGTGCACGTCGAGGGTCTTGGTGTCGCCCACGTAGTCGGAGCCCCAGATGCGGTCGATGAGCTGGTGGCGGGTCATGACGCGGCCCTTGTTCTGCAGGAGGTATTCGAGCAGTTCGAATTCCTTGAGCGGGAAGAACACGTTCTCGCCGCGCACGGTGACCTGGTGCTGGCCGACCTGCATGGAGATGTCGCCGCAGGTCAGCGGCAGGTCGTCGCCGGAGGCGGTGCCGTCGGCGGAGCCGGACGGCTGCTGGTTGCGGCGCATGACGGCGCGGATGCGGGCGAGCAGCTCGCGGAACGAGTACGGCTTGGTGACATAGTCGTCGGCGCCGATCTCGAGGCCGACGACCTTGTCGATCTCAGCGCTTTTGGCGGTGAGCATGATGATGGGGACGCGGCTCTGTTCGCGGATGCGGCGGCACAGCGCGGTGCCGTCGATGCCGGGGAGCATGAGGTCAAGGAGCACGAAGTCGATGCCGCCCTTGGTGAACAGTTCGAGGCCCTCCTCGCCGGTGGCGGCGGCGGACACCTCGTACCCCTCACGCGTGAGCTGGTACATCAACGGCTCCCTGTAGGACTCCTCGTCCTCCACGATGAGTATGCGCGTCATGATCACCTTTCGTCGGGAAGCCCCGTTGGTGCCGCGTCATGCCGCATCGGGGTTTCATGAGATTTTCCGAAAACCATCCTAGCCGTTCGCCGGGTGTTCATCTGCGATGCGAATCGGCTACGTATCCGTTTCGGTGCCGTGACGTCCGATATGACGCCCATCGTGGCATCACTGCCGATGCACCATCACCGTGATATCGTCGTCGCCTACGTTGTTGCGTACGCTGCGCGCGGGACGTTCGCGTCCGCTGCCGTCCGCATCGTCGCCCTTGCGGGACGCGTCGGACGCACCCGACGCGCCGCCGTCGGCGGACGCGTCGTCGTCGCCGGACACGTCGCGCGGCAGTTCGATGGTGAACGTCGACCCTTCGCCTTCACGCGACCAGACGGACACGGTGCCGCCGCAGTCGGCCACGGAGTGCTTGACGATGGCGAGGCCCAGGCCGGTGCCGCCGGTCTGGCGGGAGCGGGCGGGGTCGACGCGGTAGAAGCGTTCGAAGATGCGGTCGATGGACGCGGCGGGGATGCCGATGCCCTGGTCGATGACGCGGATCTTGACGCGCGTGTCGTTCGCGGTCACGGCGACGCGGACGGTCGTGTGTTCGGGCGAGTAGTGGATGGCGTTCTCGACGAGGTTCTTCACGGCCGTGACGATCGATTCCTCGTCGCAGGAGACGAACGCGTCCGGCTCGCCTTCCGCGGGCTCCGCGCCCGCTGGTTCGCCGCCGAACGACAGGTCGATGGCGATGTGCCGTCCGTCCGCCTGCACCTGGTTCTCGGCGATGGCCTTGCGTGCGACGGCCATGACGGACAGGCGGCGTGCGTCGAGGACGCCGCCGGCGTCCTGCGCCTTCTGCAGGTCGATGAGCCGGTGCACGAGTTCGGTGAGTCTGGTGGATTCCTTGGCGACACGGCCGGCGAAGTAGCGTACGGCGTCCGAATCGTCGGCGGCATCGCCGATGGTCTCGGCGAGCAGGGAGATGGCGCCGGCGGGCGTCTTGAGCTCGTGGGAGACGTTCGTCATGAAGTCGCGGCGCATCGCCTCGAACCGACGCTGCTCGCTCATGTCGCTCACGAAGATGGCGTACCGGTCGTCGCCGATGGCGCTGACACGCAGTTTGAGGTACCGGGTGGAGGCGGGCATCGTCTCGCCCGCCTGGACGCCGTGGCCGGAGTTGCCGGGGATGACGCCGTCATGCGCCATGTCCAGGGGGATGGCGATCTCGCGTTCGCGGGATTTGCCGTCGGCCACCACTCGGGAGAGGATGCCGACCGCGTCCTCGTCGCCGATGCGCGTGCCGTCGACGAGCCCGAAGCCGGAGACGCCCTTGCCCATGTACAGTATGCCGCCTTCGGCATCGACGAGGATCACCGCCTCCGGCATGGCGTGGACGAACTGCTCCTCGGCGGCGCGCACCGAGGGTTCGGAGCCGAACAGCGCGTCGTCCGCGTCGAGGTGCCGGTTCGTCCGTTCGTTCGCCTCACGTTCCATGAGCTCGCCATGCTCCGTGCCGTTGCGGTATCCGGCCACTCCGGCGACGAACGCCGTCGCCGCCACCAAGATGAGCACCTGCCACCAGACCATGCGGTTCCACCCTTCCCTGTGTGCTGTTCGCTACCACAGTAGCGGCAAATGCACATGGTTTCGTTGTGGACTACGTAAGTTCAGCGGAAGTTCATCTTCCGCACGCGGACGGGACAGACGACGTGCAGACCGAACGGACGACGGGCGGCGTGCGACGCGACGCGACGCATCGCGGCGCGACGGCTACATGCGTCGGAGGATGTCGACGGCGAGACGCGCGGCGGTGTCGGCGTACTCGCTGATGTCGAACTCCTTGAAGACCTCGTAGTCGGTGTCGGCGTTGTCGGACAGCGCGCGGATGACGAGCGCCGGCACGTCGTTGCGGGCGGCGACCTGCGCGACGGCGGCGCCCTCCATCTCGACGGCGTCGGCGGCGGTGTCGTGGACGACCTTGCGCACCTGGGCCTCGGTGTCGACGAAGTAGTTGCCGGACGCGATGATGCCGGTGATGTGCGTGATGCCGGCGGCGGCGAGGGCCTCGTCGGCGATGGCGAGGAGACGGTCGTCGGAGTGGAACTCCTCGACGGGATGTTCGGCGGTGCCGGGCTTCCACTGGCCGACGAGGCGCATGTCGGTGTCGAGGTAGCGCAGCGTGCCGCCGAGGACCACGTCGTTGATGTGCAGATGCGTGTTGAGGTTGCCGGCGATGCCGGAGAAGATCACGGCCTCCGGCCGGTACGTGCAGATGAGATGCTGGGTGGTGGCTGCGGCTGCGACGAGGCCCATGCCGCCCACGGTGGCGACCACGCGCAGGGTCTCGCCGCCGTTCGTGGCGATGGTGCCGCGCGTCACGTCGAGGCTGGCGGCGTGGTCGTGCTCGACGCCGTCGAGCGACCGCGCGATGAGCGCGACCTCCTCGTCCAACGCCCCGATGATCGCGATCGTCCTGGTCATATGAAAACTCCCCTGAGCTCGGAATTGTTGCCGTTTCCGAGCTTAGGGGAGCTTGTGGTCAATCGGACGGGCCGATCAGGCCTCGTAGTTCGTGTCCTTGCTTTCCTTGATGAGGAACAGGGCGATGAGGGCCAGGGCGGCCATGATGGCCATGTACCAGCCGACGGACACCACGGAGCCGGTCTTCTGCACCAGGGCGGTGGCGATGGACGGGGCGAACGCGCCGCCGAGGATGGCCGCGAGGTTGTAGCTCAGGCCGGCGCCGGAGTAGCGCACGTTGGTCGGGAACAGCTCGGGCAGGTAGGCGCCGCACGGTCCGAACAGGCAGCCCATGAGCGCGAAGCCGACGCACAGGAAGATCATGACGGTCGTCACGTTGTGCTGGAGCAGGTGCATCGCGAACAGCGAGAAGACCAGGGTCAGCGCGGTGGTGGTGATGAGCACCTTCTTGCGGCCGATCTTGTCGGAGTAGATGCAGGAGACGAGGATGAAGATCGCGAAGAAGACCACGGAGGTCATCTGCATGGCGAGGTACTCGTTCTGGGTGAACGCCGGCTTCATGACCTTGACGCCGTAGCTCAGGGACCAGGTGCCGAGCACGTAGAACAGCGTGTAGGTGATGCCCATGGCGAAGGTGCCGAGGAGGACTTCCTTCCAGTACGGCACGAGGGAGCGCAGCGGGTGCTTGACGACGCGGTCGTTGGCGACGGCCTTGCGGAAGATCGGGGTCTCGGTCATGCGCAGACGCACGTACAGGCCGATGATGACGAGCACGGCGGAGCACAGGAACGGGATGCGCCAGCCCCAGGCCTGCATCTTGTCCGGACCGAGGGTGGTGTCGAGCAGCAGGTTCAGGCCGTAGGCGCAGAAGAAGCCGATCGGGGCGCCGAGGTTCGGGAAGGAGCCGTACAGGGCGCGCTTGTTGGCCGGCGCGTTCTCGGTGGCGACGAGGGCGGCGCCGGACCATTCGCCGGCGAGGCCCACGCCCTGGCATGCGCGGCAGATGCACAGGATGATGATGGCGTAGATGCCGAACTGGTCGTAGCCCGGCAGGCAGCCGACGAGGAACGTGGAGATGCCCATCGTCATCAGGGCGACCACGAGCGTGGTCTTGCGGCCGATCTTGTCGCCGAAGTGGCCGAACAGCATGGACCCGAACGGGCGGGCGAGGAACGACACGGCGAACGTGAGGAACGCGAGCATCGTGCCGATGGCCGGGTTGGCCTTGGTGGCGGCCGGGAAGAAGATCGCGCCGAAGTAGCTGGCGGACGCGATGGAATAGCAGTAGTTGTCGTAGAACTCGATGGCGGTGCCCACCATGGATGCGGCGATGATCTCGGGAACCGAATCCTTCTTCACCTTGGTGGTTGCAGTCGCGGTTGCGGTTGCGGACATGATCGATATACCCCTCTACGGGGCCGCGCCCATGCGCCCGGCCCCTGCTTTGATTTGCTTCTCTCATTCGGGTGGTTCCCGCGGGTGTGGCGCGGGTTCCCGTATGTATGCGGGGTGCGCGGACAGGTCCGTTACGGCTTGTGGCTTGCAGCGGTGTCCGCACACCGCTGTGCTGCCATATAGGTGTACTCGTGCGACGGCATCGATGGTAAGACTGTTCACATTGCGGACAGTCGTCGCATTTCAGTTCCAGCGTCGGGTGGCGACCGCCTCGGCGAGCGTGCGCAGCAGACGCTCCGTGTCCGTCCAGGACAGGCACCTGTCCGTGATCGACTTGCCGTAGACGAGCTGCGGCAGCGGCGCGGCCGGCTGGTTGCCGCCCTCGATGAAGCTCTCCATCATCACGCCGGTGATGCCGCGTTCGCCGGCGGCGATGCGCGCGGCGATCTCGCGCACCACCTCGGCCTGACGGTGCTCGTCCTTGCCGGAATTGCCGTGCGAGCAGTCGACGATCACGCCGTGCGCGGCGGCGGAATCGGCCGGCATGCGCTTGCGGATCGTGTCGAGGGCGGCGGCGATGTCCTCCCTGCCGTAGTTCGGCCCGGAGCTCGAACCGCGCAGCACCACATGGCAGTCCGGATTGCCGAGCGTCTTGACCACGGCGGCGCGGCCCATGTGGTCGATGCCGAAGAACGTGTGCTGTTGGGCGGCGGCGAAGCACGAATCGGACGCGGCTTTGACCGAGCCGTCGGTCGCGTTCTTGAAGCCGATCGGCATGGACAGGCCGGAGGCCAGCTGCCGGTGCACCTGGCTTTCGGTGTTGCGCGCGCCGATCGCACCCCAGCTCACCGCGTCCGCGATGAACTGCGGGCTGGTGGGCTCGAGGAACTCGGTGGCCGCGGCGAGCCCCTCCCCCAGCACGCCGAGCAGCGTGCGGCGGGCCAGCAGCAGGCCCTTCTTGATGTTGCACGAACCGTCGATGTCCGGATCGTTGATGAGGCCCTTCCAGCCGACGGTGGTGCGCGGCTTCTCGAAGTAGACGCGCATGACGATGAGCAGCTGCTCCCCCAGTTCGTCCTTGAGCCTGGCGAGACGATGCGCGTAGTCGAGCGCAGCCGCCGGATCATGCACCGAGCAAGGGCCCACGACGACCAGCAGACGGTCGTCCTGCCCGTACAGGCACGCGCGGATCTCGTCACGCGAGTAGGCGACGATCTCCTGCGCCTCGCTCGTGAGCGGCAGGTCGGCGAGCACCTGGGCGGGTGTGGGCAGCACCTCGAACTCCAAGACGCGGCGGTTCACGATGCGGCTGATGCCGACCTGGTCCTCCCAACGGGGCACGTCCGTGGCGACGAGCGGGTTCTTGCCCTCCTCCATCGCCTCGCGGATGGCCCTGAGATCCTCCGGCTTGTTGAGCTGCGGCTGCTGTTGCTGCATGGTCTGTTCGTCTCCCTGTACTCGCTATTCCAGCCCCTAGCATAGCCGAGCCCCGCAGCGCCGACGGAAGGAGGCGCCACGGGGCTCGTGGTTATGGGGTTTACGGGATTACGGGACGGACGGCGACCGGAAGACGGGCCTACAGGGCGCGGCGGGCGCTGACCGCGTCGGCCAACGTGTGCAGCAGCTCCTCGGTGCGGTCCCACGGCACGCAGGAATCCGTGACCGACTGGCCGTAGACCAGCTGGTCGAGCGGGGCCGGCTTCTGATGCCCGGCCACGAGGAAGCTCTCCATCATCACGCCGAGGATGCCCGGTTCGCCTTGGGCCACGCGTTCGGCGATCTCCTCGACGACCTCGGCCTCGCGCACCTCGTCTTTGCCGCAGTTGCCATGCGCCGCGTCGATGACGAGACCATGCTCGCTCGGACCGGACGCCTTCGAGGCCTTGAGGTCGGCGAGCGCTTGCGCGACGGACGCCTTGTCGTAGTTCGGGCCATGGTTCGAGCCTCGCAGCACCAGATGGCAGTCCGGATTGCCCTTCGTCTCCGCGGAGATGACGCGGCCGTCCAGGTTGATGGACAGGAAATGATGCTCGAACGCGGCCGCATAGCAGGAATCGGCCGCCGGCTTGATGGAACCGTCGGTCGCGTTCTTGAAGCCCACCGGCATGGACAGGCCGGAAGCCAGCTCGCGATGCACCTGCGATTCGGTGTTGCGCGCGCCGATCGCGCCCCAGCTGATGAGGTCGCAGATGTACTGCGGGGTGATCGGGTCGAGCCATTCGGTGGCGGTGGGCAGCCCCAGGTTCAGCACGTCGGTGAGGACCTTGCGGGCAAGCCACATGCCCTTGCGGATGTTGAAGCGGCCGTCCAGGTCCGGATCGTTGATGAGCCCCTTCCAGCCGATCGTGGTGCGCGGCTTCTCGAAGTACACGCGCATGACGATGAGCAGACGGTCATTGAGCTCGCGGTTCACGGCGGCGAGGCGCTCGGCGTACTCGTGCGCGGCCTTCGGATCATGGATGGAGCACGGGCCCACGATGACCAGCAGACGGTCGTCGCGGCCATGCAGCACGTTGCGGATGTCCTGACGGGAGCGGAGCACCAGATCGCTCATCGCGTCCGTGAGCGGCAGCTCCTTCAGGAACGCGCGCGGCGCGGGAATCGGATCGAGCTGGCGGATGTTGACGTCGACGGTCTCGGGAAAGACGGCCTGCTCCCCCAAACGCTGTGCGTCCTCGGAACTATCCGGACCACGAAGTGCTGCCATGCCGACTCTCCTTTCCCGAAACGACGCGCCTCCCCGCCGACGGATACGATGGACGCGGGGATGACGATGCGGTATGCAACAAGGACACCACTGTAGCGGCGATGCCACGGAATGAGAAACGGCCGACCGTTACGTGGAACGGTCGGCCGGGAAGCCGGGGAAAACAGCTCGTTCGCACACCAAGAGCTTCCTCGCGGCGGACTCTCGTCCGCCGCTCGGCGCGCTGGCGCGAAGAGCCCACCGACGAACATACAGTCAGTTGCCGGCCTGCCGGCCGGGAAGCTGGGGAAAACAGCCCACAGGGCTGTTTTCCCCAGCTTCGAGCTCTTGCCTGAAGCGAAGCTTCAGGCAAGAGCTCCCATCGGATCCCACGCGGGCAGGCTGATGGCGTCCTCGTCGAGGGCCTTGAGGTACTCCTCCGGCAGGAGGGCCTTCGGCACGGCGACCTCGTAGACGTACTCGGTGAACCAGTCGTCGCTCATCGTGAAGTAGCCCTTGTCGGCGATCTTCGCACCCCAGGAGTTCTCCACGCGCCAACGGCGGGTGGAGCCGTCCTCGGCCACGTCCACGCCGGCGAACGCCATCGCGTGGTTCATCGCGGAATCGGCGAAGCGGACGCGCGCCTCCTTGTCCAGGTCGAAGTCGAAGTCGTAGATGGAGCCGTACTCGAACAGGTCGGTGGCCCATGCGCCGGACTCGCGGTCCATGAACGGGTGGCAGTCGGCGCCGAACCACACCGGAATGCCCTGCTCGACGAGGATCTTCTTCACGCAGTCCTTCATGAACTGGTTCGGCACGTTGAGGTACTCGGTGGCGTCGCCGCCGGCCACGTTGCCCAGGTGCTCGATGGCGATCTTACGGCCCTTCGGGTGCTCCTTGCGCGGGTCGTCGACGAGGCACACATAGCTTTCGAGGTCGGCGGAGCCCACGTACTTCGTCCAGAACTCCTGCGGCGTGATCTCGCCGTCGCGGTGGAACTCGCCGTCCTTGTCGGTCCACTCCCAGTCGAAGGAGACCGGCGGCTCGCCCAGGTGGATGGTGAGGATGCGGTGGCCGGCGGAACGGGCCTCGGCGATCGCGGCGTCGATGGCGGCGTCGTCACCGGCGGCCTGCGCGGCGAACATGCGGGCGACGGCGGTGTGCAGCATGTGGCGCAGCTGCGTGTTCATCTCGCCGGTGTTCTTCGAGGAGGCGGTCTCCGGGTAGAGGTCCTTCGGCACGGCGCCGTACTTCTTGTAGATGTTCATCGCCATGGTCCACTGGCCGCCATCGCCCATCACGTCGGCGAGGAGGTGCTGCACGAGACGGGAGTCGGCCGGCTCGCCGGCGCGCACGAGGGCGGCCACATCCTGCAGGAAGTAGTTGACGCGCTCGAGCTTGTCGTAGTACATGGCGTAGTTCTGGGAGAACTCGAACTCCTTGAGGCCGAGGTTCTTCTTGGCCACGAAGCGCGCCACGTTCAGGGAGCTGAACAGCCAGCAACGGCCGGAACGGTCCTGGTGGGTGGCTTCGCCGTTGTCGACGACGGTGGAGAAGCGACGCTGCAGCAGACGCGCGCGATCGTAGTTCTTGGCGACGGTGTCGATGCCGGCGGCGGTCACCGCGTTCATCGCCATGCGGTTGGTGCCGTCCGCGTCGAATTCGTCGCGCAGGGCGTTCAGCGCGTCACCGGTCAACGGCTGCAGATTGGTCATGTCCGTATGCTCCTTTTCGTATCTTCGGCCACCTTGTGGGTGGTGGATGCCGGAGTACAGCTTACCCGCTCGCGCGACACGCGGAAACCGGTGCGCGGGGTCGGGAGCGGGACGAAAAAACGGCCGGTCCTCGCGCGAGGACCGGCCGTCATCGGAAGGCGGAAGGGCGATCAGGCCTCGGCCGGAGCCTGGCCGTCACCCTGACCGGCGTCACCGGCATTACCGGCGTCACCGGCGTCGGAGGAATCGGCGTCGCCGTCCTGACCGGCGGCGTCCGCCGGAGCGGACGAATCGGCCGGAGCGGCCGGAGCCGGGGCGGGACCGTTCGCGGCGGCCATGGCCTCGGCCACGGACGTGGCGGCGCCCGTGCCTCCGGGCACCACGTTGGCGAGCGGCACGTCCGGCGCGGCGGGCGACTGGCCGCCGAGGAAGCCGGAGAACGCGTTGGCGAACATGAGACGCAGCTCGCTCACGCGCTGCGTGATCTGCGCCTCGCGCTGCTGCAGCTCGGTGATGTGCTTCTTCAGCCCGTCAAGCTCGCTCTGGGCGGCGGCGCGACGCTCCTCGATCTGGGCGTCCGCCTCCTCGCCGGCCTTCTTCACGATCTCGGCGGCCTGGGTGTCCGCCTCGCCGCGCTTGGCGGCGGCGTAGGAGTCGGCGTCGCCGCGCACGATCTTGGCCTGGCCGATGAGCTCGTCGGCCTCCTTCTTGGCGGCGGCGCGACGCTCCTCGAGGCTGTCGAGCAGCTCGCCCACCTTCTTGGTGGCTTCGTCCTGCTGGGCGGCGATGTCCTTGCGGATCTGCTCCACCTCGGCGTTGACCTGGCTCATGGTCTTGGTGCGGTGCACTTCGGCGTCGTCGGTGATCTCCTGCGCCTTGGCCTTGGCCTCGTCGGTGATCTCGCCGGCCTTACGCTGCGCGTCGGTCATCATCTTGGAGACCTGCTCGCGCACGTCGGCGAGCTTCTTGTTCGCCTCGGCGAGCGCGGCCTCGATCTGGTCGTTCGCCTCCGACTTCAGGCGGGTGAGCTCCTCGTTGGTGCTCTTGCGCTGGGCGGCGATCTGCGCGGTCGCCTCCGCCTTGAGGTCGGCGAGCTCGCGCTCCTGGCTGGAACGCTCGGAAGCGAGCTTCTTGTTGTGCTCCTCGCGCGCGTTGGCGAGCTCGAGCTCGACGGTCTGGCGCTGCTCGGTGACGTTCTTCGCTGTCTCGGCGCGCAGCTGGGCGGCGTCGTTCTTCGCGGAGGTGGTGATGGTCTCGGCCTGCGTGTTGGCCTGGTCGAGCAGCGAGGAGGCCTTCTTGTTGGCGTCCTCCACGATGTGCTGGGCGTCGAGCTTGGCGTTGTTGATGAGCGTCTGGGCCTGGGCCTGGGCGGCCTTGCGCGTGGTGGCGGCGTCCGCCTTGGCGCGTTCGAGCAGTTCGGTGCTGGTCTGTTCGGCGGAGGCGAGCATCTGCTGGGCGTTGGCGCCGAGGGAGGCGAAGCTGTTGCCGGCGGGCTTGCGCTTCTTCTCCTCCTCGAGCTGCGCCTGGAGCTGGAGGATGCGGTCGTCGTTGGCGGCGATCTGCTCGCGCATGTCCGCGAGGGTGCGCTGCGCCTGGCGCACGCTGGCCTGCGCGGTGGCGAACGCCTCGTCCACCTTGTCCTTGTCGTAACCCCTCAACACGATCGGGAACTGGTCCATGTTCCTATCCTTTCGGCTGCCTTCGGCTTCCGCCGCACTCACTCGCTCGATTGACCGCCCCGCTTGGCTTCCCCTCCGGTTCCGGCCGTATGGTCCGGCGGCGGCCTTTTGGCCGTCCGATTCATGCGGTGGTCGCGTTGGTCCCCCATGGGCGTGTTCGTTACGCATCCTAGCCCATGCCCGCTGGGAATGTGCTGAACGACCGTGCGATTCACACAGCATGTTCTTGTTTCGTTCGAACCGTGCGTGTTGCGGGGTGCGCGGGCCTCCCGCAGACCGGCCGCCGGCCGCGCGCCCCCGTTCCGCGGCCCGCTCCATTCCGCGGGCCTTGCCGGCGCTCAGACGATGAGGATGTCCTCGGAGCTGGGCCTGCGGTAGTAGCGCACGCTCTCGCGCACCACGTCCGCGCCGGCGGCGACGAGCTGGCGCAGCGGCAGTCCGTGCTGCGGGTGCCGGGATTCGTTGATGAGCGGCAGGCTCACGAAGCCGGAGAGCACTTTCTCCTGGGCGCTCGTCCAGTTGAGGAGGTTGTAGAACAGCGAGTTGCACACGAACGTACCCGCGTCGGAGCTCAGGGTGGCGGGGATGCCGTCGTGCGCGAAGTCGGCGAGGATGGACCGCAGGGGCAGGCGCGTCCAGTAAGCGGCCGGACCGTCCGGATCGATGGGCGCGCGGCGCGGCACCACGTTGTCCGCATCCGGTTTGGCCGCGTCCATGAGATTGGTGGCGCAGCGCTCCAGCATGACGCCGCGCGCCGCGTGTTTGAGCCCGGTGGCGATGACGATCTGCGGGTGCACGGTCTCGATGGTGTCGAGCAGGGTGGGCCACGCCTTGGCGAAGCTGACCGGCAGGATCACCGCGTGGATGTCGACGCGCACGTCCTCGAGTCCGTCCACGCCGGTTTCGGCGAGCGCCTTGGGCACCTCGTAGGACGGGTTGACGCGGACGTCCTCGTAATGGTCGAAGCCGGAGATCACCACACTGAACTGCTGCATGGCACCCAGTGTACCCGTACGGCCATGCCGGCCTCCGGACGGACTGGCGGTCCGTCACGACGCGCCGCCGGCCCGGCGGACGCGGCGCGACGTTCAGCGGCGGTGCATCTGGGCGGCGGCGCCGGCGAACATGGCGTGCATGCGCGCCTTCGCCTCCTCGCGCGTCATATGGTGCGTGAGGTCGGCGGCGATGCGTTCGGCCGTGGGGATGTCGGCGAGCGTCGTGATCTTGAGGTTCGTCTCGCTGCCGGAGACGATGGCGACCGGCACGTCGGGCAGGTAGTCGACGACGACGCGCGTGTCGTCGGTCGGGTGGAAGTCCGGGTCCGCCGCCGCAAGCTCGTAGGCGCGCCGGATGGTGGAGAAGCGGAACGACTGCGGCGTCTGCGCGCGGTACGTGTCCGGACGGTCGGGCACGCGGGCGACGACCTTGCGGTCGCCGAGGTCGCGCGTGAGCAGCACGGTGTCGGTGGACGCGTACGCGACGGTGGCGGCGCGGAACCCGTCGAGCGCGTCGATCGAGCCGTCGATCGCCGACTGCGCGACGAACGGGCGGACGGCATCGTGGATGAGGATCTTCGCGTCGTCGGGGATGCCGGCCTGGGCGAGCATGTCGAGCGCGGCGGCGGTGCTGTCGACGCGCTCCTCGCCACCGTCGATGACGATGCGCACCTTGGCGTACCCGGCCTCGCCGATGAGCCGCTCCACCTCGTCGCGCACCTTCGGGTTGACGACCACGACGATGTCGGTGACACGCGCGCAACGTTCGAACGCCTCGATGCTCCAGCACACGATGGGCTTGCCGCCCACGGAAACGAGCTGCTTGGGGTTGTCGGGGTCGAAGCGCGTGCCGAAGCCGGCGGCGAGCACCACCGCCACGACGGGCGCGGACTGCGGCGCTGGGGCTTCGGGGGCGGCGCTCTCGGACTGCACGGATGCGATGCCGTCGACGGTCATATCACGGTTCTCTCTCTCGGTCATAATGCCTCCACCGTAGAACGCGGCGCGGCGGGGTGTGAGCCGGGCCACAGGCTTCCGCACGGAATGTACACGGCGGAGGGCCCGGCTTTTCGGGGTCGACGGCGGGTCAGTGGCGGGTCGATGGCGGGTCAGCGGCGGGTCAGTGGCGGACGATGAGGGCGAGCAGACGCCCCTCATGACGCTTGCCGGCCTTCACGGCGCGACGGTGCGAATACCACAGCGGGTTCTCGAACGTGCACATGCTGTGCTCGATGCCCGCGATGCGCTCCCGGAGTTCCGCCGGACCTTCGCCGTCGGTACGGCACAGCTCGGCGAGCTCGGCGTCCTCCTCGAGGTATTCGGTGGCGGCGTGGACGCGCGGCATCGAATCGACCACCTGGTGTACGCCGGCGAAGGCGAGGTCGATGCGCGCCGCCTCCGCGATGTCGATGCCGGCGCCGCCGAACCGGGACGTGGTCTTGGTGAGCGGGAAACGCTTGACGAACGTGTCGGCGACCTCGTCGCCCACCTCGTAGCAGTCGCCGCAGATGCACGGGCCCAACGTGGCCACGATGTTCTCCGGGCTCGCGCCCTTGGCGACCATCAGGTCGACGGTCGACTGGATGACGCCGCGTTCCAGACCGCGGCGGCCGCAGTGGGCGGCGCCGATCACGCCGGCCGTCGGGTCGGCGAACAGGACGGGCAGGCAGTCGGCCGCGAACATGCCGAGCGCGACGCCGGTGCGCGACGTGACCTGGCCGTCGGCCTCCACGACCCGCGGGGCCGCGGCATCGGCGGCGTCATCGGAGGAATCGGACGGCTCGGACGGGCTGGTCGCCTCGCCGGTGGCGGAGGCGTAGTCGGCGTCGGAACGCGTGCCGGACACGTCGAACCCGAACGGCGTGTTGATGGCGAACCGCTCGTCCACGTCCACGGCCGTGCCGGAATGCACCTGCGAGACGAGCGACAGGCGCGCGCCGACGGCCTCGGCGAGCGCGATGCGGTTCGACAGCACCGCCTCCGGGTCGTCGCCGGACTTGCCGCCCAGGTTGAGGTTGCCGAAATCGCCGGTGGACAGGCCGCCGAGGCGCGTGGTGTACACCACGGTGACGCCGGGCGCGAGCGCGATGGGGATGGTCACCGGGATGGGACGGCCGGCCTTGTCGGTGGAGCTGATCTGATTCGAGTCGAGAATCGTCTCGTCGATTTCACTCATGATGGTGTCTCCTTGGATGTGGGTACGGCGTGGGGCTCTTGGTCATTCGGCCTTGAGCGTGGGCTTCTTCGTACGCGAGCGGATGGCCGCGTTCTCCGGCACCTCATGCGGGCAGGGCAGGGAGAACACGTGCGCGGGATTGTTGATGGCCGCCACGGGCACGCCGTCGGCGTCCTCCAGACCATCGGCGGGCACGGTGTAGGCGAGCGGCGGCTCGCCGGGCAGCAGGAACTCGACGAGCTGTCCGGGCTCGATCTTGTTGCGGCTCATGATGGTGACGCGGCCGCCGCGCTCCGGGATCCACGAGAGCACCTCGCCCACCACCATCCACGAACGGAAGTAGGCGGAACGATTCGTGTTCTGCGTGACCTTGTGCTCCGGATAGTAGAAGCCGGTGGAATAGTCGCGGTGGGCCACCTTGTCCGGCTCCTCGAGGAGCCAGTCGGGCAGCGTGACGTGCGGGGCCGGACGGACCTTCGCGTGATGCCAGCCCTCCGGCAGTACCTCCTCGCGCGTGTTGGACTTGCGCCGGGCGGAACGGGCCTTGTAGCTCAGCTCGTCGAGCTGCGCGCCGCCGGCGGAGCGGGCGGCCGCGTCCTCCACGGGCGCGGCGGAGCGGGCGCCGGACGGGGCGGACGCATCGGACGAGGACGCATCGGACGCCGGGCCCGCGAACTCGAGCCCCACGTCGCCGCCCGGAACGCCGGCGAACGCCTTGTCGGCGTCACGTTCGATGGCGTCGGGCGCCGCGGCGGCGGACGCGGCGAAATCGGGGTCCCCCTCGCGGATCACGCGGTCGCGGAACGGCTTGAGCACGGTGCCGTCGGCGGCCTCGAAACCACGCTGGACCATGTACTCGTCGACGGCGGTCTTATACGCGTTCGTCATCGCGGCGATGTAGTACGCGGACTTGGAACGGCCCTCGATCTTGAGGCTCGTGGCGCCGGAATCGATGAGATCGTCGATGTGGTCGAGCATGCACATGTCCTGCGAATTGAACAGGTACGCGCCCTCCTCGGTCTGTTCGATCGGGAAGTACTGGCCGGGACGCTTCTCCTCCACGATCGAATACTTCCAACGGCAGGGCTGCGCGCATTCGCCGTGGTTGCCGTCGCGGCCGGTCAGATAGTTGGAGAACAGGCAGCGGCCGGAGAACGCCATGCACATCGCGCCATGGACGAAGCATTCGATGTCCATGTCGTCGGGGATGCGGGCGCGGATGTCGCGCACCGCCTGCAGGTCCATCTCGCGGGCGAGCACCACGCGGCGGGCACCGAACTCGTACAGGGCCTGCGCGGCGCCGTAGTTGGTGACGCCGGCCTGGGTGGAGACGTGCAGCTCCACGTCCGGGGCGATCTGATGGGCCATCATCATCACGCCGATGTCGGTGACGATCATCGCGTCGATGCCGGTGTCCTTGAGCTGGCCGATGTACTCGCGCATCGCCTCCACCTCGGCGTTGCGGGGCAGGACGTTGAGGGTGACGTAGACGCGGGAGCCGCGCTCATGGGCGTAGCGGGCGCCCTCCTCGAAATCCTCGAGGCTCAGGTTCTTCGGGGCGCTCCGCATGCCGAACGCCTTGCCGCCGCAGTAGACGGCGTCCGCGCCGTAGTCGACGGCGGTCTTGAGGCCGCGCAGGTTGCCGGCCGGCGCCAGTACTTCGGGCTTGCGGCGCATGCGCAGGGGGTTGTTCCTATCCGTATTCATCACCCCAACAGTGTAGCGAGAGCGGTGTAGCGGGACGAGGCAAGGTGGGCGGGCGGGCACAGCAGGCGGTGTAGCGGGACGAGGCAAGGTTCAAGGGCACAACCGACTGTGCGGCCAAATCTGTATTACAAGGGGTACATCATGGCGGTCGCGGATGTCTATCTCATATACGAGGGGTACCGAGTCCAAGTATCGTGCTCTGAAAACGGCTTGACCCCATTGCGGTTATGCCGCTCCCGCGCTCCTATACCTGCTGCAGGAACCCCTCATACACGAGATAGATGTTCGCAAACAGGCGAAAGTACCCCTTGTAGCGCAGATAGCACGGCCAGACGCCCATCCATCGTAATAATAAGGACAGCGGAGCTCATGATGATCATCAGAACGACGGGCACCGCGAAGGACAACCATCGGAGAACAGCGGAATCCCCAAGCTGAAATCGTCAGCGGAATCCACAACAACCGTAGAGAACGATGAATCCCATGGACGACAACCGTCAGAGGAGCGCGAGCGCGAAGTCGACGAGGAGCTTGATGCCGTAGAGGGTGATGACGCCGCCGCACACGCGGTTGAGGACGTCGATGACCTTCGGGCTGAACTTGTGGGCGAACGCGTTGACGATGAGCGTCACGCCGAGGAACCACAGTACGGATGCGGTCTCCACGCCGGTGATGAACGGCGTGGTCTGGCCGGCGTTGAGCGTGGCGGCGAAGGCGCCGAGCATGAGCGTGCCGTCGATGATGGCCTGCGGATTGAACCACGTGACCGCGCAGGCGGTGCCGATGGTGTCGAGCAGGCCGCGCACGCCGAGCCGCTTGGCGGGGGCGACGGTCTGCGCGGAGGATACGGATGCGGATGCGCCAGCGACGGAATCCATGGCGACGGTCGCCGCGGAGGCGGACCTCGTGGAACCGGAGACGGCCTGCATCCCCGATGCCGCGGCGCCCGTCAGGCTGCTCTCCCCCGGTTTCCCGGTCTTCCCCGTCTTGCCGGACCGGCGCTTCGGCAGGACCAGCCCCATGCCGATGCGCACGACGACCAGTCCGCCGAGCCCCAGCACGATGGTCTCGAGCCACGGGTGCGCCTGCATGAGGGCACCGACACCGAAGAAGCAGGAGAGACTCAGCGCCATGTCGAAGCAGATGACGATGAACGCGGTGATCAGGGCGTTGCGACGCGTGCGCGTCAACGCCGAGTTGATGACGAACAGATTCTGCATGCCAATCGGTGCGATGTACGCCAAACCCATCGTCAGTCCTTGAATGTACAGACCCATCGACGTCTCTTCTTTCCTGATTCCTCATGTTTGGCTGGGCTATCACCACCCAGCCAAAACCAGCCAAACCATGTTCGACCGGCTTTCCTCTGCAGGCCGCGATTCCCACAAACCCGCTTCATTCCAATGCCATTGCCCTATGGTACGCATCGGATTACACTTGACAACCAGCCAAGATAGTTCGCCATTACCCAGCCAAACAGGTCGTGATGGATGGACGAACGGGAGCCTCCCCTCAGTCCGCATTCCCGCCGGCTTCCCCTCGGCGGGAGGGAGCCGGAGGCCGGGCACGGAATCGGGGACCGGTCAGCGTCCGGGCATGGCACCGGGGACCGGTCAGCGTCCGGGCACGAAACCGGGAACCAATCGACGTCCGGCCGAAGCCCCGCGAATCGGTACCCCAACGAATCGGCAATTGAACGAAAGGATCCGCATATGGCACGCAGCGCGCCGCTCGACATCGACTGGGCACCGGACCGCACGTCCGGCACGCCGGTCACGGACCAGATCGTAGGATTCATGTGCGAGCGCATCTCCTCCGGCGCATGGCCGATCGGCTCACGCCTGCCCAGCCAGCGCGCGATGGCCGAACGGTTCGGCGTGAACCGGTCGACCGTCATCGCGGCCATCGAGGAGCTCGCCGACTACGGCATCGTGGAGGGCCGGCGCGGCGCGGGCACGCGCATCGTGAGCAACACGTGGTCGCTGATGCTCCCCGGCGCGCCCGATTGGGCCGACTACGTCTCATCCGGGTTCTTCAAGGCGAACAACACCACCATCCAGACCATCAACCGTCTGGAGTTCGACCATGCGAAGACGCGCATCGGCACCGGCGAGATCGATCCGCGGCTCTTCCCACGCGACATGTGGCGCCGGGTGGCGCGCGAGGCCGCCGACGAGATCGACTCGCTCGGCTATCCGCCGCCCGAAGGCCTGGACGTGCTGCGCGAGGCGATCGCCGTGCACATGCGCGATTGGGGCGTCACGTGCCGTCCGGAGGAGGTGCTCGTCTCCTCCGGCGCTCTGCAGGGATTGCAGATGATCTCGGTGAGTCTGCTGTCGTCCGGTTCGACGGTCTATGCGGAGGCGCCGAGCTACATCAAGTCGCTGCAGGTGTTCCAATCGGCCGGCATGCGGCTCGCCGGCGTGCCGATGGACAAGTACGGCCTCGACGCGAACGCCCTCGGCCGGATGCTGGGCGAGGGTGCCGGCGAAGACGCCGACGGCGGGCGCGTCTCCACGGGCCCCGGCGCGGCCTTGGCGCCCGGCATGTCCCGCGCGTCAGCCGCCCGGACCGGCGGCTCGGTGCTGTACACGATTCCGACGAACCACAATCCCACCGGCCGCACGATGCCCGAACAGCGCCGTCACGCGCTCATCGAGGCATGCGTGGCGAACCGCCTGCCGATCATCGAGGACTGCGCGTATCAGGACCTCGTCTTCGAGGGCGAATCGCCGCGCGCGCTCAAGAGCTTCGACGAGAACGGTATGGTCATCACGCTCGGCAGCGCGTCGAAGTCGCTCGCGCCGGGCCTGCGAATCGGCTGGGTCGTGGCGGACGAGCGCATCGTGCACCGTCTCGCCGACGTGAAGATGCAGATGGATTACGGCGCGAGCGCGCTCAGCCAATGGGTGTTCGCACGGTTCCTGACGAGCGGGCTGTACGCCGAGTATCTGGAGGGCCTGCGCATGGAGCTCAGGTGCCGGCGCGACGCCGCGTTGGAGACGTTGGACCGTCTGTTCGCAGGTCGCGCGCGGTGGAACATGCCGCGCGGCGGCTTCTACATCTGGCTCACATTCGACGAGCCGGTGCGCATGGGGCGTCTGTTCCAGCGCGCCATCGACCATGGCGTGCTGCTGAATCCGGGCGACATCTATGATTTCCAGGGCGACAACGCGCTGCGCCTGAGCTACGCGTACACCACGCCGGAGGAGTTCGCGGCCGCGGCGCAGACGCTTGCCGAGCTGGTGTGACGCCCTGGAGCCCCGATGCGATCAGCCGAGCTTGGCGGGCCGCACCGTCAAACGGACGGTCCGGTGGACCGTCCGCAGGCGAGGCCGAACGGCGACGGCCGTGAGGCAATGAATCAGCCGAGCTTGGCCAACTCCTCCGGGGAGAGCTCGAGCCGGTCGGCCTTGAGCGAATCGAGGATGGTCTCCGGGCGGTGGGCGCCGGGGATGACGAACATGTGGTCGCCCTTGGCGAGCTCCCAGGCGAGCACGACCTGCTGGTAGCTCACGCCGTGGGCTGCGGCCACTTCGCGGAACGGATCGAACTTCGTCTCGTCGTACGGGTGGCGGTAGCCGCCGAGCGGGCTCCAGCACACGAACGCGAGGCCGAGCTTGGCACAGTAATCGAGCGTGTCCTGGGTGTCGAGGTGGATCGGCGAGTACTGGTTCTGCACGGCGACGAGCCTGTCGCCGAGGATCGAACGTGCGATGTCCAGCTGCTCGATGGTCACGTTGGAGACACCGGCGACGCGCGCCACGCCTTCGTCGACGAGCTGCTTCAACGCTTCGACGGACTCGTTGTACGGCACTTCCGGATCGTGGCGGTGCAGGTACAGCAGGTCGATGGTGCCGACGCCGAGCGCCATGGCGGATTCCTTGCCGTAGCGCAGCAGGTGTTCGGGCTTGCCGTCGCGCGGCCAGACGGGCTTGTCGCCGTCCCATGCGCGGCGCAGGCCGATCTTCGTGGCGACGGTGACCTCTTCGCGCGGGCCCTTCCACGTGTCGAGGGCCTCGCGCACGAGCTTTTCGCCGGTCTGTTCCTCTTCGCCGGGCGTGTAGTAGGCCCATGCCGTGTCGATGTGGCGGCAGCCGGCGTCGAGGGAGGCGTGGAGGGTTTCGATGCCGACGTCGTGTCCGCGGTTGTTTTCGATGGTGAGGGGCATTTCGCCATGCCCGATGGCGGTGGTGGAGTAGGGTCCGAGGTTGCGGTACAGCGCCATGTGCGTTCCTTCCTATGTGCGATGCCGTGCGATGCCGCGCGATGCCGTGCGATGCCGCGGGGTTTCGTCAGGCGGTTTCGCCGGTCTGCCGGTCCGTTTCCAGCGTAGGCAGTGCGTTGGATTTCGCGTGCGCGCGGGCTTTGGTCAGTCCGTCCAGCGCGTATTGGAGGCGTCCGATCTCCCGTTGGAGTTCGCCGATGCGTTGGGCTTGCTGGGCGATGACGGCGTCGCGTGGGTCGGTGTCGGCGGAGGTGAGGGCGAGGAAGTATTCGCAGAGCAGCGCCTGCGGATCCTGCATGACCGTCCGCCCCTCCACTGCGGCATACGATGCCGCGGACGTCCGAAACCGTTCCGCGATGGTGTGCGTCTGCCTGCCCGCGGCATGCGTGTCGCCCGCCGTGCCGCCGCCCGCCGCGCCGTCGACGGCGGCGCACCAGCGGCTCTGCTTGATGCCTTCCTGCAGTGGTTTCGGGAGTTGCTGCCGCCACCGTGCGAAGCAGCGTTCGATGCGTTTGCGGCCGATGACCTCCGGTCCAAGGCCGGCTTCGCGGAATATCGTGACCGGGGATTCGCCCCTCAAGTAGCGGCGCATGCATTCGTCGCGGAATGCGGGTTCGTATCGGATGCGCCCCATGCTCACGCTGTGTACTGCAGACAGTCCGTTGAGGTAGCTGAGTTCTTCGTCCGTGAAATCCGCCATAGGCGCCTCCTCCGTGTGCGCGACGCATCGTCCGTGCGATCCGCCGCCGCCCCACCGGTGTACCAATCGACTTATTGCCGGAGGTGTCATGTGGGGTGGCGTGTCGTTCACCTGGTCCGATGCACCGCTTCCGACCGTGTCGGATGTGGTGATGAACGCCCCCGACCCGAATATCCCCATTATCGGGGGCATTCGGGTCGGGGGTACAACGCTTGCGTCACTATACACCGACAAGATGGAAGATGCGGCATCCAGCATGCCTTGCGCTCACGGATTCTCTATGCGGGCGGACGATGGGGCCGGAACGCACGAAGCCCCGACTCCCCCTACGTCGGGGAATCGGGGCTTCGTCAGGTCGGCCTCACCGGGGCCTCGGCCGCGCTATCGGCGCGTCGCTCAGCGACGGTGGCGTCCCGCGCCGGCGGCGGCGGCCGGACGCATGCGGCGCGTGGCGAGGACCGTGACGCCTCCGCCGAGCACGAGCACGGCGAGCGCGGCGAGACCCGTGATGCCTGCGCCGGTCTTGGCCAGCGGCGGCGTGTACGTGTTCTCGAACGCGGGCGCCTTGTGGTCGGTGCCGAACAGGCCGGACGACCATGCGGCGATGGCGGTCATCGTGCCGTCAAGGTTGTCGGTGACGGTGACCTTCGCGGTGTACACGGTGGTGTCGTAGGTGACGCCGTCGGCGTCGCCCTTGACTTCACGGACGGTGTACTCGTACTCGCCGGCCTTGTCGAACGTGACGGGCGTGAACGCGATCTTGCCGTCCGCCGAGTTCTTCGCGGTCTGGACGGTCTTGCCGTCCGCGTCGCGCAGCTCGAACGTGAATTCGCCGTCCTTGAGGTCGCGGCCCTTGAGGGTCTTGGCGGCCTCGAACGTGAATGCGGTGGGCGCGGGCGCGTACGTGTTGGCGAACACGGCGTCCTCGTCCTTGACGGGCGTGGACTCGACCTTACCGTCCGTACCGTCCGAACCGTCGATGGCCTGCGCGGTGCGCGTGATCGCGTGCGTGGCGGTCATCGTGCCGTCGTGGTTGTCCTTGACGGTGACGGTGACGGTGTAGACGGTGTCGTCGTAGGTCACGCCGCCGAGGTCGCCGGCGGCTTCACGCACGGTGTACGCGTACGTGCCGGGCTTGTCGTACGTGATCTTGCCGAACGCGATCTTGCCGTCGGCGACGTTCGTGACGGTCTTGACGCCGTCCTTCGCGCCTTCCGGCATCGGGGCGACGACACCGTCGGCGCCGGTCGCGCCGGTGAGGGTGAACGTGAATTCGCCCTTGTCGAGCGCGCGGCCGTCGAGCGTCTTCGTGAAGTCGAACGCGTCGGTGGTGGTGTCGCCGGAGTACGTGTTCGTGAAGGTGAACAGCGCGCCGGTGGCGGGGGACGCGGTGGCGCTCATCGTGCCGTCGCCGTTGTCGTGCAGCGTGACGGTGAATTCGCGCGTGAGGTCCGCGTCGTTCGTGACGCCCGCGACGTCGCCGGATTCGGTGACGGTGTACGTGAGCGTGCGGTCGGTCTGGCCGTCGAGGTCGGCGAAGTGGTAGACCATCTTGCCGAAGTCGACGTTGCCGGCGTCATCGTTCTGCGCGGTGAGTTCGGTCTCGTCGGTGGTCTTGCCGTCCGTGCCGAGCACGTGCAGCGGCGCGCCGTCCTTGCCCTTGAGGGTGAACGTGAACTTGCCCTTGAGCTGGGCGAGGGTGGTGTCGTAGTCGCCGTCCTCGAGCAGCTTCACGCCCTTGAACTCGATGGGGGTGGAGTCCGTGGTGGTGTAGTTGTTCTCGAAGGCGAGTCCGCCGTTGCCGTCCGCATCCGCGTCGAGGCCGCTCGTGGTGAGCTTGAGCGTGCCGTTGTGGTCCGGGTCCGTCACGTTCACGGTGAACGTGTGCGTGCGGGTCACGGCGGTGACGCCGCCGGGCAGGTTCGTTTCGGATTCGACGACGGTGTACGTGTGCGCCCCAAGGTCCTTGAGCGTGTAGCTCAGCGCCTTGTCGAACGTGATCGTGCCGGTCGCGTCGCTGGTGCCGGTGGAGACCGGGGTGCCGGTGGCGTCCGTGCCTTCGTACACGTTGAACGTGTACTGGTCGGCATCGGTGAGCTTGCGGCCGGTCATGGTCTTCGTGCCGGTGAGGGTGAGCGTGGCGGAGGCGGCGTACGTGTTCGTGAAGGTGAACAGCGCGGTCGTGTCGGCCGGGGTGGTGGTCACGGCGAGCGTGCCGTCGCCGGTGTCCTTCACCGTGACGGTGAAGTCGCGCGTGGTGGTCGCGTCGTTGGTGACGCCTGCGACGGTCTTGGCATCCTCCGCGACCTCATAGGTGAAGGTCTTGGAGCGGGTGTCGTCGGCCGCGGGCGTGACGCCGGCCAGGTCGGCGAGCGTGTAGTGCAGCGTGCCGAAGGAGACTGCGCCGGCCGCGGTGTTGGACGCGGCGAGCGAGGCCTTGTCGACGAGCTTGCCCGCGTCGGAGCCGTCGCCGTCCACATGGATGGGGGCGCCGTCCTTGCCGGTAAGCGTGAACGCGAACTTGCCGCCGAAGCTGGACGCGTAGTCCTTGCCGTCGTCACCGGTCACCTTCTTGACGCCTGCGATGGCGGTCTGGCCGGCCGCGTTGTAGGTGTTGGTGAAGGTCGGCTGCTGGACGCCGGACTTGCCGTCGACCTTCACCGTGGTGGTGAGCTTGCCGTTGCCGGCGTTGGTGACGGTCACCGTGTAGGTATGGCTGGCGGGGTCGTAGGTGACGCCGGGCAGCTTGTCCTTGTCGGCGGGCGTGACCTCGTTCACGGTGTAGGTGAAGGTCTTCGACTTCGCGTAGGTGCCGTCGGCCTGCTTGAGGTCGCCCAGCTTGTAGGCGATCGGGTCGAACGTCACGGAGCCGTCGGTCTTTGCCGGCTTGGTCTGGAGGACCTTGCCGTTCGTGGTCGCGCCTTCATGCAGCTGGAACTGGAAGTCGTTCTCCAGGATCGGGCGTGCGGAGCCGTCCGCGTTCTTGAACGCCTTCTTCGCGCCGAGCGTCGCCGCGCCGGCCGCGTCGTAGCTGTTGGTGAACGCGGCGGTGCCGGAGCCGGTGTTCGCATCGGTGACGGCGGCCTTGAGCGCGCCGGTCGTCTTGTCGAGCGTCACCTTGACCTGCACGTACTGCCACGTGTGGTCGTAGGTCACGCCGTTCTTGACGTCGTTCACGGCGTCGGCGGGCACGACCTCTCGGATGGAGTACGTGTGCGTGCCGACGGTGTCGAAGTCGAGCTTGTCGAAGGTCACGTCGCCGTTCGCGGCGTTGGTCTTCGTGTCGAGCAGCTTCGTCTGGTCGCCGTCGCCGAACTGGGTGCCGTCGTACAGCTGGAACGTGAACTCGCCGTCCTTGAGCGTTGCACCGTTCAGGGTCTTGTGGGCCTTGAGCTGCGCGTCGACCTTGGTGGGCGTGTACGTGTTCGTGAACACGGGGCGTCCGGTGTCGATCTTGTCGTCCGTGACCGGGTCGCCGTTTTTGTCCTTGAACGTGGGGGCGACGACGAGGTAGCCGTTGGCGTCCACGGAGACCGTGACGTCGACCGTGTAGACGGTGTCGTCATAGGTCATGCCGGCTTCGGAGCCCTTGACCTCGGCGATCTGATAGCTGTAGGTCTTCGGGTCGCCGTTGGCGTCGAGGTCGGCGTCGGTGAACTGCACGTCCTTGAACGCGGCCTCGCCGTTGCCGGCGTTCT
This sequence comes from Bifidobacterium sp. CP2, assembly GCF_018555635.1. Lineage (NCBI taxonomy): Bacteria > Bacillati > Actinomycetota > Actinomycetes > Bifidobacteriales > Bifidobacteriaceae > Bifidobacterium > Bifidobacterium sp. CP2. The sequence goes on along the minus strand of NZ_JAFEJX010000018.1, from coordinate 6,340 downwards.
CGGCCTTGAGGCTCGTGACGTCCTTCACCGTACCGTCGGTGCCGATCACGTGGAGCGGCGCGCCGTCGACCGGCGTGAGCGTGAACTGGAACTTGCCGGCGGTGAGCGGATTGGCGCCGCTCTGGTCGGTGTAGCGCTTGACCACCTTCGGGCTCCAGTTCTGGGAGAGCTTCGCGTACGTGTTGGTGATCGTCGCGACCGGCTCGCCGGCAGCGGGATCGGCCTTGACGGCCTTGCCCTGCTTGGCGTTCGGATCAACCTTGGAGACGAGCTCCATGACGGTCTTGGCGGTCAGCTGGCCGTTGCCGTCGTCGGTCACGGTGACGGTGGCGCGGTACAGGTCGGTGGAGTAGCTGACGCCGGGGATGGCGTCGTCCGCCGAGGGCTGGACCTCGCTGATGTTGTACACGTAGGTACCGGCCTTCGTGTAGGTCATCTGGCCGAAGCCGAACTCGTCGCCGTTGGTGGCGGTGTGCGTGAGCACGCCGTCCTGGGCGCCCGCGGGCATCGGGATATCGGCCTTGGCGACGGACGACTTGTCCGCGGCGAGCGTGCCGCTGACGGCTTCGAGCTTGAAGTCGAAGTGGTCGGTGCCGTCGGTCTTCCACTCGCGGCCGTCGAGCTGCTTCTTCGCGTGCAGTTCGGCGGTGGCGGGCGTGGGCGTGTACACGTTGTCGAACGCGGCGGCCTCGGAATCCGGGTCGTCGGACGTGCTCGGGTCGCCGTCGCTGATCGCGTAGCTGGTCTGCAACGTGCCGCTGCCGGTGTCCTTGACGGTCACTTCGACCGTGCGGGTCGTGGTGTCGTAGGCGATGCCGTCCTTCACGTCGCCGGCCTTGGCCGGGGTCTTGCCGTCGGGACCGAGTTCGGCCACGGTGTAGGTCAGGCTCCAGGTCTTCGTGGCGGCGTCATACGTGGCGTAGCCGTCCTTGACCGCCTGCTCGAGCGTGGCGGGCGTGTAGTCGATCCAGTCGAAGGTGATGTGGCCGGAGGCTTCGCCTGCCGTCGGCGCGATGTTCGTCTTGGTCTGGATCGGCGTCTTGCCGTCCGTGCCGTCGCCCTGGTACAGGCCGAAGGTGTACTCCCCCGCCTTGAGCGCCGGGGCGGCGACGCCCTCGGCGGCGGTGATCTTCTTGTGCAACAGGAAGAACGCGTGTCCGGCGGGCGCGTAGACGTTGGTGAAGCCGACCTTGTCGGCCAGCGTCTTGTCGGCGTCGGCCGTCGCGCTGGAGTTGTCGTAGGTGGTGGAGGCGATGAGCGTGCCGTCGCCGTTGTCCTTCACCGTGACGGTGACGTATCCGACGTGCTCGTCCTTCTGCGTGCCGGTCTTCACGTCGCCGGTCTCGGTGACCGCGAACTTGAAGGTTCCCGGCTTGCTGAAGTGGAGGCCGTTGAAGCTGAAGCCTGCGGGCGTGCCGTCCTTCGCGTTCGCGACGGTGGTCTCGAGCGTGTCGGCCTTCTTGTCGCCGCCGAGGACGATGGAATCGTCCTTGAGGCCGGCGCGGGCGGCCTTGGCGGCGTCCGTGTTGTCGGAGGCGGCGGCGAGACGGAACGTGAACGTCTCGTTCGGGTCCATGTCACGGCCGGTCAGGGTCTTCTGTCCGGCGACGGACGCGTCCACGGGGTTGAGCTTGTAGGTGTTGGAGAACACCGGGCGGCCGCCGTCGAGCTTGGAGGCGTCGACCGTGTTGCTGTCCTCGTCGAGGATGGTGGTGGTGTAGCCGAGCACCTGCTTGCCGTCCTTGTCCTCGGTGAGGCCGACCTTGACCTTCACCGTGTAGGTGGTGAGGTCGTAGGTCATGCCGTTGAGCGTGGCGGTCTTGCCGTCGGCGCTGGTCACGGCGCCTGCGGGCACGTTCTCCTTGAGCGTGTACTCGTAGGTCTTGCCGTCGTCACGCGCGGAGGTGAGCTTGATGAGGCCGAACGAGGCCACGTGGGCCGTGGTGACGTTCGCCGTGGCGGAGTCGCCGGTGGTGCCGTCGGGCAGCGGGGCGCTGTCCTTCGCGGTGAGCGTGAACGAGAACATGCCGTCGGTCAGCGGCTTGGAGCCGGTCTCGTCGGTGTACTGCTTGGTGACGAGCAGGCTGAAGTTGGCCTCCTGCGCCTTGAAGGTGTTGGTTACGGCTGCGACGTTGCCGTCGACCGCAGCGTTGCCGGCGGACGTGCCGTCGTCGTTCTGAGCCTTGGTCATGACGACGCCGCCGTTGGAGAGTTTGCCGTTGCCGTCATCGGTGATGGTGACGGTCACGTTGTACAGGGCGTTCGAATAGTCGACGCCGGGCAGGGACTGTTCGCCGCCGTCCGCGGTGGGCGTGTGCTCGAACACGGTGTAGTGGTATTCGCCGGCCCGGTCGTAGGTGATGTCGCCGAACGCGTGTTCGTCGGCGTCCTTCACCGTGAGCGAGGCGTAGCCGTTCTTCGCGTCCTTGGGCAGCGGGGCGTCCTTGGTGGGCGCGGCGGGCTGCAGGCGGAACTCGAAGGAGTCGCCGTCGCGCCATGCGCGGCCGGCGAGCGTCTTCTGCACCTTGATGGCGTTCGAGACCGTGGTCGCGGTGGGCTTGTACGTGTTGTCGAACGTCCAGTCGCCGTGGTTCTCGTCGATGCCTTCGATCTTCGCCTGGCCGCCCTTGATCTCGAGCTTGCCGGAGGTGTTCTGCTCCACGGTGAACGAAACGTTCGCGGTGCGCGTGTCGAGGGTCAGGCCGTTGCCACCCTTGCCGGTCTCCTTGACCGTGTAGGCGTAGGTGCCGGGCTCGGGGAACGTGAAGTCGCCGAACGTGAACGGCGAGGCACTGCCGTCGGCGCCGTCGCCGGTCTTCTTCGCGGTGGCGGTGGTGTCCTTGGGCATGGCGGCCTTAAGCGCGGCTTCGCTCACGCCCTTGCTGTTCGCCGTATCCGGCGCAAGGTCGAAGGTGAAGGCGTCGGAGTCCTTCCATGCGCGGCCGGTCAGCTGCTTGTACAGCGTGACGGAACCCTTCACGGCGGCAGGCTTGCGCTCGTCGTACGCGTTGAACGACGTGCCGTCGGAGACGATCAGGCCGAACGCCTTGGCGCGGGCGAGGGCCGCGGAAGACTCGGCGTCGTCCGTGCCGGGGAGCATGAAGTAGCGCGGCGTGGCATCGAGCTTGTACTCGGTGCCGTCGGTGCCCTTCGGGGCCACGGTTTCCACGTAGTAGTACAGCGTGTTGGTGGCGAGCGGCTTCGTGGAACCGAACGTCGCGACGCCGTTGGCGTCGGTGGCAACGTCGGCGCCGACCTTCGTGGCGGCGGCCTTCACCTGCTCGAAGGTGACGTTCGTGCCGGACAGCTTGTCCATGTTCACCTGATAGAGCGCGAACTTCGCGCCGGCGAGCTTGCGGGACAGGTCGGAGGCGTCGGTCTTGGTGATGGAGATCGATCCGGCGGCGCCGTCGGTGCCGGAGTTCGGGTTGGTGACGGCCCAGTTCTTGTCGTTGACGGATTCGCCGCCGGCCACGCCTTCGAGCGTGGCGGTGTTCTTCAGGTTCACCTTGTCGCCGGGCTTGCCGTTGGGCTTGACGTCATAGGTCACGGTGACGGGCGTGGAATCCGGCAGGGTGAGCGTGAGCTTGGTGGAGGGCTTGCCGTCCACGGTCACGTTCTCCACCTTGACGGACACGATGAGCGTGGCGCCCGTGTTGCTGTTGGTGACAGTGAGCGAGCCGGGCAGGAACGTGCCTTCGGGGTCCATCGTGTCGGTGAGGGTGACGGTGTCGGCGTTCTTGACGAGGTCGGCGCCTTCCGGGTTCACCTTGATGGTGTAGCGGACGTGGTTGAGGTCCTTGATCTGCGCGGCGGACTTGTCGATGACCTTGTTGCTGCCGGTCACGGTGCTGGAATCCTCGCCGAAGTGGGTGGAGCCGGAGTCGGCGGTGGCCTTGTTGGTGAAAGCGACCTCCTGACCGGTGCCCTTGGCTGCGGTGGAGTAGTTGAGCACGGCATATGCCTTGTCGGAGCCGTCCGTCTGCACGACCTTGTTCGTGGGGATGGTGAAGGTGAGCGTGCCGTTCGCGTTCGTCATGACCGCGTCGAGGTCCTGCTTGTCAAGGGCGTCCGGGTTGTAGCCGGCCTGCACCTTGTAGGTGCCGCCGGGCACGTAGCTCATGCCCTTCGGGAGGGTGTCGTTGACGACGATCGGCTGGCCGTTGAGTTCGGTCTTGCCGACGCCGTTGTACGGGTCGTTGTCCTCGTTGACGGTCACCTTCCACGTGGCGACCCACGCGCCCTTGGTGGTGTCGTTCGGGTCGATGGTCGACCAGTCGAAGTCCTTGTCCCACTTCATCGAGCCGGTCTTGGAGACGAGGTTCGTGTTCTCGATCTCGTAGGAGTCGCTGGCGGAGGTGGTCTTGCCGTTGACCTTCACGCTGGCCGTGTTCTTGTACGTGCCGGGCGTCTTGTCGCCGGTGGTGGAGTACGTGACGGTCACGTCCTGCTTGCCGACGGCGGCCTTGAGCGCGTCGGTCGCCTTGAACGTGATGGTGAACTGGTCGTTGGTCTTGTTGAAGGACAGCGTGTAGTCATTGTCCTTGACGAGCGTCGTGCCGCCGAGGGTGAGCGTCGGTTCGCCGTCGAACGTGAACGTGGCGCCGTCGGGCTCGGAGAGCTTGTCGGTGAACGTCACCTTGGACGGGTCGGTGTCGGCGGCCATCTTGGAGAATTCGATGGTGGACGTCCACGTGGCCTTGCCGTCCGCCGCGGCAGCGGTCTTGTCGGTGTCGAGCTTCTTGGTGACGTATGTGTTGTCGTCCTTCGGCGTGTAGGAGCCGTCGTCGCTGCCGCCGGGGTGCTTGTCGTCAGGCGGAGTCACTTCGGCGTGGTTGTCCACTGTGGCGGTCGACGAAGCGTCGTCGAGCGCGGTGTGGTATTCGATGGTGTACTGCTGCGCGCCGGCGTCGGCCGGGAACGTGTAGCTGAAGTCCTTGGCCGAGCTGTCGAGCTTGCCGGTGGCGACCGTGTCGCCGTTGGCGTCCTTCACGGTGTAGGAGCCGGTGTAGTGCTGGCCGTCCTTGATGGAGTCCTTGAACACGTAGTTGCCCATGTCCGCCTTGAGGTTGCCGGAATTGAGCTTGACGGTCCACTTGATGTCGGAGGCGGTGCCGGAGCCGTTGGACTTCTGCACCATCTTGTAGCTGAGGTTCGGGGTGACGTCGGCCTCGCCGGGCTTGTCGGCGCCGTCCCACGTCCAGTTGGCGGTGTTCTGGGCGTCGTTGAGCTTCTCGCCGTTGGCGAGCTTCTGCTTGGCCTCGTCGGTGAGCTGCGCCTTGTAGGTGAGCTGGTAGCCGTTCTTGTCGGCCTTGGCGAGGTCGCCGAGGTCGATGGTGGCCTTCTGGCCGTCGATGGTGGCGTTGACGTCCTTGCCGTCGAGCTGGAAGCTGCCGGGCACGAAGGTGAAGTTGGAGCCCATGGTGTCGGTGACGACCATGTTCTTCACGGCGAACTGGGGCTTGAGGGTGACGGTGAACGTGACGGTGCCGTCGTCGTTGACCTCATAGTCCTTCTCACCGCTCACCCTGGACTTGTCGATGGTGATAGTGATGTCGCCGCCACCACCGGGGAAGTGGATGTCCTCCTTGTCGCTGTTGCCGCCGGCGTCCTCACCGAGCGTGAAGTCGAAGCTCACGTAGGAGGAGATGTCGGAGGGGTGGCTGTTGAGCCAGTCCTCGTTCCAGTGCGCGGTGACCACACCGTCCTTGATCTCCCAAGTGCCGGCCACGTTGCCGTCCTTGTCGTACAACGGGGAGGACTTCACGTCCTTCACCTGGATGTTCTTCGGGAACGTGTAGGAGCGGTTGGGGCTGGCGAGCGTGGGCTTCTGCGCGTCGGAGAAGTCGAAGCTGATCTGGCCGTAGAGGGTCTGGCCGATCGCGGCCTTGTCCGTGGCGGGATCGAACTTCTGCGTGTGGTTCTTGTCCTTGTAGACCTCGACGCTCACACCGCTGGTGACCTGCACCGCGGGAGCGTCGGGGTTGTACGTCCCCTCGGCGGCGCTGGCCGCGGGGGTGATGTTCACGCCGGTGACCAGCATGGCCACGGTGGCCAGCATGGCGATCAACGCGCGCACGACGGTATTGCTCAGTAGGCGCATCCCTACTACTCCTTCGACTTCTCTGCACAACTAGAGAGATCGCGAATTCCCCAAGACTCGTACAGACATCCCAGAGGACCCACTGGTCCCACATATGGACACCAAGCCTACCCATTACCATGTTTGGTAGGTCCCGGTGGTCGGGGCCGGGTCGCCGGTTCCGGTATGACTGTCTCGCCCTGTCGTTGATGATCCGGGGGGTGTTGTCGCCGGGAGCGGGGGCATCCGATGACCGCT